>NZ_JAWRYR010001059.1:0-210 GCF_046940275.1 Pantoea sp. SIMBA_079 | reverse complement strand
CGATGCAGGGGGCGCATTTATGCGCCCCTGGTTTATTGCGCGCACGGTATCCATCGTCATGAACGGCGTCATTCAATTGCGGTGCGGGAATCGACACGGGCGTCATTAATGACGCCCCTACGCGGGGCGATGTAGGGGGCGCATTTATGCGCCCCTGGTTTATTGCGCGCACGGTATCCATCGTCATGAACGGCGTCATTCAATCACGGG
>NZ_JAWRYR010001058.1:0-228 GCF_046940275.1 Pantoea sp. SIMBA_079 | reverse complement strand
GGAGTACATCAACAATAACGCGGTGACGATCAGCCCGCACGCCCCAACGGCGGTCATCTTGTTGGAATTGGCAACAAATTGTTCGATATACCGCTGAATAACATCGCCAGTAGCAGGCAGAAAGTTGGCAAAAATAAAGTGACGTAACTGAATGCTGACGTCGGAAAACATGGGAAAAGCGGCGAAAAGCGCAAAAACAACGGCAACCAGCGGCACTAATGAGAGCAA
>NZ_JAWRYR010001057.1:0-228 GCF_046940275.1 Pantoea sp. SIMBA_079 | reverse complement strand
ATGCGCGGTTGTTGGCGGGAATGAATCACGGTAGCCGCTGACACAGATCAGCGGCTGGAATTGCCTGATGCGCTACGCTTATCAGGCCTACGAGTTCAGTGCTCTACGTAGGCCGGATAAGGCGTTCACGCCGCATCCGGCAAGCAAACCAGCTCATAAGCCGGGAGAACAACCTATGAAAGACAATCCGCTGATCTCAATCTATATGCCGACCTGGAACCGCCAACA
>NZ_JAWRYR010001056.1:0-228 GCF_046940275.1 Pantoea sp. SIMBA_079 | reverse complement strand
CCGGTGTTCAGCCCACAGGAAATTGCCAGCTGGTCGTGGTTGCCCTTCGACGAACTGGCCTGGCGGGTAATGGCACCGTTTGTTGGCGATACCCTCGACGAGCCTACTCTCAGGGCGCTGGTCAGCGACAGCTATCGCGGGTTCCGCCACCGCGGCATTGCGCCGTTGCAGCAGCTTGGCCATAACGAATGGATCCTGCAGCTTTTCCATGGGCCTACCCGGTCCTCC
>NZ_JAWRYR010001055.1:0-228 GCF_046940275.1 Pantoea sp. SIMBA_079 | reverse complement strand
ATCCAGTTCTGCCACGCCGGCCTGGTCGACAGCGTAGCCCGCGCCCTCCAGCAGAACGGCTTGCCGGCCAACGGCCTGACACTGGAAATTACCGAAACCACCGCCATGCACGATGCCGACGCCAGCCTGGCTGTGCTGCAGCGCCTGTCCGACATGGGCGTGGACTTGTCCATTGATGACTTTGGCACGGGCTATTCCAGCCTGATGTACCTAAAGCGCCTGCCAGCC
>NZ_JAWRYR010001054.1:0-228 GCF_046940275.1 Pantoea sp. SIMBA_079 | reverse complement strand
CGGCCAATCAAGGCGCCGCCGATAACCGTGAGCGGCCAGACTGCAAAAATTCCCAGCCCGCACAGCCAGTCGGGCACCCGGCGCTCCTGTAACGCTGGTTGAGAGATACCAAATACCGCGCTTTCATCGTTCATGATGTGGCAGCCAAGCAGGCTGCGGGCTCCCTGACCCAGCAGATCTTTTACCGCAATACCAAGCGGCAGATGACGCGCATTGACCAGCAGCCCT
>NZ_JAWRYR010001053.1:0-228 GCF_046940275.1 Pantoea sp. SIMBA_079 | reverse complement strand
GTGGCTTTGGCGAGCGGTTCGATCTGGCTGCACCTTGTCCCGACTAGCGCTGGATCGATCAGCCTGCAGTCCACCGCGCCGACGTACACATCTGCGGCAGGTACTGACACGGCTCAGGATGACCCGTCGAACAACACGGTCACGAAGACCTGGTTCTACCCGGGCACTTTTACCGATCCGTGGGACCGCGCCTATACAGGCTCCGGCGGCAGCAACTACGACAACACC
>NZ_JAWRYR010001052.1:0-228 GCF_046940275.1 Pantoea sp. SIMBA_079 | reverse complement strand
GACAGCCGGACCACGCTCAGCGGCCGGCGCCTGATCCGCTCCACGCTGGCGGGGCACAGGACCGAGAGCGAGGTCGCGGAACCCGATTACCCGGCCGTGCTCGCCCGCGAGTTCGGGATCGTCCGACGCGCGTCGCAGGGCACGAGGCCGCACGGCTGACGGCGTCTCCGCCCCGCGAGACCCGGCAACCGCAGGGCCAGCACGGCCGGCCCCACTGCGCCGCGCATC
>NZ_JAWRYR010001051.1:0-228 GCF_046940275.1 Pantoea sp. SIMBA_079 | reverse complement strand
GCTTTTGCCGAACCGCTGAAGGCCAAGGCTTCCGCCTATAAGGTGGACGAGAAGCTGACGCCGCAGGATGCCGTCACGACCTACAATAATTTCTACGAGTTCGGCACGGACAAGAGCGACCCTTCCGCCAATTCCGGCAATTACAAGCCGCTGCCCTGGAAGCTCACCATCGACGGCCTCGTCAAGCAGCCGAAGGAATTCGACATTCAGTACCTGATTGCCCGGATG
>NZ_JAWRYR010001050.1:0-228 GCF_046940275.1 Pantoea sp. SIMBA_079 | reverse complement strand
ACAAGGCGAGGGAACTGTCTTCACTGACCACAGTAGCCAGATCCTTTACACCATCGTTGAGGATCATATGGATTGCCGAGTCACCGAACACCGTCATCCACAGCAAGGTGAAACCCGCCGGTACGAACAATACGCCGCAGACGAATTCCCGAATGGTCCGCCCTCGCGAAATACGTGCGATGAACAAACCCACGAAGGGCGACCAGGACAACCACCAGCCCCAGTACA
>NZ_JAWRYR010001049.1:0-228 GCF_046940275.1 Pantoea sp. SIMBA_079 | reverse complement strand
ATATACATACATGAGATACGGCCTATCACTCACTGCCAAAACAGTTCCTAGCACACATTTGTCGAGCCACGCGCTTACCCAAGGCAAAAACTCAGAAAAATCAGCCCACTCCACAGGAATATGTCTTTTTTCACCATCTAGAAAACCAAACCCAAGCCACTGCTTGGGAAAGTCGACTTCAAGAGGAACATCGTCAACTGAAAAATACACATCATAACCCTTTAGCTC
>NZ_JAWRYR010001048.1:0-228 GCF_046940275.1 Pantoea sp. SIMBA_079 | reverse complement strand
ATGGAAACAGGCAGGTCGCGCCTTTCCATCTGGGACAGGATTTCGTGCGGAATGCGACCTCCCGCCATTTCGCGCGGCGACAGGTTCATGGCGACCGTCAGATCGCAGCGACCGCTTTCGGTGAGCTTGTCGATCATCTCGCAGCAATTGAAGAAGACATTCTTCGTAAGCTGCCGCACCACGCCCACTTCGCAGGCAACATCGATGATTTCGGGCGGGGCGATGGTG
>NZ_JAWRYR010001047.1:0-228 GCF_046940275.1 Pantoea sp. SIMBA_079 | reverse complement strand
ATTTAATCTTTTATATACTCATTTTTAGCATTTAAGATTTTCTTTGGAGGATAACTTTTAAAATATATAGTGTATTTTTTATTTTCCAATTTTTCCGTTATTTCAACATAGTATTGTATACGTCGTTTTTTTTCGTACTCTACAACAACATTATATGCAGAAAATTTATTGGGAACCAATCTTTTAGAAACTAAATCTAAATAGATTTTATTGTTTATATTAAATATA
>NZ_JAWRYR010001046.1:0-228 GCF_046940275.1 Pantoea sp. SIMBA_079 | reverse complement strand
CTGCACGTACTCGAAGCCGCGAACCTGGCCGCGGTTGGTCATCCGGTCGCGGCCGACGCGCAGCATCGCGGCATTGATGTCGCCGAGCACCAGTTCGCCGGAATCGCCGACCCGGTCCTTCAGCAGCGCCGCGATGTCGCCGGTGCCGCCGGCTAGGTCGAGCACACGGTCGCCCTTCTTGACCTGCGCGGTCGCGACGAAATAGCGCTTCCACGCCCGGTGGATGCC
>NZ_JAWRYR010001045.1:0-228 GCF_046940275.1 Pantoea sp. SIMBA_079 | reverse complement strand
GAGGTACGCCACCAGCAGGCGGTCGCCGAGCAATGCGGCGTCGTTGAGCGTGTGCGCCTGCTCGCCGACGACATCGATGAAGCGCGCGTCCGTATCGGCGACGTCGATGCCCACGATCCGCCGCCGTTCCGCGTCGCGGGTCGTCGCCAGATACAGCGTGCTGCCGCGGCTGCCGATCAGGCCCCATTCGGCATCGAAGTTGTCGACCAGCCGGCGCGGCGTCCACCC
>NZ_JAWRYR010001044.1:0-228 GCF_046940275.1 Pantoea sp. SIMBA_079 | reverse complement strand
CAATCAAGTGGGAAGTTATCGTGCGAACGGCGGCACGAAAACCAACGGACCGATGAAGGCCGTTGTCCGAGGTGGAAAAAAGGAAGCAGCGGCAGGATCGGGAACGCGAAACAATACCAGTTTCAACGACGCCATGATTATTCCGCCGACACGGCGATATTTGCGCAATTTTGAGCCTGCGCCGCTTTCCGTCTGGCCCATTGCCACCAAACCGTTTTCTGAAGCACA
>NZ_JAWRYR010001043.1:0-228 GCF_046940275.1 Pantoea sp. SIMBA_079 | reverse complement strand
AGCCCCTGCAACTCCGCATAACCTGTAAGAAACACCACCGGCACGTGGGGGTACCGTTCGCGGGCCGCCAGCGCCAGTTGTGCGCCGTTGAACTCGGGCATGGCGAAATCAGTCAGCAGCAGGTCAATATCGTCATCCAGCAAGGCCAATGCCTGCTCGCCGCTGTGCGCCTGGCGCACCTGGTAGCCGTATTGGCGTAACACATCGCCAAGCATGTCGCGCACCAGG
>NZ_JAWRYR010001042.1:0-228 GCF_046940275.1 Pantoea sp. SIMBA_079 | reverse complement strand
ATAAGGATTGACCTCGGCCAGCTTCGGCGGCAGGCGGGCGGGATCGACATCGATAAACTGCACGCTGACGCCCTTCTCGGCCAGAACCAGGCGCACCCGATGAGAATAGTGATCAGCGGGATCGGAATAGCAGGCTAACCTGTTGGTTGCGCCCATGTAGCGGCTCCTCGCACGGATGCTTGTGCAACTTTAAATGAAAACGCGCCCGGGGTGACCTGGCAATACTGC
>NZ_JAWRYR010001041.1:0-228 GCF_046940275.1 Pantoea sp. SIMBA_079 | reverse complement strand
CGGTGACGAGCGCCCGCCGCGCGGCGACGTCGTAGGCGCTGACGTAGATCTCCGGGCTGCCGTGCCAGCGCCAGTAGCGGCAGGCGGGATCGCCGCCCGGGACATCCGCGCCGGGCGCACGCGCCGGATCGGCCGCCACCCGCGCGATGCGATGGCGGGCCAGCAGCGCGTCCGCGCCGGCGTCGAACCAGCTCGGGTGTCTCGGCTCGCAGGCGACCTGGCCGGGCC
>NZ_JAWRYR010001040.1:0-228 GCF_046940275.1 Pantoea sp. SIMBA_079 | reverse complement strand
CAACGCACTGCCGCGCACCCGCCCCACCAACCGCACCCTGCAGCTGAAGCTGGTTGGCGCGGCGATGGTGGTCGAACCCGACGGCAGTGGCCGCATAAGCGTGCCCGCCAGCCACCGCACCACGGTCGGCATGGAGCGCAAGGCGGTGCTGGTGGGGATGGGCGAGAAATTCGAACTGTGGAGCGAGCAGGCCCACCAGGCCCAGATCCGGCAGACGCTCAGCGATGC
>NZ_JAWRYR010001039.1:0-228 GCF_046940275.1 Pantoea sp. SIMBA_079 | reverse complement strand
GGCACCACGCTGCCGAACGCGTTCGACGCGCGCCCGGCGAGCAGATCGCCGACCAGCTGGCCCGGGGCCTCGTACTCGCCACCGCCGAGCGCGAACGCGTTCGACTCCCAGTGCCGTTGCAGGGCGATGCCGGCGAGCGGCCCGCCTTCGGGCGCATAGGGCAGGAAATCCTCGGGCGCGATGCCGACGACGATCGCCGCATTCGCATTGCGTTCGTTGCGCGAGTAC
>NZ_JAWRYR010001038.1:0-228 GCF_046940275.1 Pantoea sp. SIMBA_079 | reverse complement strand
AATCCGTCTGGAAGATCGCGCGGTAAAAGGCACGGTGCATAACGTTGGCAAAGAAAAAGTCGGCGTGCTGGATCTTCCGGGTTTCTATGTTGGTCTGACTGACGATGTCACAGTACAGCTGCAGAAACTGCAAAAGCAAAACGTTGACAGCGTGGTTATCGACCTGCTGACCAATGGCGGCGGTGCACTGACTGAAGCGGTGTCACTCTCCGGCCTCTTCATTCCGGG
>NZ_JAWRYR010001037.1:0-228 GCF_046940275.1 Pantoea sp. SIMBA_079 | reverse complement strand
CTCGACAACTCGTCTGTCGTCGAAGCGGTTTCACCGATGACCCGGCTGTTGTTTTGCGACATGCCGGCGATCATTTCCACCTGATGAGCAATTTCATTGCTGGCCAGGCTCTGTTCACTGATGGTGCGGGAAATATCCGTCACCAATTCAGTGGTGTTCAGCGTCGCCTGCAGGATCTCTCGGATCGCCCGCTCCACATCGGCGGTCACGGCCATGCCTTTATCCACC
>NZ_JAWRYR010001036.1:0-228 GCF_046940275.1 Pantoea sp. SIMBA_079 | reverse complement strand
CAGCAATCGTAGTGTCCGCAAGCGTCAGCTTCTGCCCACTGCCAAGGTCGAGCACAGTCGAATTGCCGTCCTGTTGCATCTGCAAGTCAGCAAACCCTGAACCACCAAAGCCGACCAGGTCGATCACCTCACGCGAAGTCTCGAACTGCTTGAGTACATCATTACCGCCTGCACGCCTGTGGATGACAAAGCGGTCGGTACCCTCACCCCCCTTGAGGAGATTGTACC
>NZ_JAWRYR010001035.1:0-228 GCF_046940275.1 Pantoea sp. SIMBA_079 | reverse complement strand
CGGGAATAGCTCAGTTGGTAGAGCACGACCTTGCCAAGGTCGGGGTCGCGAGTTCGAGTCTCGTTTCCCGCTCCAGATTTAAAGATGTAGTCAGATACCAATATCAGATGTTTTACTTTGCCGCGTAGCAGCAGGGTGAATATCAACGATAATGCGGGAATAGCTCAGTTGGTAGAGCACGACCTTGCCAAGGTCGGGGTCGCGAGTTCGAGTCTCGTTTCCCGCTCC
>NZ_JAWRYR010001034.1:0-229 GCF_046940275.1 Pantoea sp. SIMBA_079 | reverse complement strand
CCGCGCGGTTCGCTGCGGTTGCGCTCGATTATTTCCGCCGCGCCCTCGGCCTCCACGCGCGTGGCCAGGCAACGGTTGTAGTAGGCCTGGCCGATCTCGGTCAGCGTGCAGTGCCGGCTGGTGCGGTTCAGCAGCCGCACGCCCAGACGGTCTTCAAGGTCGGCGATTCGCCGGCTGAGTTTTGACTTGGGCATGTCCAGCGCCCGCCCGGCCGGTGCGAAGCCGCCAT
>NZ_JAWRYR010001033.1:0-229 GCF_046940275.1 Pantoea sp. SIMBA_079 | reverse complement strand
GCCGACGTGGAAACTGTTGGGACAACAGCCGGATGGAACGCTGCTTCCGGAGGCTGAAAAACGAGTGGTTTCCAGGGACAGGTTATATAAACTTTAGCTAAGCTGCTCATGCGATCACAGACTATATCGTCGGGTATTACAGCTAGCTAGGGCCGCATGATTAAAACGGTGGGTGGCCCTCAAACGAAGCGGAAAAGCGGTACTGGAAAAACTCTAAATCGGTGGCCAG
>NZ_JAWRYR010001032.1:0-229 GCF_046940275.1 Pantoea sp. SIMBA_079 | reverse complement strand
ACTGCAGGCCGCTCTGGAAATTGCGCGCCGCCAGCATCCTGTCGAACAGTTCGCGCGGCAGCGCTTCGCCGGTGTCGACGTGCGCGGTCATCGCGTGCACGCGATCCCATTCCCAGCAGAAGTTCTCCATGAACTGGCTCGGCCGTTCCACCGCGTCCCATTCCACGCCGTTGATGCCCGCGACCGGCAATTCGCCGATCGCGGTCAGCAACTGGTGCAGGCCGTGGCC
>NZ_JAWRYR010001031.1:0-229 GCF_046940275.1 Pantoea sp. SIMBA_079 | reverse complement strand
CTTTGCGGCGCAATCACGCTATTGAGCGCACGGGAAGGCAGGAGGATGTCATCAGCAGACCAGAGCAGGCGCTGCCCGATCACCATGCTGAGCTGAGGCCAGTGCGTCAGCACTTGCGCTTGCTGGCTGATGCAACTGTCGAGCAACAAGTCGTCATCACACAGAAACTTCACCAACGCCCCGCTGGCCTGCTCCAGGCATGCTTGCAGATTACGTGCAAAACCCAACC
>NZ_JAWRYR010001030.1:0-229 GCF_046940275.1 Pantoea sp. SIMBA_079 | reverse complement strand
CTACCAGGGCGGCCATGTCGAGTACTTCAAGTACATGGTCGACATGCTGAAAGAACGCGGCGCCGGCCACATCCGCGTGTTCGGCGGCGGTGGCGGCACGATCACGCCCGAGGAAATCCGCGAGCTGCAGGGCTACGGCGTCGAGCGCATCTACCACCCGAACGACGGCATGAAGATGGGGCTGGTCGAGATGATCGAGGACGTCGTCCGCCGCGCCAGCGAGGCGCGC
>NZ_JAWRYR010001029.1:0-229 GCF_046940275.1 Pantoea sp. SIMBA_079 | reverse complement strand
CCCGTGACCTGCTCGCGCTCGGGCGCCTCGACGAGGCGCAACGGCTGCTCGACGAGCTGGGCGACTACAACCGCTACGACTGCGTCTCCACGCTGCGACTGCGCGACTGGCTGCTCGCGCGCGCAAGCGAGAACGGCATCCCGATCGGTGCCGCACCGGCCGAAGAGGCCGAGCTCGCGCCGGACGAATCGCCGCTGCGCGCCGGGCTGCTGGCGTTCGCCGGAGACCC
>NZ_JAWRYR010001028.1:0-229 GCF_046940275.1 Pantoea sp. SIMBA_079 | reverse complement strand
CGGGCATTCGTCTGCCTTCCTCCGGCTCGGGGAGCCGTACGCGCCCGCGCAGGTCTGTGCGGGCGCGGAGCACCCAGTGAAGCGATGGTCGCAGACCGGGTGTCGCGCCACTAGGCACTTGTTCGTCGCCTGCCGACCTTCAGGACGGACTTATGGAGGGCGGAGATTGCTCCGCGCTGCATTTGAAACGGTCGATGATCCGGTACTCATCGGCCGAGCCCGTTTCTTC
>NZ_JAWRYR010001027.1:0-229 GCF_046940275.1 Pantoea sp. SIMBA_079 | reverse complement strand
AGATCGAGCTGCTCCAGCGCAGCGTGTCGCAGCCGCTCATCGCGAACCAGGTGCAGCTCAGCATCACGCACGCACCGCTGATCGCGCAGGGCGTCGCGGCCAACATGGCGGGGCTCGACCAGTCGATCTCGCGCGACAACGGCATCCTCGACTACGCCCGCCTGCACGACATCGTGCTTCAGGCCTGGTCGCCGTTCCAGAAGGGCTTCTTCGATGGAGTGTTCCTGGG
>NZ_JAWRYR010001026.1:0-229 GCF_046940275.1 Pantoea sp. SIMBA_079 | reverse complement strand
AATCGAGATACAAGTGAAGTTGAAATTACAGCAGTTGAATATCCGGATAATTTCCTAAAAATAGGTGAAGATCAAGTTTCTGAATATAAAGCAGATATTACTACTTTAGATCCAGAAAACGGCGCGGTAGATGCAGTATTAACAAATGTAGAAACAAATGAAAAAGTTAAATTATATACTGAAGGGGAAAAAGTAGAGGCTCAATTACCAGCACTAGTTCCTCTTGTAG
>NZ_JAWRYR010001025.1:0-229 GCF_046940275.1 Pantoea sp. SIMBA_079 | reverse complement strand
GCCGCAGTGCTCGGTGAAGCCGACACGCGCGCGCCGCTGCTGACCGGCGGCGTCAGCGTCGGTCGCATGGTGCCGATGCGCCTGCTGCCGTTCCGCGCGATCTGCCTGCTGGGCATGGACGACGGCGACTTCCCGCGTCGCGATTCGGCCGCCGGCCTCAACCGCTTGACCGCCGAACTCGGCACCGATCGACGCCAGGTCGGCGACCGCAGCACGCGCGACGACGACC
>NZ_JAWRYR010001024.1:0-229 GCF_046940275.1 Pantoea sp. SIMBA_079 | reverse complement strand
ACGACCTCTTCTATATTTTCTTCTTTTGCAGTTGTGTCTTTTTTGACATCTTGTGCTAAAGCAGATTGTCCAATAAAGAATAGTACGCCTACACTTATTACACGTAATTTCACATTCATATTAACAAATTTTAATATTTTAAGATAACAAATATGTTAATAAATATTAACATTAACAAACTTTTAACTTAAACTAAGCCATGTTAAACTATCTTTAAATAATTAATGAG
>NZ_JAWRYR010001023.1:0-229 GCF_046940275.1 Pantoea sp. SIMBA_079 | reverse complement strand
CGGCCCACTGCCCGACGGTTGCGGCAAAAGACCTGGCCATTATTCCACCAACTGAGCGACGAAATCGATCTTGTATTCGGCCACGCACTTGCATCCGATCTTGTGCCGGGCCGGAATGCCTGGAGCATGCGGATACATGATCAAGGTGCCGTCTGGCGCGACGAATGGTTGGTCATACCTGACCTTCTGTCCTCGCATCGCAACATGCTGCGCTCGCGGGTGCTCCTGC
>NZ_JAWRYR010001022.1:0-229 GCF_046940275.1 Pantoea sp. SIMBA_079 | reverse complement strand
ATGCGCGCCTGCTGCGCGAGACCCTGATCCAGAACAAGGCCGAGAAAGCGCGACTGGAAACACTGACGCGCGCCGGCCGACCGTTCGACGAAGCCGTCGCCACCGCCAACCTGCACGCGCGCCAGCCGGCCGGCGTCGTGGTGCTGGGCATGGGCGACGACGGCCACACCGCGTCGCTGTTCCCCGGCATGGTCGGGCTGGAACGCGCGCTGCAGTCGCCGGCCGCCGC
>NZ_JAWRYR010001021.1:0-229 GCF_046940275.1 Pantoea sp. SIMBA_079 | reverse complement strand
ATCGGTGCTGACATCAGCATGATTAAAAATACGTTCAATGAGCTGATGTAAAACCACAACACTGGGTTTGGCTTCCTGAGCGAGGCTTGTCATTATTTTTCCCTTTTTACTAGCCACAGACCAAGTCCGGAGGGCGCATAGCCTACCTGAAAAAAAGGATTTAAAACGGTCAAATGCGTTAATTTTTTTAAAGTCAGACAAGTCGTAAACCCGGGTATGTGCGCAATTT
>NZ_JAWRYR010001020.1:0-230 GCF_046940275.1 Pantoea sp. SIMBA_079 | reverse complement strand
GTCAGCCATGTGAAACTGGCGCAGGACTGTATAGATCAGATCCTCAAGCTCAATATTCAAACGCCGACCATGGATCAGATCATCAATGACCTCAGCGGCGGTAACCAGCAAAAAGTGCTGATTGCGCGCTGGCAGCTGGCGCAGCCGAAGATCCTGATTCTGGACGAACCGACCCGCGGTTTCGATGTTGGGGCCAACGCCGAGATCTACCGCCTGATCAGTGAACTCGC
>NZ_JAWRYR010001019.1:0-230 GCF_046940275.1 Pantoea sp. SIMBA_079 | reverse complement strand
CACATCCTGCGGCGGCACATCCAGTACCACTGTACGCAGGTCGACCCGTACCATTTGCTGAATCACCGGGATCAACAGGATCAGCCCCGGCCCTTTGACCTGCCAGAAGCGCCCCAGCTGGAACACCACGCCGCGCTCGTATTCGCGCAGGATGCGAAACGCCGACAGCACCAGCATGGCCAGCACGATCAGCACTGCGCCGAAACCGAATTGCATGAACATGCTCATTC
>NZ_JAWRYR010001018.1:0-230 GCF_046940275.1 Pantoea sp. SIMBA_079 | reverse complement strand
ACTGGCCGAGATACTGCTGTAGGAGCCAATTTCGAAGAGTTCGCATCCATATTCCGTCCTTCTTCGCGCCGGGCGTACGAAATAACGATATCGACCGGGGAGGCGCCACCCCTCTCAGAAGATGTTGGCGTGCGAATTGCCCTACCTTCTGAATTTATAGATGAGTTGCCCGATGGCTACGGTATCGAGCTGTTCGCAATGGTTGAACAGGAAAGCGATCTTGATCTTCC
>NZ_JAWRYR010001017.1:0-230 GCF_046940275.1 Pantoea sp. SIMBA_079 | reverse complement strand
CCTTCGCCAAATCCCTTCAGATCAACCGGGATGCCTACGCCTTCTTCCGGTGTCTGGAAGACGATGAAGGTAGCTGCCTTGCCAGAACGCAGTGTCTTGAGAAGATCATCCTCGAGGATCACTTCGGCGTAGCAGCCGTCTTCGAAGCAGCGGACGAAATAGGCGCGACCGATATCCTTGCCATCGACATTGAGGCCAAGGCCGTTGGGCAGCAGAACACCAAGTGGGGC
>NZ_JAWRYR010001016.1:0-230 GCF_046940275.1 Pantoea sp. SIMBA_079 | reverse complement strand
GGAAAGACAACACTACTAAATCACATTTTAACTAATCGGGATAATCTTAAAGTAGCTGTTATTGTCAATGATATGAGTGAAGTAAATATTGATGTTACCTTGGTGAAAAAAGGGGGATTTTCTAAAACCAATGAGAAACTGGTAGAAATGCAAAATGGCTGTATATGCTGTACGCTAAGAGAAGATTTACTGATCGAAGTGGAAAAGCTTTCACAGCTAGGAGATATTGA
>NZ_JAWRYR010001015.1:0-230 GCF_046940275.1 Pantoea sp. SIMBA_079 | reverse complement strand
CTTTTCAAATACTTACGCTCAATGATCTCTCTTTGCTCTATATCCAATGAATGTTCTAATGCTCTTTTTATTTGCAAGTACTTGTAATCATTTATCTTCCTTGTATCACGTAATTCAGGGAATAACTGAATACTTTCTCTCTCACATTCACTTTGATTCTCCATACGTACAGCTAGAGCTTTATAATCACGTAACACCTTCACTACTGCTTTTTGAATTAACTTATACTC
>NZ_JAWRYR010001014.1:0-230 GCF_046940275.1 Pantoea sp. SIMBA_079 | reverse complement strand
CCAGCAACAGAGCGGTCTGTTGTCAATGTTACGCTCGATGCGTGATAATCAGCCTGTTCCTGCAAGGGGCTTGTAATACTCTGAGGATCCTGGTTCAACCAGCAATTACAGAGCCGGGCAGGTATATGGCGATGACAAGTCGACCTGTCTGTGAGTAGGGCGCCGAAAGGCGCCCTTTGTCTTTGTGCCAGTTTTCCAATTTTCGGCGGACGCTCGCGCATGCCTTCAAG
>NZ_JAWRYR010001013.1:0-230 GCF_046940275.1 Pantoea sp. SIMBA_079 | reverse complement strand
AACCGGATTTCTGATCCTTGTTCCATTTCTGGTTTTCGCAATCTTTCCGGCCAATACACAAAGCTTTTATCCCTATCCCGGACTGGATGGGTTTGGCATTTATAATCGCCATACATCGCTTTTGCTCTACGTGCTGATATGTGGATTGCTGTTTATGCGAAACGGCGCAAAGCTCGCGCTGTTTTGTGCGGCAGTGATGCTCGCCTTGTTTTTGATGAAGGTCACGGGCT
>NZ_JAWRYR010001012.1:0-230 GCF_046940275.1 Pantoea sp. SIMBA_079 | reverse complement strand
CTCGCCCGCAATGATGCGGTCGGCAAGGATGCGGCTGATGCGGGCTGCGATGGTTTCGCCGGGGGCGTTGTGGGGAGGCTGAATCATGAATTTATAGATAATCGGCTTTGCCCGCCGGGTCGAGCGATATTGCCTTTATTGACAGGGAAACGATGTTTGTAGCGCTTTTGCTGGACGAATGGGCCTGAATTCCTTATAACGCCGCCATTCTGCACGGAAAGCACTGTGGC
>NZ_JAWRYR010001011.1:0-230 GCF_046940275.1 Pantoea sp. SIMBA_079 | reverse complement strand
AGAACAAGATGATTCTTGCGGTGAAGCGGCGCCAGGCGGGGGATAACGGGGCGTTGCTGGAAAAGATTGCCCAGCTCAAGGCGTTCTATGGGGTGCAGGAGCATTGCCTGGAAACATTGTTGCGGGCGGATGGGTTGCTTTGATGGTCATCTTTGCGTGAATGTTGGCGCGCCCCCAGGCCCTTGCAGTCTCATGCTTTTTACATGTCATTAAATGCCGCTATCGATATG
>NZ_JAWRYR010001010.1:0-230 GCF_046940275.1 Pantoea sp. SIMBA_079 | reverse complement strand
GATCAGAGATCGACAACGCTTCTTCCTGATCGTGGGTGACGAATACGGTCGTAATACCGAGCTTCTGCTGGATAGCGCGGATTTCTTCGCGCAAGGATATGCGGATCTTCGCATCCAGCGCCGATAGCGGCTCGTCGAGCAGAAGAACCTGCGGCTTGGTGGCAAGCGCGCGGGCCAGTGCCACGCGCTGCTGCTGGCCGCCGGACATCTGATAGGGATAACGATCCGCC
>NZ_JAWRYR010001009.1:0-230 GCF_046940275.1 Pantoea sp. SIMBA_079 | reverse complement strand
AAGGCCGCCGCTCCGGACGGCAAGCTCTACCTCACGCCTGCCACAGCGCTCGCCGACGTGCTCTACTACCGGTCCGACTGGTTCGACCAGGCCGGTCTCAGCACGCCGACCACCTGGAGCGACTTCTTCGGTGCGGCGAACGCCCTGACCGACCCGTCGGCCGGCCGATTCGGCTACACCATCCGAGGCGGCGCCGGCTTCTTCCCGCAGTTCGTCCAGATGGTCTACCC
>NZ_JAWRYR010001008.1:0-230 GCF_046940275.1 Pantoea sp. SIMBA_079 | reverse complement strand
CGGGAACGTATCTAAAACAAATGACGGTTTTGCGCGATTCTGGAAAAAAAGAAAAAGTTTTGGAGAAAGATATCCGGTTTATGGAAATTACAGATCTCAAAAAGGTTAAAAGACAGTTTGTAGACAGCAAATCTGTTTTGTCTAAAGATATGGGACTGCTTCAAATCATATACAGTGGAAAAAGAACAACATGGTACCGGAAAAGTGATTATTCAGGTCCAATTTATACC
>NZ_JAWRYR010001007.1:0-230 GCF_046940275.1 Pantoea sp. SIMBA_079 | reverse complement strand
GCCGACTCGGCGGCAACGCCACGCAGATCCTCGTGCTGGTGGCGCTGAACCTCGCGATCGGCTTCCTGCCCGGGTTCAACATCGCCTGGCAGGCCCACGTCGGTGGGCTGATCGGCGGATTCCTCGTCGGGTTGATCTACGTGGAGACGCGCCAGCCTCAGCGCCGCCGGTGGCAGCTGCCGCTCCTCGTGCTCCTGTGCGTCATCTTCGTGGCGCTGAGCCTCATCCAC
>NZ_JAWRYR010001006.1:0-230 GCF_046940275.1 Pantoea sp. SIMBA_079 | reverse complement strand
CGGCTGCACCTGCACAGATCGCCTCTTCGTCGGAAGACGTCGCGGAAGGCATTGCCGAAGCCGCTGAGGAAGATGTGGTTACTTTCGACCGCATGTCGGAAGAAGAGCTGCTCGCCGGTATCGAGGGCCTCGTTGCGCCAGAGAAGAACGACGATTTCTGATCGTCTTCTGGATTAATTCTTTTTGCATGCGCTGCGACTTTCCGGTCGTGGCGCATGTTTTTATGCGCC
>NZ_JAWRYR010001005.1:0-230 GCF_046940275.1 Pantoea sp. SIMBA_079 | reverse complement strand
CGTCGCTGTTGAACCCCTCGCGCCCGCTGCTGATGCGGTTCTCTTCGTGCCATTTGTGCGTGCTGTCGTCCCAGCTGTAGCTGGGTTCCGACTTCACGGTCGGGCGATTGCCGGCGCCGTAGCAGACCAGCACCAGCGACCGTGCGTCGTTGCCGGCCGGCACGGGCGTACGCGAGGGCAGGGTGGTCGCGGTGTCGCGCGAGCCGCTGCAATTGCTCGCGGGCACCGGC
>NZ_JAWRYR010001004.1:0-230 GCF_046940275.1 Pantoea sp. SIMBA_079 | reverse complement strand
AGATCGTTGCGCCTTTCGTGCGGGTCGGAACTTACCCGACAAGGAATTTCGCTACCTTAGGACCGTTATAGTTACGGCCGCCGTTTACTGGGGCTTCAATTCGCACCTTCGCTTACGCTAAGCGCTCCTCTTAACCTTCCAGCACCGGGCAGGCGTCAGCCCCTATACTTCGCCTTACGGCTTCGCAGAGACCTGTGTTTTTGCTAAACAGTCGCCTGGGCCTATTCACT
>NZ_JAWRYR010001003.1:0-231 GCF_046940275.1 Pantoea sp. SIMBA_079 | reverse complement strand
CAGGATGTTCTGGATGCGCTTGTTCGCCGCTGCCAGCGCGGCCGCTTCCGGCAACGCGGCGAACGTGCCGATGGCATCGACGCGGCGGTCGAAGTCGTACAGCGACGCAGGCCGGCGCTCGGCGACGGCGTGGAACTGCGGCACGGTCACGCCCTTGTCGGCGTAGTCGCCCGTCAGGCGGTCGAGGATGAAGTCGTAGAGCTCGGCGGCATCGGCGAGCGCGGTCGCGCC
>NZ_JAWRYR010001002.1:0-231 GCF_046940275.1 Pantoea sp. SIMBA_079 | reverse complement strand
CTGAGCCGCCCGTCGCAGATCCGCGAACCGTCGTGCGCCGAGACGGCGCGCGCTGTAGACGTAGACGGCGCCGTCGCGGAACTCGATCGCAAGTTCGCGCGCATCGAGCCGCCAGGCCTGCACGCCGCTGTGGCCGTGCAGGTTGGCGTAGGGCTGCCAGTCCGCGGTCATCGGCGCGCGCACCGGATGTCTGCGAACGATGTCCGTTCGCCGGACGCATCGCGCATCGCC
>NZ_JAWRYR010001001.1:0-231 GCF_046940275.1 Pantoea sp. SIMBA_079 | reverse complement strand
ACCTCGCCGGCCGCACGCTCGCCGACCTGCTCACCGGCTCCCGCACGTCGCTCACCGCGCTCCCGTGGGTCGGCCACCGCTCACCGCACTGGGAGCCGGAGCCGATGCGCTTCGCCGGCGCCAACGCCGGCCTCCTGGCCATGGAGTCCGCCGACCTGGAGGAGTCCGTCACCCGGCGCCCCTCCGTCGTCTCGCGCGTCCTCTCCCCTCTCCTCGGCCACTGACCCGCCT
>NZ_JAWRYR010001000.1:0-231 GCF_046940275.1 Pantoea sp. SIMBA_079 | reverse complement strand
GGCGACTGCTGGGCCTCTACACCGATGGCGACCTGCGGCGTACCCTGACCGATCCCGCGATCGACGTCCGCAGCGCGCGCATCGCCGACGTGATGACGCGCGACCCGATCTTCGTCGATGCGGATGCACTCGCGGTCGAAGCGGCGCGCCTGATGGAAACGCGCAAGATCACGATGCTGCCGGTGCTCGATGCCGAGCGTCGTGTGGTCGGGGCCCTGAACATTCAGGACC
>NZ_JAWRYR010000999.1:0-231 GCF_046940275.1 Pantoea sp. SIMBA_079 | reverse complement strand
GGAGAAAGCTCTTGGGATTATTTAAGAGTTTGGCTTGTTCCAACATCTTTTGTTCCTACTGCAGGAACTCAGATTGCTGCGGGAGGAGGAAGAATCCAAGTTGGTGGTAACTTCAATCAACAAACGACTTGGCAGAATTATCTTAATACTACATTAAACTTAAGCAGTTTTGCAGGACAGACAATGCGTCTTGTATTCGAATGGAGAAATGATGGTAGTGGTGGTACACAA
>NZ_JAWRYR010000998.1:0-231 GCF_046940275.1 Pantoea sp. SIMBA_079 | reverse complement strand
CCTGTGACTAAAATGAAATGAGAATCATGATCATTATTATTTACACTAAAAGCAACTTTGTCCAGTGTGACACCACTAAACCTGCGCTGGATCGTCGTGGTATCGCTTACCAGATCATCAATCTTGATATACAGCCGGAGGCGACTGGAGAGCTCAGAACGCTGGGCTCCCGCCAGGTACCGGCCCGCGTAGCATCTCTTTCTTCCACTGACGCGCATCCGCCGACATATG
>NZ_JAWRYR010000997.1:0-231 GCF_046940275.1 Pantoea sp. SIMBA_079 | reverse complement strand
CTACATGGGCGTGGTCAAGCTGGAATCGCCGGTCTACGCGCGTATCGCGCTGGCCAAGATCCACGATCCCGATTTCCTCGGCATGCGCGTCTTCATGTCGGCGACGGCCGCGCTGTGCGGCGTGGCGCTCGCGTGGATGGCGATGCAGGCGCGCCGCCGCACGGCGTGATCTGTTCGCGGTGCGCGACGTCTTCTGCAGGCGCGCGCTCGCGCGACGGAACGTGAGGGGCC
>NZ_JAWRYR010000996.1:0-231 GCF_046940275.1 Pantoea sp. SIMBA_079 | reverse complement strand
CGGACCCACGGGTCCGGCGCGGTCGCCGACGGCGCGCATCGCAGGATGCGCGCCGTTTTCGTTTGCGGCATCCGGACGGTCGGATGTCGCACGAACGATGGCGGGCACGGCGACACGCATCGCCACGGTCGGAGGACGGCGGGCGACACCCGCACCGGATGCGCACGTGCATGCACGCGATGCACCTGCGATTCCACGACGCGCGAGGTGCCGGCGCGTGCCGGGCGCGTC
>NZ_JAWRYR010000995.1:0-231 GCF_046940275.1 Pantoea sp. SIMBA_079 | reverse complement strand
CTCGGCGCTGTTGCGCTATTGAGTGATCCGACGCGATCTTCACGGTGTCGGACCCTGCCCGACATCTGAAGGGACCGACCTCTGTTCTTATCAGAAACTTTTTACCGATAGTGGTCCCGCGATTCTCGGCGTAGAAGATCCCCACTTCCGGGAGCGTCGAACAAGTTTGGGTTGCGGCCGGCCGTGGTCGGTTTGCGCTGCGGGTGATTCAGACGCCTGGCGAGATGGACA
>NZ_JAWRYR010000994.1:0-231 GCF_046940275.1 Pantoea sp. SIMBA_079 | reverse complement strand
CCTCTCCTTCAGAAGTACTCTTGACTCTTTAGATTGGGGAAACCACAATGGTTTTGACTGACTAATGACGCTGTTATCCAGTGTACTTAACAAATTCGATACGAAAAAGTTAAATGACTGCTCCCCTGTATTATAAAATCCGAATTTAGGATCTTTGCGCTTGCTATCGTTCCAATGTAAGCCATAAAGTTGTCCATTCATACATAATGATGATAATGTCATTTTTTGTAG
>NZ_JAWRYR010000993.1:0-231 GCF_046940275.1 Pantoea sp. SIMBA_079 | reverse complement strand
CGAGAGAGGAAGACGGCCCGCTGGGGCCACCTAACTGTACGCTCCCACCCCGGTGACGGCACTGAGGATGACCTGCTCGTAGTGACCGGTCAGCTCGCGGCAGATGACATCCCAGCTGCGGCCGAGCACCGCCCGTCGTCCGGCCTCCCCCATCCGTCGCCGGAAGGCGCCGTCGTGGACGAGCATCGAGACCGCCGCGCGCAGCGCCCGGTCGTCGGACGGAGGGAACAG
>NZ_JAWRYR010000992.1:0-231 GCF_046940275.1 Pantoea sp. SIMBA_079 | reverse complement strand
AATTTTGAATCCCATCAAATCCATTATACTTCAGAGTTTGAAAATGAAAACGGAATTAAATATATTGGTGAAAAGCCTATCGTATTACTGGATGAAGATTTAAGCGGAGATTTTAAAGAAAACGGAGTTCCAAACATTACTTTTCCTTATAGTGCTCCTCAAACCTATGTCAAGAATTTAGAACCGTTTAATGAATATTCAGGATTATTCCCTAATGAAGCATATCCGAAC
>NZ_JAWRYR010000991.1:0-231 GCF_046940275.1 Pantoea sp. SIMBA_079 | reverse complement strand
AGAATGGATTTCTTGCATAAACGCTAAAGCTTAATCCAGTTAATCCAATAGATCTAGCAGTCTCAGCACCTAAAGTATATGAAACACCTAATTCTCTTACTCTAAATGCAGTACCATTAATAATAAAGTTTTCACCTATTCTTGAATATACGCTTCCATAGTAATCAGGTAATCCTTCATAACTATCACCTCCAGATTTTATTGATGTATTTTCAACATATTGGCCTGCTG
>NZ_JAWRYR010000990.1:0-231 GCF_046940275.1 Pantoea sp. SIMBA_079 | reverse complement strand
CTGGTGCAGGTTCGATGTGCGCATGAAACATCCTGGCTGGGGATCGATGCCAGAAAGATCTACTTGTGTGGTTTCTGTCAGAGCGAGGAGCTTACGAAGTAGTCGCACACCCCACCGGCAATCATTAACAGAATCGGCATAAAACGTCATAGATGCAGAATCTTAGAACGTCTGAAGCTCCGACGTTGGACAACCACTATTGCACCTGATATCAGGCGGCCGTAACTTGCC
>NZ_JAWRYR010000989.1:0-231 GCF_046940275.1 Pantoea sp. SIMBA_079 | reverse complement strand
CAGGAGCTCGGACGTGACGACAGATGCGCCGCAATAATTGAAGATCCCATGATCAATCTGCGTCTTCATGGCATCGGCATAGCCGTGCCGCTCATAGGTTCCGCCGTCCGCGCCGCCGACGCCGACAAGATGAACCCGCAGGTGGCGAAGCTTCTTCACCAGCTTGGCATCCGAACTGAAATCGAAGGCCCAGCCATTGGCGAACACGCGATCGATCCAACCCTTGAGAAG
>NZ_JAWRYR010000988.1:0-231 GCF_046940275.1 Pantoea sp. SIMBA_079 | reverse complement strand
GGGGCGGGAGGTTAAGATGCCGCTCTTCCCTTGCGCAACTTTGGTGCCCGCCATGAAGGCCGACATCCACCCGAATTACAGCGAAGTCGTGTTCCAGGACGTGACTTCCGATTTCCGTTTCCTCACCCGCTCGACCCTCGCGGCCACCGCGAAGGAAAAAGTCCAGTGGGATGACGGCAACGAATACCCGCTGATCAAGATCGACGTGTCCTCGGCCACGCATCCGTTCTA
>NZ_JAWRYR010000987.1:0-231 GCF_046940275.1 Pantoea sp. SIMBA_079 | reverse complement strand
CAGGATGTTCTCGCGAACATCGCTGCCGAGCATGCCGGTCAGGGCCTTCTTGACGTCTTCGATGATGTCGTAGATCACGTTGTAGTAACGCATATCCAGACCTTCCTGCTCGACGATCTTGCGCGCACCGGCATCGGCACGCACGTTGAAGCCGAACAGTACTGCATTCGAAGCCAGCGCCAGGTTGGCATCGCTCTCGGTGATACCACCGACGCCACCACCAATTACGCG
>NZ_JAWRYR010000986.1:0-231 GCF_046940275.1 Pantoea sp. SIMBA_079 | reverse complement strand
CGCCATGATCACGATCACGCTCCCCGACGGCAGCCGCCGCGAATTCGAACAGCCCGTTTCCGTCCTCGAGGTCGCCCAGTCGATCGGCCCTGGTCTGGCCAAGGCCACCGTCGCCGGCAAGCTCGACGGCCGCCAGGTCGACGCGTCCGACGTCATCGACCACGACGCGACGCTGCAGATCCTCACGCCGAAAGATGCCGAAGGCGTCGAGATCATCCGCCACTCCTGCGC
>NZ_JAWRYR010000985.1:0-231 GCF_046940275.1 Pantoea sp. SIMBA_079 | reverse complement strand
ATCAGTTGTTTGGTTGAGACCGCAGGGAGCACTTTGCGGCCCTGGATCAGAACAGGCAAAACCGTTTCTTGTGCGATAAACGCACAGTGTCGTGCCGGGTGAATTGCTTCACCTCGGTCCGCTGATTAATGTCTCTCGCAACGGTCGGCTAGCCGACCGAACAAGAAAAACATAAGAGGCACTTGCTCATGAATACTGTCACCTCGCTGCTGCGGCCGCACCCGCATGCAG
>NZ_JAWRYR010000984.1:0-231 GCF_046940275.1 Pantoea sp. SIMBA_079 | reverse complement strand
CCTTGCCGGTCTCGACAATGGCCTGCGCGCGCACTGTGCGGGCATATTGAACCCACGCCGAAAGGGCGATCGCCAGAATAAGAACCCCAGAAGCGCCAATTTCACGCAGGCCGACCGGCAGCATCTGACGCACGACCGTGGATACCAGAATGGCGACAAGGATGGTCGGGATCGACAGGGTGATATCGCCGAACCGCATTAGCAGATTGTCGATAAAGCCGCCGAAATACC
>NZ_JAWRYR010000983.1:0-231 GCF_046940275.1 Pantoea sp. SIMBA_079 | reverse complement strand
CCTTTCGCCCCCTCGATCGGGTGACACACGCATCGAGTCGCCCGTTCTCCCGCAGGAAATCTGAATCGTTAGTAAAGCTGGCAAGCTTGTTCCGGTGAGTGAACGATGACCTCTGACGAGCAGTCCGAAGACGCGAACCCTTCAACGGTCGACCCGCGGGTGCGACCGTTCGACCTACCGGTGCTCGTCGCCGAGACGGCCGCCAGCGACGGCTGGGAAGCGGCGAACTCG
>NZ_JAWRYR010000982.1:0-231 GCF_046940275.1 Pantoea sp. SIMBA_079 | reverse complement strand
ATCTCGCCCGCGCGGTCCCCGTACTGGGCGCGTCCGCGACGGAACACCTGGTCGACCAGCGACGACAGCTCCACGGGCACGCCGACCGACCGGGCGAGGTCGATCGACAGGCCGAGGTCCTTGCAGGCGAGCGCCAGCGCGAATCCCTCGTCGTAGTCCCCGTTCTCGAGGATGGACAGCACGTCGTTCTGCACGAAGTTGCTGTTCGCGGGACTCGCCACCAGGGAGTCG
>NZ_JAWRYR010000981.1:0-232 GCF_046940275.1 Pantoea sp. SIMBA_079 | reverse complement strand
ACCTGCCGACCGCCATCGAGAACATCGACATCGGCGGCCCGACCATGGTCCGCTCGGCAGCCAAGAACCACAAGGACGTGGCCATCGTGGTCAACGCCAGCGACTACGCCGGCATCGTCGAAGGCCTCAAGGCCGGTGGCCTGACCTATGCCCAGCGCTTCGACCTGATGCTCAAGGCGTTCGAGCACACTGCCGCCTACGACGGCATGATCGCCAACTACATGGGCACCAT
>NZ_JAWRYR010000980.1:0-232 GCF_046940275.1 Pantoea sp. SIMBA_079 | reverse complement strand
CGTCGAGTTCGAGCTGGCTGGAGATGTCGGGATCCGAATCGGACAGCCAGCTGATGCTGCTGCCCCAGGCGCCGACGTAGAAGCCGCTGTCACCCGCCCACTCCAGACCGCCCTGCAGGGCCGGTTCGCCATCGGTCTGGGTGATGCCGCGGAACAGGTAATCGCTGGTCAGCGTGATCGAGCCGGAGACTTCCGCGTGCGCGGCGCCGGCGGACAGCAGTCCCAGGCAGGA
>NZ_JAWRYR010000979.1:0-232 GCF_046940275.1 Pantoea sp. SIMBA_079 | reverse complement strand
CGACGCCCGCCGCCAGCCACACCTGCGGCAGCGACGGCGCCCCGGATTCGTGCCAGGCCAGCGCGGCGACCAGCAGCCACAGCGGCTGGCTGACGAGGGTCAGGCCGAACACGCGCTGGGTCGCGTTCAAGGCTTCGCCGGTGCGCTCGAGATGCAGCAGCAGCAGGCGGTTGCCGAGCGGATATGCGATCGCCGCGGTCAGCACGCAGGCCAGTGCGATCCAGCCGGCCCG
>NZ_JAWRYR010000978.1:0-232 GCF_046940275.1 Pantoea sp. SIMBA_079 | reverse complement strand
GGCCGACCGCCACGCACGTCGCAACGGTCCCCTCCCAACCCATCGCCTCCCTGAAGGACGGGGACTGTCTCCAGACCTACGACTCCAAGTGGGCCGACGGCTACCCGGTCGTCGACTGCTCGGCGCCGCACATCGCGCAGTTGCTGACCTCAGGAACGCTCCCCCAGGCCGTCGGGGCGGCCTTCCCGGGCACGGGATCGTTGGACAGCCAGGTCAGCGACCTCTGCGAACC
>NZ_JAWRYR010000977.1:0-232 GCF_046940275.1 Pantoea sp. SIMBA_079 | reverse complement strand
ACCATTAACGGAATCTTTTCTGGCAGAAACGATCGTGAAACATACGCCGTTCCTGTCAGAGCAAGTGAAAGACCTTTGGTTTAATGAATTAAAACAATCTTAATGTCAATATACGAGGGCCTGCCTCCCTTTCTCAAAGTCCTAGATTCCTATACTTTGAACGGGGGAGGCCCCTTTTTATGCAGTTGAATGTTATCTCCCTCCAATTTGGTTCGAAAGTTAAGAATCGGAC
>NZ_JAWRYR010000976.1:0-232 GCF_046940275.1 Pantoea sp. SIMBA_079 | reverse complement strand
CGGTCTCGGCTTCCGCATTAGTCCAGTGCCTGTGGCCCTGCATGGTCTTGAAATGGAACTTGACCCAATAGCGCTCACCGGCATCGTTCCAGAACGAATAGGTGTGAGAGCCGTATCCGTTGATGTGACGGACGTCCGTAGGCAAGCCGCGATCCGACATCAGGATCGTTACCTGATGCAGGCTTTCCGGTGAGAGCGACCAGAAGTCCCACATGGCTGTCGCTGAACGCAG
>NZ_JAWRYR010000975.1:0-232 GCF_046940275.1 Pantoea sp. SIMBA_079 | reverse complement strand
CTTCTATTTGATTATTATATTGTATAAATATGGTACAATTTATATTAAATGCTTAGGGAGGTTACCTTAGTGAATAAAAATGCATTGTTGCTTTTCAAGAAACCAACTGATGCTGTTGGTGCTAATAGAGGATTTATTTATCAATATTTAAAGACACTTAACTTATGGTTAGATAATTACCGTAATAATAGAGATTTGAACATTTATTGTGAAGTTGAGGACGATATTAAAG
>NZ_JAWRYR010000974.1:0-232 GCF_046940275.1 Pantoea sp. SIMBA_079 | reverse complement strand
GATCCGGGCGCGGCGACAATATATTTGCCGTCGTGCTGGCCCAGAACCAGCAAGTTTCCGGGATCGACCGGCATGCCGATGCGCAGGATTTCGCCGCCTGACATGCGGATCGATTGCGGCACGATATCCGCCTCGTCGGCAACCGCCGAAGCGCTGAAAATCACGATGATATCGCACGCCCTGCTCACGTCCGCGATGGCGACAGCCAGCGCCGCCTGATCGTGCGCGACGC
>NZ_JAWRYR010000973.1:0-232 GCF_046940275.1 Pantoea sp. SIMBA_079 | reverse complement strand
CCCGCTTAGATGCTTTCAGCGGTTATCTCTTCCGAACATAGCTACCCGGCGATGCCACTGGCGTGACAACCGGTACACCAGAGGTTCGTCCACTCCGGTCCTCTCGTACTAGGAGCAGCCCCCTTCAAATATCCAACGCCCACGGCAGATAGGGACCAAACTGTCTCACGACGTTTTAAACCCAGCTCACGTACCTCTTTAAATGGCGAACAGCCATACCCTTGGGACCGGC
>NZ_JAWRYR010000972.1:0-232 GCF_046940275.1 Pantoea sp. SIMBA_079 | reverse complement strand
ACGCGGGTAACGCCATCGCCACCGTGCAATCGAGCGCGGCCATCAAGGTGATCACCGTCCGTACCACCGGCTTCGATGCCGTGGCTGCCGAAGGTGGTTCGGCTGCTGTCGAAGCTGTTGGCGCTGCACACGACGCCGGCATTTCGGCTTTCGTTGGCGAAGAGCTGGCCAAGTCCGACCGCCCAGAGCTGACCGCTGCCAAGATCGTCGTTTCCGGCGGCCGTGGCATGGG
>NZ_JAWRYR010000971.1:0-232 GCF_046940275.1 Pantoea sp. SIMBA_079 | reverse complement strand
AGTCTTCGCGGTCGTGCTGTCGATTCCGGGCAGTGACGTTCGTCGTCATGACGAGGGCGCAGGTCGCGCCCGTCCATCCGGAGACCACCACGATGCAGATCACCCCCTATCTCTACTTCGACGGCCGCTGTGCGGACGCGTTCTCGCGCTACGCCGCGATCCTCGGCGGCGCGCCGACGCTGATGCCCTATGGCGACGACACCGCGTGCGTCGAGTCGGCCGCGCACGACCA
>NZ_JAWRYR010000970.1:0-232 GCF_046940275.1 Pantoea sp. SIMBA_079 | reverse complement strand
CCGCCTCAATCGGCCGGCGTGTCCTGGCTGCGCCTGCCGTCCATCTCCGACGACTCCAGCAGCACGCGCACGCGACGCAGGGCCTCGTCGGCGCGCGCCAGCGCATCGCCCGCGCGGGTCGTGTGGCCGTCGGCCAGCATGCGCTGGCCCGACGCCACCGCGAGGGTGACCGCGTTGATCGCGTTGCGGAGATCGTGCCGCCAGGCCGCGTCGGTGGTCTCGCGACGATCAG
>NZ_JAWRYR010000969.1:0-232 GCF_046940275.1 Pantoea sp. SIMBA_079 | reverse complement strand
CCGGTCGCGTACACCCCGATCGAGATCTCGCGCACCGCGCTGCTCGACAGCGTCGGGCGCCTCGCGCCGTCGTTTCCGCAGATCGAGATGCTGCCGGTCTGCGCCGACTTCACCCGCCCGGTGCCGCTGCCGGCGGCCGCGCGCCACCCGCGCCGCACGCTGGTGTTCTTTCCCGGTTCGACGCTCGGCAATTTCGCCAACGACGACGCCGTGCGTCTGCTCGCCTCGATGC
>NZ_JAWRYR010000968.1:0-232 GCF_046940275.1 Pantoea sp. SIMBA_079 | reverse complement strand
CGGATTGCGAAACCTTGGCAGCAGCCAGGTTCGCAATTTCCTCCGGCGTTGCAGGCGACTGCGCATGAATTGTCAGATTCAAGTTCACTTGCGGGGCAGGGGGCGGGTTCATGACCTGGACCTGCTGGACGCCGGAAGGCTGGGCTATGACCGTGGGCGTGCCGAGCAGGGACACTTGCTCCGGTTTCCCATCGGATGATCCGGACGGGCTGTATTTTTTCCAGCCGATTCC
>NZ_JAWRYR010000967.1:0-233 GCF_046940275.1 Pantoea sp. SIMBA_079 | reverse complement strand
GGCCTAGACGAATATTACCGTAAGGTCCGAACGCCATCCACAGGAGGAATAGTACAGTTATCAAGCCCGCAATCAGATAAAGCCATCCAAACTTCCCGGTCGCAAACGAAAACATCTGGTTTATCACCGCACTCCCTGCCTCGGGAAATGCGATGAGGGGGATCGTGACACCGAGTATCACTGCAATCGACGGCCAAAACACGCGACCATCCAGCGAGGCACCATCTTTGAAC
>NZ_JAWRYR010000966.1:0-233 GCF_046940275.1 Pantoea sp. SIMBA_079 | reverse complement strand
GTAGATGAGCTACCACCCGGAGTTTGCTTCCAACAGTTGGGAACTATTGCAGATCCTATTGTAGTCATTCCGTCAAAATTCTCGCTCCAAGGCAATGTTGTTATCGGAATACAAAGTGTTGTAAATGTTGTTGGAGAAGCACTCCAAATACTTTTATCGGTAGCACTACAATTCGATCTTACCCAAGCATAATATGTTGTTGCAGGAGAAAGACTACCCAACGGTGCAGAAGT
>NZ_JAWRYR010000965.1:0-233 GCF_046940275.1 Pantoea sp. SIMBA_079 | reverse complement strand
CTGACAACACCGCCTCAACAGGCCGGCCACTGCGTATTTTTCGCACCACAGGTGCCAGTTCCACCCCCTGCAAATGCCACACCCCCAACGGCTGATCCGCTGTCACCACCACCTCTGCCGCATCCACCAGCCCATCACGCAGTACAGGCCGTCGCTCAACCCGCACCGCTTGCCAATCAGCCGCCTGATGCAGGGGTTGCGCATCCGGCCAACCCTGGCGCCGGGCCCAGAAC
>NZ_JAWRYR010000964.1:0-233 GCF_046940275.1 Pantoea sp. SIMBA_079 | reverse complement strand
CAGTCGCCGAACACGTCGGTATAGGTCGGCTTCTTCACGCCGCCGGCCTTGGCGACGATGCCGAGCGTGGGATCGAACGGCGACACCGCGTGATAGCCGATCTGGTCGCCTTCGGCGAGTTCGTAGCCCTTGCCCTTGGTCGTGATGACATGCAGCAACTGCGGGCCCTTCAGGGTCTTGAGCGTCTTCAGCGCGGCGACGAGCGCCTTGACATCGTGGCCGTCGATCGGACC
>NZ_JAWRYR010000963.1:0-233 GCF_046940275.1 Pantoea sp. SIMBA_079 | reverse complement strand
TCAGCCCGAACCTGCCTTCATGCAAAAACTGCTGGAAGAGTTCCGACTGCACGAGCTCGCGATTGAGGATGCTCTGCTGGCGCATCATCGTCCCAAGATTGAACAGTATGGCAAATCCGTATTCATTGTGGTTTAGACAGCGTATATGCGGGCGCAGCAGCACATCACAGTTGGCGAGCCGCACTTCTTCCTGGGCAAAAATTTTCTCATCACTGCACGCCACGGTTCGCGCG
>NZ_JAWRYR010000962.1:0-233 GCF_046940275.1 Pantoea sp. SIMBA_079 | reverse complement strand
GTTTATCCGGCGCTGCCGGGCGCTCGATATGACCCATGAAGAAATCCGCGTGTTGCTGCAGGCGCGCAGCCAGCCTCACCCAGACTGAGGTACGGTTAATGCCCTGATAAATGAACATCTCAACCACGTTCAGGCCCGTATTCGTGAACTGAATATGCTGGAAAAACAACTTTTCGAGCCCCAAAGCCACTGCAATGCCAACCGGGCAACACGGGACTGCGGAATTCTGCGCG
>NZ_JAWRYR010000961.1:0-233 GCF_046940275.1 Pantoea sp. SIMBA_079 | reverse complement strand
GGAGCGGCAAATTGCCAAGGTCTGCCGTAAGGTGGTCAAGGAACATACCGGGCAGAAGCAGGTCAAGGTCAAGGTGGCCAGCGAGCAGTTGGAGCACCTGCTGGGCGTGCGCAAGTTCCGCTATGGTCTGGCCGAGCAGCAGGACCAGATCGGTCAGGTTACCGGCCTGGCCTGGACCCAGGTGGGCGGCGAGTTGCTGACCATCGAGGCCGTGGTCATTCCCGGCAAGGGCC
>NZ_JAWRYR010000960.1:0-233 GCF_046940275.1 Pantoea sp. SIMBA_079 | reverse complement strand
GCACTGCGCACCGACTTGCCGTGGAACACTGCTTCGATGTTGTTCCCGTCGGGATCGAGGACGAAGGCCGCGTAGTAGCCCGGGTGGTAGGACCGCTCGCCGGGCGCGCCGTGATCGGTACCGCCGTATGCGAGCGCGGCCGCGTGGAAGGCGTCGACCATCGCCCGGTCGCGCGCCTGGAACGCCAGATGGTGGCGCCCGGTCAACGTGCCCGCTGCAGCCTCGCTGTCGGC
>NZ_JAWRYR010000959.1:0-233 GCF_046940275.1 Pantoea sp. SIMBA_079 | reverse complement strand
CGGACGCTCCCGACGCGCTACGGGATCGCGGCCAGGGGTATCTGCAGCTGGGCTATCTACCCGGTGCGCGCGAGGATCTGGGGCGCTATCTGATGCGCCATCCCGACGCCGACGACGCAGCGCAGGTGCGGGCCCAGCTGATCGAAAGCGGACGCGCGGTCGCACGGCGGCATTGAGCCGCCACGACGCGACTCAGAGCGCCATCATCTCGAAATCGTCCTTCGTGACACCGC
>NZ_JAWRYR010000958.1:0-233 GCF_046940275.1 Pantoea sp. SIMBA_079 | reverse complement strand
GCGGTGACGGATAATACTGCGTCGCCGCAAATCACTGTTTATCTGCAAAAAACGCTGGACGATGACGCTGCTGCGGGCGTGGTGGCACAGTTGCAGGCCGAGCAAGGCGTGGAGAAAGTGAACTATCTTTCTCGTGAAGACGCGCTGGGCGAGTTCCGTAACTGGTCTGGCTTTGGCGGCGCGCTGGATATGCTGGAAGAAAACCCGCTTCCGGCAGTGGCGGTGGTGATCCC
>NZ_JAWRYR010000957.1:0-233 GCF_046940275.1 Pantoea sp. SIMBA_079 | reverse complement strand
GAACCCTGTCGCATTTATTTCAATGCATGATGGCACTTTCCTTTCTGCAGGCAGTCGCATGATTCCGCAAGCACGCGCGTTATGCGCGCATGCAGAATACGCCCGCAAGATCAGGGTTGCAGCTGAGCATCGCAAGCGCGTGCTGGCCGTGTTTTCAAGGAGATTTCGCATGATCATGGACTTGGCCTCCGCGCTGCTGTCGCCACAGAACCGCCGCCTGTTCAAGTTTCACA
>NZ_JAWRYR010000956.1:0-233 GCF_046940275.1 Pantoea sp. SIMBA_079 | reverse complement strand
CTTGCTGCCAAAATTGCACGCGTCGCATGGGTGATTATGACCCGACCGGGCGCGATCTACAATCGTCACGATCCGGCAAAAACCTGATCCAGCGACAGACTGCGAGGAGCGGGATAGTGATGACGAGACAGTTGATCAGCGCAGCGTAAGCTCTGGGCAAAAAAGCGGGCTTGGCGCCCGAACCAGTTATTCGAGAACGGTGCGCGCGGATCTCATCATGGCCTGACTGTAAC
>NZ_JAWRYR010000955.1:0-233 GCF_046940275.1 Pantoea sp. SIMBA_079 | reverse complement strand
CCTGAAGTCGCGAAGATCAAGATCAAGATCAAGAGCGCTGGGTTTGAAAGCCGTGCTTGGACCGCGTCGCGCTATGCGCGACAATAGCGATCATTTTCGGAGCCCCCCATGACCGATTTCACCCCCGACGCCATCCTCGATGCCACCGGCCTGAACTGCCCGGAACCCGTGATGATGCTGCACCAGCACGTACGTAACCTGGCCGCCGGCGGCCTGCTCAAGGTCATCGCCAC
>NZ_JAWRYR010000954.1:0-233 GCF_046940275.1 Pantoea sp. SIMBA_079 | reverse complement strand
CGATGCGCTCGTAGTTACGCTTGAGGAACAGGTACAGCAGGATGAAGAAGCGCTTTGCGATGTCCTTGGTGGCCTGGGTCATTGAGCCGGATACGTCCATCAGGCAGAACATCACCGCCTTCGAGCTTGGGTTGGGTTGCTTGACCAGCAGGTTGTACTTTAGGTCGAAGGTGTCGAGGAAGGGCAGGCGGTTGATACGCGCTTTCAGGCGCTCGATTTCCTGTTCGATTTCC
>NZ_JAWRYR010000953.1:0-233 GCF_046940275.1 Pantoea sp. SIMBA_079 | reverse complement strand
ACCTTTCATATCATTTCCAAGACTAACCGCAGCCCCTTCATTTTTCACATGATCTCTTACATTCATTTCTTTTTGAACTTCTTGTGACTGTACTCTCATATCTGTTCCTGACGGATTCACTGTTCCATTACTTCTTAATTGTTCTTGCATTGCAACTTCTTTTTGTATTTGCTCTGTACTGCCTTTACTCTCTGTTCCTGGGACATTTGCTCTTCCACTATTATTTAGCTTCT
>NZ_JAWRYR010000952.1:0-233 GCF_046940275.1 Pantoea sp. SIMBA_079 | reverse complement strand
CGCCGTCGCGCTGACCGGAGGAGCCTCGATGGAAGCCGCCGTCCGCGCTGCTCGGCGCGCCGTCGAAGCTGCCGGCCTGCCGGAACCGGACGATGGCGCTGCCCGCGCGCTGCTTCGCCTGGCCGAGTCGGCCGGTGCGCCGGCGGTCGAGATGCTCATCGCGTCGGCGCGTCAGTCGCGCCGGGCGGCCCGCGCGGAGGCCCGGCGGGCCGCGGCGACCTTGGGCGTCGCAC
>NZ_JAWRYR010000951.1:0-234 GCF_046940275.1 Pantoea sp. SIMBA_079 | reverse complement strand
AGTGGAACAGGCTGTGATTGGCGAGTTCGTGGCCGCTGCGCGCGACCGCGCGCCCGTCCGCCAGCCGGCGCTGCACGCTGTCGGCCGACAGCGTCAGGTAGAAGCTGGCCTTCAGGCCGTGCCGGTACAACGCCGGGATCGCGGTGTCGAGTTGCGATTCGAGCGCATCGTCGTACGCCAGGCTGACTGCCGCACGCTGCCCCTCGGGCCAGGGGAAGGCCGGCGCGCCGGCCG
>NZ_JAWRYR010000950.1:0-234 GCF_046940275.1 Pantoea sp. SIMBA_079 | reverse complement strand
TTACCGGCAGAAGCGGAGCGGAAGCACAGGAATAAAAGCTCTCCACAGTGGCAGCGCAGAAGGTGTGGTCATGCGTCGTCTGGCGTGTAGCCAACCACTATTCCCAGTGTACGACGTAAAATGTCAGCCTCAGCGCTGTCACTGGTAGACTCCAGCGCCATGATAAGGTAAAAGATAATAGACTTATTGGTTACCCGTCCCTCGGTAGCAAGGATGCTACGTATCACCCCATCC
>NZ_JAWRYR010000949.1:0-234 GCF_046940275.1 Pantoea sp. SIMBA_079 | reverse complement strand
GATCGCTTTCCAGGGTGATATCGACATCCTCGGCGGCAAATGCAGTATTGCTATGTGGTATGGAGCAACTGCTGTGCGCCGGGAAGAAATCGGTGTTGGCCTGGCGAATCAGGACGTGGCAACCGCAATCACCGGCTAACCAGTGATAAGGGGCTTCGGCCCCTTTCTTCGAAGACGATCATGAGCGTAATGATTTACAAAGCAGGCAAAGGTACGCGGGTGTGGGGCAAGGAG
>NZ_JAWRYR010000948.1:0-234 GCF_046940275.1 Pantoea sp. SIMBA_079 | reverse complement strand
GATGCCAGCCGAGCACGTCCCGCGTGTACGCGCTCGACGCCGGCTGATCGATCGCCGCGAACCCGGACATCCAGCCGAAATGCGCGCGCGCCGCGTCCGCGGACAGCGACACGCAGGGCAGATCGAGGCCGGTCGCGATGGCCTCGGCGATCTTCCGGAAGGCGATGCCCCGCTCGGCCACCGCGTGCCAGGTCCCGGCGTACGGGCCATGTTCCACGGCAAGCCGGAACGCGC
>NZ_JAWRYR010000947.1:0-234 GCF_046940275.1 Pantoea sp. SIMBA_079 | reverse complement strand
CCCCTGCATTGGCGGCGGTGCTGCCCGTCAGATCAGCGAGCGAACCCGCAGCTCTTTGGGCATTGAAAAGGTGATGTTCTCTTCGCGCCCGTCCAGCTCTTCAGCGCCAGTGGCGCCCCAGGCCCTGAGCTGTTCGATCACGCCACGCACCAGCACTTCGGGCGCAGAAGCACCGGCGGTGATGCCGATCCGCGCGGTCTGGTCAAACCAGCCGCGTTGCATGTCCTCGGCACC
>NZ_JAWRYR010000946.1:0-234 GCF_046940275.1 Pantoea sp. SIMBA_079 | reverse complement strand
CGGCATCGATCGCGCGGCCGTCGGCGGTGAAGCTGTCGACCAGTCCTAGCGAATCCAGCGCCCGCCGCCACGGCGCGGCCGCGGCCTTGCCGCGATCGAGGCGTTCGGGCAGCAGCGCGATGCGCTGGGCGATGTCGAGCAGCCGGGCGGTGTTCTCGGCGCGCTCCATGTGGCGCGCGACCCAGTAGAGATCGTAAGCGGTTCTGCACAGCACGCGTCAGTTCTCCATGATCC
>NZ_JAWRYR010000945.1:0-234 GCF_046940275.1 Pantoea sp. SIMBA_079 | reverse complement strand
GCCGCCAGCAATCTGGAGCAATTCCGTATTCGCGCAGAACAGCGCACGGGCTTGAGCCTGCCGGATTATGCCGCGCTGCATCGCTGGTCGGTCGAGGATCGCGGCGGCTTCTGGCAGCTTGTGTGGGATTTCTGCGAGGTTATCGGCGAGTGTGGCAAACCAGCCCTTGTCGATAAAGGCCATATGCGTGACGCAAAATTCTTCCCCGAGGCACGACTCAACTTTGCCGAAAAC
>NZ_JAWRYR010000944.1:0-234 GCF_046940275.1 Pantoea sp. SIMBA_079 | reverse complement strand
CCCCGTGTTCGCCGCCAACGAAGGTGGTTTCATCGAGGACGCCAAGGCCACCCTCAACCTGCGCAACTTCTACATCAACCGCAACTTCGTTGACCCGGCCCACCCACAGGGCAAGGCCGAGGAATGGACGCAAAGCTTCATCCTCGATGCCCGTTCCGGTTTCACCCAGGGCACGGTCGGCTTCGGCGTGGACGTGCTGGGCCTGTACTCGGTCAAGCTCGACGGCGGCAGAGG
>NZ_JAWRYR010000943.1:0-234 GCF_046940275.1 Pantoea sp. SIMBA_079 | reverse complement strand
ACCTACACCGACGACCGAATCACCGTCGATCTGCACCCCAAATCCGGCCCCGGCGAAACCCCGCTGGCCAGTTACACCCTGGAATTGGACCGCCGCTTCAGCCCGGCGGTACGCCTGCCCCATACCATTGTCCTGCCCAGCGACGACAAGGCCAGCTGGGGGCTCGATTACGACAAGGTGCGTGACGTGGTCTGCCTGACAGAAGTGCGTACGCCGGTCGGCGGCGTCGAGACC
>NZ_JAWRYR010000942.1:0-234 GCF_046940275.1 Pantoea sp. SIMBA_079 | reverse complement strand
CCCAAGCCGATGCTCACTGAGCATGTGCGCCGCTCGTACGGCCAATCGATCGTCGGCGGAGGTGGTGGCTGCTTCCACAAGCTGGCGCTCGATCTCGTCGAGCTGCTCCGACGCGACCCCACGAAAGCGAACTCCCACCGCGAGTCCACGATCCCACTGCTCAGCGGAGTAGGTCATGGCCTCACTCGTCACCCCGTGATCAGCGAGCGCCTTAAGCTGCGCGAGGTGTCGAGC
>NZ_JAWRYR010000941.1:0-234 GCF_046940275.1 Pantoea sp. SIMBA_079 | reverse complement strand
GGCCAGCAGCAGTTCGCCCTGGTAACCCTCGGCAATCTTTGCCAGCAATGGCATCAGTGCCTTGCACGGCGCGCACCACTCGGCCCAGAAGTCCACCAGCACCGGTTTGTGGAAGGAGTTCTCGATCACCAGTTGCTGGAAGTTGGTATCGGTGGCGTCGAAAATGTAAGGCGTGTCTTGGGTCATCGCGACTCTCGCAAACTCGTGTATGGCAACACTATAAGGTGTCGCGAC
>NZ_JAWRYR010000940.1:0-234 GCF_046940275.1 Pantoea sp. SIMBA_079 | reverse complement strand
GAATATGATCAGCGGATAGCAAAAACCCGTCGCGCAATGGAGAAGGCAGGCTTCGATGTCATCATCGTCACCGATCCGTCCAATATGCACTGGCTGACCGGCTATGACGGCTGGTCCTTTTACGTGCATCAATGCGTTGTGCTTTCGATGGAAGGGGAACCGAGCTGGTACGGTCGCGGTCAGGATGGAAATGGCGCGAAACGCACCGCCTGGATCAGCCATGACAACATCATC
>NZ_JAWRYR010000939.1:0-234 GCF_046940275.1 Pantoea sp. SIMBA_079 | reverse complement strand
GTGGCCGGCTACGCGCTGCTGATGTGGCGTTTCGTGCCGCAGATCAGCCGAATCTCCGAACGCCAGGCCGACGCCCGTGCGGTGATGACCGGCCGCATCGTCGACAGCTACACCAACATCGCGACGGTCAAGCTGTTCTCGCATTCGCAGCGCGAGCAGGCCTATGCACGCGAGGCGATGGACGGCTTCCTCGACACCGTGCACCGGCAGATGCGCCTGGTCACGGTGATCAAC
>NZ_JAWRYR010000938.1:0-234 GCF_046940275.1 Pantoea sp. SIMBA_079 | reverse complement strand
ATCTCCAGCTATAACGTTGCCGGATATACCCGCCAAACCACTATTATGGCGCAGGCCAATAGCACGTTGGGCGCTGGCGGCTGGGTTGGCAATGGTGTCTACGTTTCTGGTGTGCAGCGTGAGTATGATGCGTTTATTACCAACCAGTTACGTGCGGCGCAGACGCAAAGTAGCGGTCTGACTGCCCGCTATGAGCAGATGTCGAAAATCGACAATATGCTCTCCACCAGTACC
>NZ_JAWRYR010000937.1:0-234 GCF_046940275.1 Pantoea sp. SIMBA_079 | reverse complement strand
TTCGTGCTCCTCCGTTACGCTTTGGGAGGAGACCGCCCCAGTCAAACTACCCACCAGACACTGTCCGCAGCCCGGATAACGGGCCCACGTTAGAACATCAAACGTTAAAGGGTGGTATTTCAAGGATGGCTCCACGCGGACTGGCGTCCGCGCTTCGAAGCCTCCCACCTATCCTACACATCAAGGCTCAATGTTCAGTGTCAAGCTGTAGTAAAGGTTCACGGGGTCTTTCCG
>NZ_JAWRYR010000936.1:0-235 GCF_046940275.1 Pantoea sp. SIMBA_079 | reverse complement strand
ACACGGCGCGGCGCGGCGCTCGCGGGCAGGGCGTCAGTCATCGGCGTCCGGGTCTCAAAACCGCCGGCGGCTATAGCCCAGCGTGGCTGAAGCACCGGTGGCGCGCGGTCAGCCGAGCCGGCGCTGCACGATGCGTGCGAACACGCTGACCGCGACCGGCAACAGGGCGTCGTCGAAATCGAAGGTCGGGTGGTGGCACATCGCGCTGTCCTGGCCGAGGAAGAGGTAGGCGCCG
>NZ_JAWRYR010000935.1:0-235 GCF_046940275.1 Pantoea sp. SIMBA_079 | reverse complement strand
AACTTTTCAATCTTTAATAATGCCAATAATAATAATGTTCTCGTCGCAAATACTGTAGGAAACGGTACTGTTGTAAACGTTACTACTACAGGAAACGGAGCCGGTGTAAGAAGTTCTACGGGAGGCGGATTTGGCGTTCATGGAATCACAAGTTCCCAAACATCTGCAGGTATTGTAGGAGATAATAATGGAAATGGTGAAGCCGTAGTAGGTAGAACAACGAGTGACATCGCAG
>NZ_JAWRYR010000934.1:0-235 GCF_046940275.1 Pantoea sp. SIMBA_079 | reverse complement strand
CGGATATCAAACGTCAAATTCAATCCACTAGTATCGGATGCGCTTCGTTTATCATGGGAAAAGTGCCGAAACCAAGAACATTGACCTGTGCAGGATTGACGCGGGGCGTCTCACTTTCTACCCATTTACAGGAACGGGAGACACGATATGCAGATTGACTTCGGCGGTGGCAGCGAAATCAGCTTTGAACGCAAGGGAAAAGCGGGGCTTGTGAAGCTTACGCGGACCGAAGCCC
>NZ_JAWRYR010000933.1:0-235 GCF_046940275.1 Pantoea sp. SIMBA_079 | reverse complement strand
CAGGCGATCGTGGAGATCTGCCACTCCCGCGGCAAGCCGGTGATCGTCGACGAGGCCTGGGGCGCGCACCTGCCGTTCCACAACGACCTCCCCACCTGGGCCATGGATGCGGGCGCGGACCTCTGCGTGGTCAGCGTCCACAAGATGGGCATCGGGTTCGAGCAGGGGTGGGTCTACCACCAGCAGGAACCACTCGTAGCTCAGCTCACGCTCGCGCCGCGCGCCTATGCGCAGG
>NZ_JAWRYR010000932.1:0-235 GCF_046940275.1 Pantoea sp. SIMBA_079 | reverse complement strand
CGATGTTCCGTGCCGACCCCAAATGGCTGGACTGGTGGACGGTGTTCTACTGGGGCTGGTTCATCGGCTACGCGCCCATGGTGGCACTGTACGTCGCGCGGATCTCGCGGGGCCGCACCATCCGCGAAATCATCATGACGCTGTCGATCATCGCACCGCTGGTGACCATGTTCTGGTTCACTGTGGTGGGCGGTACCGGGATCGGCCTGGAGCTGCAAACGCCAGGCATCGTCAC
>NZ_JAWRYR010000931.1:0-235 GCF_046940275.1 Pantoea sp. SIMBA_079 | reverse complement strand
CTATATGGTGCCGATCGCGCTTTACCTGAAAAAGGCAACCGCCCTCACGCACACCATCGGTTCGGCTGTTTCCCTGGTGATCGCCGTGGCGGGCCTGATTTTCGGCCTCTCCACGATCAGCCGGCGCATGCGCGCACGCAACAATGTCGAGCGGATCGTTCTCTGGGGCCTGATTGCAGCCTCCGGCATCGCCATCCTGACGACCATCGGCATCATCTGCTCGATGCTGTTCCAG
>NZ_JAWRYR010000930.1:0-235 GCF_046940275.1 Pantoea sp. SIMBA_079 | reverse complement strand
CTCGAAGCGAGGGACGCGCGATCTGTGGACAACCGGTTTTCGACTGCCGTTGTGAAGAAGTGTAACCAGTTCCGAACATATCTTCGAGAGTCGGGAACCGGCGTGTCGCACACGCGATCAGCGCTGCGGAGCCGGCTTCCCCGCGCCATACCAGCGCGACGACGGGACGCCCGTCTCTTTGCACAACGCGATCCAGACCTCCCGCGGCGGGAGTCCGGCCGCGATCGCCTCGTTC
>NZ_JAWRYR010000929.1:0-235 GCF_046940275.1 Pantoea sp. SIMBA_079 | reverse complement strand
CATGGTCCGGTGCGACGCGGGATGCAGGATCTGCGACAGCACGTCGTCGTCGGGCACATCGCCGCCGAGGTGGGGCCGGGCGCGGTCGCGCAGCTCGTCGATGTCCAGCGGCCGTCCATTGTTGAAGGGATCCATGATCAGCATCCCGTCGTCGACAGGCAGACGGACCAGGAAATGGCCGGGAAACGAGATGCCGTCGAGCGGCACGCCGAGCCGGCGCGCGACTTCCATCTGG
>NZ_JAWRYR010000928.1:0-236 GCF_046940275.1 Pantoea sp. SIMBA_079 | reverse complement strand
GACCCCCTCGCCCAGCCGGACACCGAGCCCGGAGCCCACGCCGACCGCTCCCGCCCCCGCGGCGCCCGGAGCGGTCCCGCCGGCGGGACCGACGCACCCCGATACCAGAGGGTGGATCGACGCACCGTTCACCTCCGCCGTCGCGCCGACGGTGTCGGTGGCCGCTTTCCCGGAGTGGGTGCGCTCCGCCGGCCTTGCTGCCGCGGCCCTCCTGCTTCTGGTGCTGCCCGGCCGGC
>NZ_JAWRYR010000927.1:0-236 GCF_046940275.1 Pantoea sp. SIMBA_079 | reverse complement strand
CACCAGATCGAGCAGGGCCGGGGCGAGCAGTTGGCGCTGATCTACGATTCGCCAGTGACTGGCGTGCAGCAGACCTACACCTACAACCAGTTGCGCGACGAGGTAGCACGCCTGGCCGGTTTGCTGCGCCAGTTGGGGGTGAACAAGGGCGATGGTGTGATCATCTACATGCCCATGGTGCCGCAAGCGGCCATGGCGATGTTGGCCTGCGCGCGGATCGGCGCGGTGCATTCGGT
>NZ_JAWRYR010000926.1:0-236 GCF_046940275.1 Pantoea sp. SIMBA_079 | reverse complement strand
ACCTCTTTCTGCAGTATGAAGTGCATATCTTTGATCGAACCAGTATAGCTGAAAAGATGAGACATCAGCGGCGTGGAGATGTTGTAGGGCTGGTTGCCAAACACGCGCAGCGGCTGCCCCTTTTCCTGCGCCGGCGCAGCAAAATCAAAGGTCATAGAATCCTGCTGATAAATGGTCAGCTTTGGACCGAGGAACGGATGTGTCTGCAGACGTGCCGCCAGAGCGCGATCCGGCTC
>NZ_JAWRYR010000925.1:0-236 GCF_046940275.1 Pantoea sp. SIMBA_079 | reverse complement strand
CGGTTGGCTTCCCAGCGGGCGCGGTAGCGGCGGCCGTCGATGCCGACGAAATCGACCTCGGCAAAACCGCTACCGGTGCCACGGCGCAGCAGGTTGCGCGGGTCGGAAGTGGGGATGTCGCCGTCGGCATCTGGCACCTTGGCCTCACGGCCAATGTCATTGAGGCGCGGCACGGTGCCAAACAGCGCCAGGCACAGGGCGTCAAGCAGGGTGCTCTTGCCGGCGCCGGTAGGCCC
>NZ_JAWRYR010000924.1:0-236 GCF_046940275.1 Pantoea sp. SIMBA_079 | reverse complement strand
CGCCGGTAAGCATGACCCGATAGCGGCCAAACCGCTGAATGATTTTATCGCCGGTCAGCCGTCCAATCGTCATGGCAACCGCGAACACCGCATAGCCCAGCCCGGCATAGGCCACGCTGATGCCCGGCCTCTGCAGCAGCAGCAGGGCGCTCCCGTCCAGCACGGCGCCTTCGGCGAGGAACAGAATACAGCAGCGACAGCCGAGAAAAGCGACCCAGCCACGCGGGATCACCAGC
>NZ_JAWRYR010000923.1:0-236 GCF_046940275.1 Pantoea sp. SIMBA_079 | reverse complement strand
ATAGGCATAGTGCCGGGTGCCGGCGGCATTGTCTGCCAACGTGATTTCCGCATCGGGCCTGGCGTAACCAAAGGTGGTTTCGCCGTTGGCGGCCTTTGCGCCCTTGAGGGTGATCGAGGTGGGTTGCCCGGTCAGTTCGGGGGTGTAGGTATACTTGAACGTGCGTCCCGAAGGCTTGTCACGTTCGTCGATCAGCGTCGTCTGGCCTTGATAGCGGAAAGTCTCGGTCCGGTTGC
>NZ_JAWRYR010000922.1:0-236 GCF_046940275.1 Pantoea sp. SIMBA_079 | reverse complement strand
AAAATAACCTGAGATGTTGATATGGAATTTCGTTTAGGAAAGGGAGTTGGAAGATGGATGCTAGAGGTTTTGAAGTGGGAATGTATGTTTAAAATTAATTTTAATTAAAATTTAAAAAGTAATAAACTTCCATTTCCATCATTTATCTTCACTCAAAATCAAAAAAGCACCGACGAAATCGATGCTTTAGTATTTGTATTAAAATAATTTTTACGAATTTTTCAAAGCTTCGGCTC
>NZ_JAWRYR010000921.1:0-236 GCF_046940275.1 Pantoea sp. SIMBA_079 | reverse complement strand
CGAGTTCGTTCCAGTCGGATCCACGCCCCTTGCGTCACCCTTCCAGACAGTGCGCCGCGCGCTGGCTGTCAGTTTTGCGGCATCGGTTCTCGTTCCGCTAATCTGTGTACTTGTATATGGCGGCCTTGACTACGGACGGCGACTGGCGGACGCCAACTCCAGATTGCTTGTACTGTCCAGGGTCGCGCAGGAGAATGCGTCAAGAGTGTTCGACCTGAACGCAGTTCTGACGGCGC
>NZ_JAWRYR010000920.1:0-236 GCF_046940275.1 Pantoea sp. SIMBA_079 | reverse complement strand
GGCCGCCGCCTGGCTGGTGGGGCGCGCTGCGCGACGGTCGCTCCGCGCCCTGCGCGATTCGGCACGGCGGGTCGGGGACGGGCACATCGTCGAGGCACGGACGGCGGAGTCGCGGGAGCTGTCGGAGCTGTCCGGTCAGCTGGCCGACGCCTCCCAGCGGCTGGCCGCAGCTCGGCGGCAGTTGACGGAGCTGGATGCCGCACGGCGCCGGTTCTTCGCCTGGATCTCGCACGACC
>NZ_JAWRYR010000919.1:0-236 GCF_046940275.1 Pantoea sp. SIMBA_079 | reverse complement strand
CCAGATCGAAGATCAAAGCTGAATATTGTTTCATAACTGGAAAAATCCTTTGGTTGGACCTGTTCGACGGTCAGCCAGCAAAAACGGGATCGCCGAGAGCGTGGAAGCTCCGGGAGAGTGCAGGATAAAGCCCTCGATAGATTTCATGTGCCTTGTGATAGACAGCACTATCAGCACGATCAGCCTTCTGACACGTCAATTCGCGCAAGATGCCAGCTGCCTCAGTCGTGTCCTTC
>NZ_JAWRYR010000918.1:0-236 GCF_046940275.1 Pantoea sp. SIMBA_079 | reverse complement strand
TAATGCCGACAATGAAGCGTCCATTCGCTTTATGGCCGTTCATCCCGACGTGCAGGACAAAGGGTTAGGCACGCTGATGGCGATGACCCTGGAGTCGGTGGCGCGTCAGGAAGGCGTTAAGCGCGTGACCTGTAGCGCCCGTGAAGACGCGGTGGAGTTTTTCGCCAAGCTGGGGTTTGTTAATCAGGGAGAAATCACCACGCCAACCACCACGCCGATTCGCCATTTTTTGATGA
>NZ_JAWRYR010000917.1:0-236 GCF_046940275.1 Pantoea sp. SIMBA_079 | reverse complement strand
CGTTCGGCGGCGTCCGTGGAGCGCGATCCCGCCTCCATGGCGCGCGAAGGCTGGGCCTACCTGGACATCCGGGACGGCGTCCGGGCGATCGAGCGCTCGCTGATCGCGCCGCTGAGCGGGGCGCACGTCGTGAGCCTCAGCGCGGCCGACCTGCTGATCGACCGCCCGGCCGAGGAGCTGCTGCGCACCTACGCGCCGACGGTGCCACTCCGGTCGCCTGTCGGCGAGCACGGACC
>NZ_JAWRYR010000916.1:0-236 GCF_046940275.1 Pantoea sp. SIMBA_079 | reverse complement strand
CGATTCGGGCGCGCTCTACCGCGCGGTCGGCGTGGCCGCGGGCTGGGCGGACCTGGACCTCGACGATCCGGGCGCGCTGGTGCGCTGCACGTTCGACACGACGATCGGGTTCCGTGACAGCGACAGCGGCGAACTGCGGGTACTGGTCAACGGCAACGACGCGACCGACGAGCTGCGGACCGAGACCGCCGGCGCTGCCGCCTCGGCGATCGCCGCGATCCCGGAAGTCCGGGCCG
>NZ_JAWRYR010000915.1:0-236 GCF_046940275.1 Pantoea sp. SIMBA_079 | reverse complement strand
CCAGAAGGGTGCCGGACCGATTGAGGCGCGGCAGGCCGAGCGACAGGGTCGCGTCCATGTGGAAATGCGGGTCGACGAAAGGCGGGGTTACGAGCCGGTTTGTCGCATCGATTTCCTGAGCCGCCTGATGCTCTCCCGTGGAAGGCACGATATCGGCAATCTTGCCATCCTTGACCAGAATGTCCTGCTTCTCGCGACCGTCGGGGAGATTGGCGTTTCTCACGATCAAATCGAAC
>NZ_JAWRYR010000914.1:0-236 GCF_046940275.1 Pantoea sp. SIMBA_079 | reverse complement strand
ATGAGCCTTTTCCATGGCTTCCATGATTTCGGTCAAAAGCGCCTTGTCTGCCGGTGTGGCTCGAAGCGCGGCATATTCGGCGGCAATGCTTTCGATTTCGCGACGATATTCGAGATAGTCCGCTGTCGCCTTGCGGTGATCGGCAAACAGCTTCACGACAGGCGCGCTGAATACCTGCCCGATCACATCAGCAACGAACGTACCTCCTCCATGGCGGGAAATCAGAAGTTCTGCGG
>NZ_JAWRYR010000913.1:0-236 GCF_046940275.1 Pantoea sp. SIMBA_079 | reverse complement strand
GCGACGAGATGACCGTCTTAATCGAGCTCTCCGGCCGCTTGAGCAACTGTGCGAGATGGTTCGCCACCGCAATGGCGTTGTGCTCGTCTAGGGACGAGATTGGGTCGTCGATGTAGAGATACTTCACCCAGCGGTAGGCTTCAATCTCCGGGTCCATTGCCAACTGCACCACGGCGAGAAAGAAACACCAGATGAAGATGTTCTCCTCTCCGCGTGAGACCTTGATGTTCGCGTCA
>NZ_JAWRYR010000912.1:0-236 GCF_046940275.1 Pantoea sp. SIMBA_079 | reverse complement strand
CATAGGGATCTCACGCAGCTCCACATCCCAGTAGCGGGCGAATTTATGCCAGCAGATTTGTACCGGACCGCACACCAGGTTTGGTTTATCCGTTGGTTTGCCTGCAGCTTCCATACGCTTGCGCCAACGCCATTTCATCGCCATCCCGCCGAGCATACAGGCCTCGGAAGAACCAATGGTGTTGGTGCCAACGGCCTGACCATTTTTCGGCGCAGGCGCATGCCACAGATCGGCAA
>NZ_JAWRYR010000911.1:0-236 GCF_046940275.1 Pantoea sp. SIMBA_079 | reverse complement strand
CTCCTCACCAATGATTTTAACCTCTGTTTCAATTTCAATATTGTATTTTCTTTTCACCGTTTCCTGAATATATTGAATCAAGTGCAGATAATCCGTTGATGTTGCATGATTTATATTCACAATAAAGCCAGCATGCTTCGTTGAGACCTCCGCACCCCCAATCCGTTTCCCCTGCAAACCGCTATCAGAGATTAATTTACCTGCAAAATAATTGGGCGGACGCTTAAAGACGCTGC
>NZ_JAWRYR010000910.1:0-236 GCF_046940275.1 Pantoea sp. SIMBA_079 | reverse complement strand
CCCGCTATGTCTGGAGCCAGGACCATAAGGTCATCGCCGTGCAGTATTCGCTGACGGCCATCGCCATCGGCCTGGTCGGCCTGGTGTTGTCTGACCTGATGCGGCTGCAGCTCGGCTTTCCGGGCAAGTTCAGTTTCATCGACGCCAACCACTACTACCAGTTCGTCACCATGCACGGGATGATCATGGTGATCTACCTGCTGACGGCGCTGTTTCTGGGCGGCTTCGGCAACTAC
>NZ_JAWRYR010000909.1:0-236 GCF_046940275.1 Pantoea sp. SIMBA_079 | reverse complement strand
CGCAAGCTGATCATTTCGCGCTCGCTGTCGAGCAGGGCCAGCCCGTCCACGGTGCCGGCACGGTAGTTACGCTGGGCCAGGGCAAAGCTGTGCTGGCTGTGCGCCAGGGCTGCGTCCAGCGCCTGCAACCGTTGTCGCTCGCCGTCGTAGCGGGCCAGTGCCTGGCGCACGTCTTTCAGCGCGCTCAGCGCCACGCCGTGGTAACGGGCGAGCTGCGCCCGCTGCAATGCCTCGGC
>NZ_JAWRYR010000908.1:0-236 GCF_046940275.1 Pantoea sp. SIMBA_079 | reverse complement strand
CCAGTGGATGCCCGACGTGGTGTCGGCGGAATCGGATGCGTTCAGCGCCGACACCGCGGCGGCGTTGCGCGCGATGGGCCACACCGTCGATCTGCCGGGCGATCGCGCCGCGGGCGGGCGCGGCTCCAGCCATGTCTGGGGCAACCTGCAGACGATCGAGTGGAACCGCGCGGCCGGCACGCTGACCGGTGGCAGCGATCCGCGCAACCCGACCGGCGCGGCGAAGGTGGACCTGC
>NZ_JAWRYR010000907.1:0-236 GCF_046940275.1 Pantoea sp. SIMBA_079 | reverse complement strand
CCGTCGGCGCCACCCCCAGCAATCCGGCCGCCTCATACGGAGTCACCCGCGCCTCCCATCGTCACCTCGACGCGTCTGCGTCAACTCGTCTGCGTCAACTGGTCTGGGTCGATCGTATTGGGCCGTTCCCCGTCTGACCGTGTCTGCTCAGGCCGAGATGCCGCTGAGACCGTGGACCAGACCGCCCTCGCGACGGCCGGGCCGCTGCGCCGTGGCGATCTCCCCCAGCTCGCGGA
>NZ_JAWRYR010000906.1:0-236 GCF_046940275.1 Pantoea sp. SIMBA_079 | reverse complement strand
AGCAAGTCGGCATGAGGGTCGATGCGTACCTCCAGCGCTTGCGCGACCAATGGCATCAGCGCAGCCAGCAGCGGGGGCAGGCGTCGCACAAGGCTCACAGGCAAACCCCATGGATGGCCAGGTACGGAAGGACGGCTTCGGTGTTCATGGCGGTCAAGCGTGCGCCTCGGGCAAATCGTAACGACGACGTATTCTAGCCACCTAAGGGGGGTTGCCGAAAGACCACCCGGCAACTG
>NZ_JAWRYR010000905.1:0-236 GCF_046940275.1 Pantoea sp. SIMBA_079 | reverse complement strand
ATAGAAGATTGAATTGACTAAGAGCTTCTTTTTCAAACAGCATATATGGGTCCTGTTGACCATAACCGATTAAACCCATTCCTTCCTTCACACTATTCATTTCGTTTAAATGGTTCATCCAATTTGTATCAATATGCTGCAGCATGAAAACACGTAACTGATTTTGCCATTCTGCATCGGCTTGAAAAATTTCAAGTATCGCTTCCAATTCACCTAAAGCATCCAGAGCTTTTCCC
>NZ_JAWRYR010000904.1:0-236 GCF_046940275.1 Pantoea sp. SIMBA_079 | reverse complement strand
CCCCACGGTCTGCTCTGCAGAGTCCGACTCTTGGCCAAGTCTCAACCCAAAGCTTGGGCACGCTGGATCTGAAAGCGAAACCCCGTGATGCAAGTCCGTTGATGCAATGGCGTGGACGGAAACCAACGTGCTGTCTAGGTCAGCAAGTGTCGCCAGCTCACACAGGCTTACTGCGCGGGCTACAGGTCCGCTGGCGAATGCCGGGAGCAATCCCGCCGACGCCACAAACGCAGTAG
>NZ_JAWRYR010000903.1:0-236 GCF_046940275.1 Pantoea sp. SIMBA_079 | reverse complement strand
AGAGTCACGTATTCTGCTGGTCAATAATATGGAAGAGATCCTGTGCCGACTGGAACAGGACAACGAATACAAATATTACGTACTCGACGGGCAAACGGCGATCCTCGAAGATTATTTCGCGGTGAAACCGGAAAACAAAGACCGTGTGAAGAAACAGGTAGAAGCCGGCAAGTTGATTATCGGCCCCTGGTATACCCAGACCGATACCACGATTGTTTCTGCGGAATCCACCGTCC
>NZ_JAWRYR010000902.1:0-236 GCF_046940275.1 Pantoea sp. SIMBA_079 | reverse complement strand
CCACCCCTCCTCCCGCCGGTCGAAGCTGCTGTAGGCCTCCAGGGCATCGACCGCCCCGACCTCCTGCGTGATGAAGCCGGTTGGGTCGAACAGCCCGGTCGTCACGAGGTCGATCAGCGGCGGGGTGACCGCGCGGTGGTTGCAGTTGCCCATCCTCACGGTCAGGTTCTTGTTCATCGCCGCGCCGATCGGGTACTGGGTGAGCTGCGGCGAGTAGACGCCGATGATGCCGATCC
>NZ_JAWRYR010000901.1:0-237 GCF_046940275.1 Pantoea sp. SIMBA_079 | reverse complement strand
GCGCATCCTGCGCCAGATGCGCGGCGATGGTGTCGGGATCGGCGTCGAGATCGAACATCCGGCGCACGCGCTGCACGGTGTCCTGCAGGCGCGATGGCGGGCAGCCGTGCAGCTCGAGGCGCAGCGCATGCGGCGGGGGTTCGCCGCGCGCGGCCGGCCACGCGCCGACCCGTAGCCAGCCCGGCGCATCGGCCGTGCCGATGACGCGCGTGTAGTGGTCGTCCTCGACGCGTTCGA
>NZ_JAWRYR010000900.1:0-237 GCF_046940275.1 Pantoea sp. SIMBA_079 | reverse complement strand
CGACGCATGGCATCGCGCGTGTCAGCGGCACGACGATCAGCTATCAACCGGCGCCTGGCTATGCCGGTGCCGACAGCTTCACCTACACCGCCAGCGACGCCTACACCACGACCGCGCCTGCCCTGGTCACGGTGACGGTCGCCGCGCCGTCGGTCGCACTCGCCGCCACTGCCCCACCTGCGGCCGTCGGCGGGACGGCCTACACGCACGTCCTCGTGGCGAGCGGCGGCGCGGCAC
>NZ_JAWRYR010000899.1:0-237 GCF_046940275.1 Pantoea sp. SIMBA_079 | reverse complement strand
CCTGCGGCAGCTCGAACACGGCGCGCGAGGTGTCGGTGGCGAGATAGCGCGTGGCCAGCAGGTACAGGCCGTTGTAGGCGAACAGCTTGTCGCGCTCGGGCTCGATCATGCGGCCGGCTTCCTGCAGCTCTTCCTTAGAATAGGCGCGCAGGATGTCGTTCGAGTAGATGTTGCGGTCGGCCAGCGATTCCTGCAGGCCGACGTAGGAACCGTACTTCTGCTCGGCATCGTAGAAGC
>NZ_JAWRYR010000898.1:0-237 GCF_046940275.1 Pantoea sp. SIMBA_079 | reverse complement strand
CATTCCGTCCGGCTTAATGTTAGCCGCACAGCGGCGAAGATCGGCCAGTAATCCTTCCGTGCTGTGGTAACGGTATTCAGGCGACTTCGCCATCAGTTTAAGCACGATGGCGGAGAGTACAGCGGGGACATCCTGCCGCAGCACATGAGGGGCCAGGGCTTCAGAGGCAATATGGTGGTGTACCCATTCCATATGCCTCCCTTCTACAGTGCCATAAGGTAACTTGCCGGTCAGTAG
>NZ_JAWRYR010000897.1:0-237 GCF_046940275.1 Pantoea sp. SIMBA_079 | reverse complement strand
GGCTTTTTATCGCCTTTTTATATTCACGGTTGATTTTGGTTGTTACCCATAATGGCAACCGGAAAAGCGATCTCATCCTTTTGACGTCAGCTTTTAATACAGTGTCCAGCGATTTCCCTACAATTTCAGAGCCATCCGTGAATTCTATGCTGAACATGGTCTTGCTGACTATCCCCAGAGTGATGTCCATCATATCCTGTGTAATTATCCGTTCATCATTATGTTCCCAAGTTGATA
>NZ_JAWRYR010000896.1:0-237 GCF_046940275.1 Pantoea sp. SIMBA_079 | reverse complement strand
CACCAACAGATACGATTTCAATGCGGTTTTGGAATAGATGAATTAAGATACTGCCACTAAAGCTATAATCTCGGTGCGTTACGGCATTAATTAATGCTTCACGTAGCGCGTATGATGGGAAGCTTTCTTGTTCAACACGCTGAAGCCCTTCAAAATGAGCAGACTTAGCATTGTAAAGGTTCATGTATTCAAAGGCTTGCTCTACTTGTGTGAGGATTGACCCACTAAATTCTTTAC
>NZ_JAWRYR010000895.1:0-237 GCF_046940275.1 Pantoea sp. SIMBA_079 | reverse complement strand
AACTGCGGTTCGTCCTGATGCGCCGCGCGAATTTTATCTTTGTATTTATTCCACAGCACCGTACCCGCTACCGCTCCGCCGCCAACCAGTAACGCGTTGGTGCCATATTTCGTAAGAAGTTTACGTGCTGATTTATTTGCGACCAGCAGCCCAGCCAGTCCGCCTAATGCGCCTGGCACTAACAGTTTGCCCAATCCCTGATCCGCAGACGAGGAGGTAGAAGAACTGCTTTGCCCA
>NZ_JAWRYR010000894.1:0-237 GCF_046940275.1 Pantoea sp. SIMBA_079 | reverse complement strand
GCCACAGCCTGGCGCAGATTGCCGATGAGGTGGGCCTGGGGGATGCCAGCTACCTTGGCAAGTGTGTGCGGCGTCGGTTTGGTTGTACGGCCTTGCAGTTGCGTGCAGGCAATTGCCCCTTTACCTGACCTACTGCGGCGTCCCGAACACGCCTGTCCAGTAGATCCCGGCATCACTCTTGGGGTCTACCGCATACGCAGCGCCCAGTTCCCGGAAGGCCGGATTCATCAGCGTGGC
>NZ_JAWRYR010000893.1:0-237 GCF_046940275.1 Pantoea sp. SIMBA_079 | reverse complement strand
CAAAACGGGTGTCGGCGCTGCTGCTGACGTTTGGGATGCCCTCCAGTGCCTTGCCCAGTGTGTTGCTGCCGTAGTCCAGCACATTGGCGGTTTTCACCGTATCGATGGCCTGCGGCACATAACGCACAGGCGTCGAAGTGCGGGTTGCGGTGCTCACCTCCTTGACCCGCGGGTTGTCCTTCTCGCGCTCGCTGTCGGCGGTAACCGACGACTCCGGCAGCGTGGTGGTGGCGGCAC
>NZ_JAWRYR010000892.1:0-237 GCF_046940275.1 Pantoea sp. SIMBA_079 | reverse complement strand
CTGTCGCCCGACAACGCGGACATGGGCGAGAACTGGACCGAGTATTTCGAGACCGCGCGCACCGGCGCGTTCGTCGAGCTGACCAGGATGCGCGAGGAAGGGCTGATCAAGGCCTGGGGCATGGGCGTCAACACACCGGACCCGGCGCTGCGCGCGATCGAGGTCAGCGATCCGGACATCTTCCTGCTGGCCTGCCAGTACTCGCTGCTCGACCACCAGCGCGCGCTCGACGACACC
>NZ_JAWRYR010000891.1:0-238 GCF_046940275.1 Pantoea sp. SIMBA_079 | reverse complement strand
CAGCCACATATTTCCCCAGCTCACGCACAAAGAAATGCGAGGTGGTTCCCGATCCAAGGCCAAGCTTCATGCCGTCTCGCACAAATTCCTCAATGACCCGGCGACCTGCGACTTTCTTGGCTTCATTTTGCTCTGCGGACATTTGTCTTTCCTGCCGATTGGCCGGAGCCGTTGTGGACGACTGCGGCGGTTGTTTAGATCATTAGTCCCGTATCTTGTCTGTCAGCCAGGAATCGAG
>NZ_JAWRYR010000890.1:0-238 GCF_046940275.1 Pantoea sp. SIMBA_079 | reverse complement strand
CATAACGGTAGTTGATCTCCGTAACCGATCGGCCGCCCAGCGTTTGGCAGAATGTCATAAAGCTGCCCTGCTGTTCAGGAATCGTCATCGCCAGCAGCGCTTCCCGCTGCTCTCCCAGCTCGCAGCGTTCAGACACATAGCGCAGACCGTGGAAGTTGACGTTAGCGCCCGATAGCACGTGTGCCAGACGCTCACCTTTGATGTCGTGCTGCTGGATATACTTGTTCATGCCCGCCAG
>NZ_JAWRYR010000889.1:0-238 GCF_046940275.1 Pantoea sp. SIMBA_079 | reverse complement strand
CCGGGACGCAGCAGTGCGGACAGCAGCCGCGACCGAGTCCCTATTGGAGCTGGAGCGTTCGCGGGAGGCGACACGCCCCTGAGGCGGTCGGCAATCGGCATTCGCGCGGTGGCGGCGATCGACATCGCCGGGAAGGGTGCCTCTGATGCACTTTGGCCAGGTCGCCCCGTCATCGTGGACGACCTTCTACGGTGGATGGGTGAGCGAAGTTCTTCTCAGCGGCCAGCTCGTCTGCAAG
>NZ_JAWRYR010000888.1:0-238 GCF_046940275.1 Pantoea sp. SIMBA_079 | reverse complement strand
ACCGTTGACCGTCTCGATGTCCTCGGACTGCAGGTCGTGGCCGGCACGGATGCCCCCGTTGACGGTTTCCACGTCCTTGACCCGTGCCCCATCCCCGAGGGTGATGCCGCCGTTGACGGTCGACAGGTCGCCGTAGGCCTGGCCGGCCTCGGCGGTGATGCCGCCGTTGACCTTGGAGACGTCGTCCTGGGCCGAGGCGACGCCGGCGCCAAACGCCAGCGACAAGGCCAGCAGCAGG
>NZ_JAWRYR010000887.1:0-238 GCF_046940275.1 Pantoea sp. SIMBA_079 | reverse complement strand
GAACAGCAACCGGGTCATCCTGGCGCACGGGCTGAACTTCCCGGACGCCCTCGGCGCCTCCGCGTGGGCCGGCAAGACCGCGTCGCCGCTGTTCATCACGCTGGGAGGCTGCGTGCCGCAGCGGACGCTGGACGACATCTTCTTCCTCGGAGCGACGAATGTCACACTGGTCGGCGGCCCGGCCGTGCTGAACTCGGATGTCGCGGGGCTGACGAGTTGCGGTGGCTACTCGATCATC
>NZ_JAWRYR010000886.1:0-238 GCF_046940275.1 Pantoea sp. SIMBA_079 | reverse complement strand
GGTGCACCTGCATGTCCGCACCGAAGCGGCCGCTGGCCACGTCGGCGTGCTGAGCCTTTGCCTGTTGCAAAAGATAGTCGAACAACTCGGCGCCGAGGGCCGGTGGCGCCGCTGTCGAGAAGCTTGGGCGCATGCCGTTGCGGGTGTCGGCCGCCAAAGTGAACTGTGACACCAGTAGCAGGCCACCCCCGACATCCTTGAGCGACAGGTTCATCTTGCCCTGCTCGTCACTGAATAC
>NZ_JAWRYR010000885.1:0-238 GCF_046940275.1 Pantoea sp. SIMBA_079 | reverse complement strand
CACGACGCTCGATGCCGCGCGGCCGGGCAGCGCCCACGTGCTGCAGGCCGACCTGCGCGACGTCGACCGCCTCGCCGAACTGGTCGCCGGCACCGTCGGCCGCTTCGGCCGGCTCGATGCGCTGGTCAACAACGCGTCCGCGTTCTACGAGACACCGTTCGCGACGACGACGCCCGCGCACTGGGAGGCGCTGCTGGCGACCAACCTGCGCGCGCCGTATTTCCTGGCCCAGGCGGCG
>NZ_JAWRYR010000884.1:0-238 GCF_046940275.1 Pantoea sp. SIMBA_079 | reverse complement strand
CGCGTCATTCGCAGTTCCTCGAGCGCGGCGCGCCGTGAGTACGCCGCGTCCCGACACACCGCCGCCGTCCTTCTACGTCGTCAGCGGCCTGTCGGGCAGCGGCAAATCGGTCGCGCTGCGGACGTTCGAGGATCTCGACTTCTACTGCGTCGACAACCTGCCGGCGGAACTGCTGGCCGATTTCGTCCGCAACGTCACCCGCGCCGACGATCCACCGCGTCGCCTGGCCGTCGGCATC
>NZ_JAWRYR010000883.1:0-238 GCF_046940275.1 Pantoea sp. SIMBA_079 | reverse complement strand
CCGCATGACCGTCTTGCTGGAATCCGTCGACCAGGGCCCGATCCGCGAATTGCGGCTGGCGCGTCCGCCGGTCAACGCGCTGAATCCCGCGCTGTGCCTGGCGCTGCGTGACGCGATCGACGCCGCCGTCGCCGACGGCATGGCCGGCCTGGTGCTCGCGGGTGGCCCGAAAGTGTTTTCCGGCGGCCTCGATGTCCCGCATCTGCTGGCGCTGCCGGACCGGGTCGCGTTGCGCGAG
>NZ_JAWRYR010000882.1:0-238 GCF_046940275.1 Pantoea sp. SIMBA_079 | reverse complement strand
ACCGGCGCGCATGGCAAGCCGGTCCTGTTCCTGCATCCCAAGGATTTCAACGGCACACTGATCGAACTGGAAGAGGTGTAATCATGTCTCTGGTTTCGGGTATCGCGATCTATTTCATCATCTGGTGGACCACGCTGTTCGCGCTGCTGCCGGTCGGCTTGCGTACACAGGCCGAAGAAAACGAAGTGACCCTGGGCACGGTCGCCAGCGCTCCGGCGAGGCCGCGCATCGGTCGGGC
>NZ_JAWRYR010000881.1:0-238 GCF_046940275.1 Pantoea sp. SIMBA_079 | reverse complement strand
GGCCGCGCGGGCAGCGCGCGCAGGGCAAGCGTGACCGGCGCTCCGAGGACGAGGAAGATCGGCGCGAACATCGACAGCACCATGTGCTGAACCATGTGGGCGCTGAAGAGCTCCATCCCGTAGCCGTCGATACCCGTCGCTGTCATCGCCAGCACGATCACCACCCCCGCGCTCCAGCACAGGGGCCGGTGAACCGGCCAGGAGGCCCCCCGGATCCGCAAGCGTACGACGGCGACGA
>NZ_JAWRYR010000880.1:0-238 GCF_046940275.1 Pantoea sp. SIMBA_079 | reverse complement strand
AAATGGCCCCCTGTTCACATGGGCCTTCGCAGGGGCGGTCTTTTATAGGATTAAGAAATCAATCTTCGTAACTGACGTCAGGACTCTTGGGGAAAATCATAAAAAAGGCTGCCAATCGGCAGCCTTCTCGATGCTCAGCCCGGACAATCAGTCCCAGCTCAACGCACCACCCGTCTGATACTCAATCACACGCGTCTCAAAGAAGTTCTTTTCTTTCTTCAAGTCCATGATCTCGCTC
>NZ_JAWRYR010000879.1:0-238 GCF_046940275.1 Pantoea sp. SIMBA_079 | reverse complement strand
GATCGCGTCGGCTCGCTCGTGTCCCGGCCGGCCGGCGAACGCCGTGCGGACCAGGACGCCATCGTCGGACAGCGCCTCCCACACGCGGCTCGACCCGGTGTGATCGATCGCAGCATCCAACGGGCCACCCGCCGCCTCCCGAGCACGGGCCGGCCACTCGGGGTCGGTGTGATCGACGACGGCGGCGCCCAGGTCGCGCACCCGGTCGGCCGTGCGCGCAGACGCGGTGCCCACCAGC
>NZ_JAWRYR010000878.1:0-239 GCF_046940275.1 Pantoea sp. SIMBA_079 | reverse complement strand
GGCGGACCACATCTCGTCGACGCGGGCGAACAGGTCCTGCTCCACCGGCGGCACGAAGATCGGGATGCCCGCCGCGACCGCCCGCGGGAGGCCCTGCCCCTGGTCGCGGTGGTGGTGGGTCATCAGCACGGCGTCGAGCGTGTCGAGACCGAGTTCGTGGAGGTGGTCGAGGACGTCACCCGAGCCGAAGTCGATCGCGATGGCGCCGCCAGGCGCGGTGTCGGCATCATCGTCGGACC
>NZ_JAWRYR010000877.1:0-239 GCF_046940275.1 Pantoea sp. SIMBA_079 | reverse complement strand
CTGCATAGTTTTTGACTTGGTCATACACACGGATTTAAAAGCAGCAATCTCATGCAATTCTAGTTGCTCGTGTAAAGCATACCCCATCGCAGCTTGCCTCCTCCATTCATAGTGAAGTATCAGGGTTTTAGTATAACCTTGATGCAATTGTCCGTTTTGGTATCGAACACTTCGTAACCGCGTTTCGCTTCACTCAAAGGGATGACATGTGTGATGATGTCTCCAGGGTCCACTTTACC
>NZ_JAWRYR010000876.1:0-239 GCF_046940275.1 Pantoea sp. SIMBA_079 | reverse complement strand
GCCCTTAAGGGATAAATAAACGCTGCAGGGGCACATTTATGCGCCCCGCGGGGATACGCAGGACGCGCATTCATGCGCCTCTGGATGCGGGATCGACTGACTCAGGGCGGCATGAATGCCGCCCCTACGGGAAATGTAGGGGGCGCATTAATGCGCCCCAGGAGAGGCTCCAGATCGAGGGATCCTGAAGGTTAGCTAACAGGCCATCGGGTTGAAAGCTGCCGTCAACGTCCTGTACG
>NZ_JAWRYR010000875.1:0-239 GCF_046940275.1 Pantoea sp. SIMBA_079 | reverse complement strand
AAGATGGACAAGGACCGCTTCCGCCAGGGCCTGGGCGACGTGATCGAAGCCTACGAAGAAGTTGCCAAGCGCCTGGGCGTGCCGCTGTAAGCGACGCGTTCACGCAAGCGCCTGATACCACGCGGTTTTTTTGAAAAAAAGATTTGCGTTTTAAAAGAACGCTGGTATGATGCGCGGCATTGGAGAGATGCCGGAGTGGTCGAACGGGACGGATTCGAAATCCGTTGTACTGGCAACAG
>NZ_JAWRYR010000874.1:0-239 GCF_046940275.1 Pantoea sp. SIMBA_079 | reverse complement strand
ACCGCCGCAGATCGGCGCCCCAGTGGCCCTGCGCCATCACGTGCTCAGCCCAGGTGATGGGCAGCGGTGAGACCGTCTGAATGGAGTACCCGCGCTTGTACGGCTTCGTGGGGTCCGTTTCGTAGAACTGCTCGGTGCTGACCTCGGGAGGCGGCGCCTTCCACATCCGGATCTCGTCCGGGAAACGGCCGGCGGTCTGCGGCGCTCCCTGCACCATCAGGTAGCGCCCCACCTGGTCG
>NZ_JAWRYR010000873.1:0-239 GCF_046940275.1 Pantoea sp. SIMBA_079 | reverse complement strand
ACGAACATCACCTCGGACAGGTCGAGATCGACCTCGAGGTAGTGGTCGTTGAACGCGCTGTTCTGCTCCGGATCGAGCACTTCGAGCAGGGCCGAGGCCGGATCGCCGCGGAAATCCATCGACATCTTGTCGATCTCGTCGAGCAGGAACAGCGGATTCTTCGTGCCGACCTTGTTGAGGTTCTGCACGATACGCCCCGGCATCGAACCGACATAGGTACGGCGATGGCCGCGGATCTC
>NZ_JAWRYR010000872.1:0-239 GCF_046940275.1 Pantoea sp. SIMBA_079 | reverse complement strand
GAGCGTCGCCGCGATCGCCCGGTAGCGATCGTCGAGCCGCTCGCGCCGCCGCCAGTGGTCGATCGCCCGGCGCTTGCCGACCGCTGTCAGCCAGCCGCCCGGGTTCTCGGGCACGCCATCCCTCGGCCACTGCTTCAGCGCCTCGACGAGAGCCTCCTGGGCGAGATCCTCGGCGAGGCCGACGTCGCCGGTCAGCTTCGCCAGAGTCGCGACGACGCGCGCTCCGTCGATGCGCCAGA
>NZ_JAWRYR010000871.1:0-239 GCF_046940275.1 Pantoea sp. SIMBA_079 | reverse complement strand
CCTTGTACGAATTCACCGATTCGCCTTTGCTGCAACGCCAGCAACAGCAGGAATCCAACGCCCGCAGTTACCCGCGGCGCATTCCGCTGGCGCTCAAACGCGCTCGTGGCATCCATGTGGAAGATGTCGAGGGCCGCCAGTTCATCGACTGCCTGGCCGGTGCCGGCACCCTGGCATTGGGCCACAACCACCCGGTGGTGGTCGAGGCGATCCAGCGGGTGCTGGCTGACGAGTTGCCG
>NZ_JAWRYR010000870.1:0-239 GCF_046940275.1 Pantoea sp. SIMBA_079 | reverse complement strand
CTTCGATCTACTACCGCAAGATCCCGGTTGGCGAAGTGGTGTCCTTTGCGCTCCAGGACGATGGCAAGGGGGTAGAGATTGGCGTATTCGTGCAGGCGCCCTACGACACGTTCGTCACTGCTGACACGCGCTTCTGGAATGCCAGTGGCATCGACATGCAGATTGGTGCCAATGGCCTGAAGGTCGACACCGAATCGCTGTCGTCGATTCTGGTGGGCGGGCTGGCCTTTGGCTCGCCC
>NZ_JAWRYR010000869.1:0-239 GCF_046940275.1 Pantoea sp. SIMBA_079 | reverse complement strand
ACGACGCCGGCGACCAGGGTCCCGGGGACGAGCCCCGCAGCCGCCCCGGCGACGACAGCGCCCCACGACGCCGCCCCGCGGACGAACGCGGCCACGACCGCGCCGCCCGCAGCCAGCGCCGCGACCGGCACGAGGGACACGACGATCGACGCCAGAGCGTAGGCGATCAGCCACCGGGTGTTCCGCGGCGGCCGTTCTGCAGGCCACCAGTCGTGCACCCGGCCGACGCGCACCGCGGG
>NZ_JAWRYR010000868.1:0-239 GCF_046940275.1 Pantoea sp. SIMBA_079 | reverse complement strand
CCCGGTCTGGCTGGCCATGGAGGGATCGAGAACGGCGCGCAGGAGCGTCGGGGCGAGGAAGCGGCCGAGGGTGTCCATCAGGCCGATCAGGATGGCGGCGAGGAAGGCGCCGCGGATGGAGCCGATGCCGCCGATCACGATCACCACGAAGGCGAGGATCAGGATGTTGTCGCCCATGCCCGGCTCGACGGACAGGATCGGCGCCACCATGGCCCCCGCGAAGCCGGCGAGCATGGCCC
>NZ_JAWRYR010000867.1:0-239 GCF_046940275.1 Pantoea sp. SIMBA_079 | reverse complement strand
GCAGCGTTACCAGCAAGTAAACGCCCAGAGCGGAGAGAACCGCCAGCAGTGTCGCTTTGCCAACATCACGTTTATTACGCGCACGCGCAGAAACAACCACGGCACCTTCCACACCAATGAAAACCCACAGGGTGATCAGCATGGTGTTTTTCACCTGTTCCCAAACGGGTACGCCAAGTGCAAGTCCGGTGAAGTCGAGCTTGAAGGTATCCAGTTTGAACATCATCATCGCCAGCACA
>NZ_JAWRYR010000866.1:0-239 GCF_046940275.1 Pantoea sp. SIMBA_079 | reverse complement strand
AACGTGCCGTCAGCTCGTAGCTCGACGTGCGGGTGAAGCTGAAGTTGCCGTTGGTCGACGCGACCGCCAGCACCAGCAGCGACGCGAGCGCCAGCAGCAGGAACGCGCCGACGGCGAACTCGAGACGGGGACCACGGGCGCTTGTCATGGGGTGTCACCTTTGAGCGGACCGCGCAGGACGCGGCATTGCAGGGAAAAGCGTCGCATCCGGTTCCGGAACCAGCGGTGATGGCTCATCG
>NZ_JAWRYR010000865.1:0-239 GCF_046940275.1 Pantoea sp. SIMBA_079 | reverse complement strand
CCTTGCCATCACCGGCAAAATCGAGCGACTCCTGCAGATCGAGCCGGGTGCCGACAATCGATCCGCGCACTGTAACGCCGTTCAGCACCATATTGAAGATGGAAAGCGGGAAGTCGCCGGGCGGCAGGCCGTTCAGCGAGACAGTGCCGCCGCGCGACACCATGCCCAGCGCCTGTTCGAAGGCGATCGGCGAAACCGCCGTAACCAGCACGCCATGCGCGCCGCCGTCGGTTTCCTTC
>NZ_JAWRYR010000864.1:0-239 GCF_046940275.1 Pantoea sp. SIMBA_079 | reverse complement strand
GTCAGCCCCTTCCCGTCACGCGCCGGGGTTCTTGAAGATGCCGCGGTAGTCGGCGATGGCCGGCGCGGCGTCGAGGCGGACCTTCCAGGCGACGCCGTCGACCGTGAAGCCCTCTTCCTGGTCGAGGAACGGCGTCTGGTTGCCGTCGAGATAGCCGATGACGATGCTGTCGACGAAGGCCGAGTTGGCGACGCCGTACCACGCGCTGGCGCTGGCATCGTCGAAGCGAGCGTCGTCCA
>NZ_JAWRYR010000863.1:0-240 GCF_046940275.1 Pantoea sp. SIMBA_079 | reverse complement strand
CTCTGGCTTTCCGATCAAATCATCCTCTGGCTGACTCGCGTGTGGATGGAAGTGTCCACCGGTTCGGTCACTGCGTTGATCGGTGCGCCGCTGCTACTGTGGCTGTTGCCGCGTTTACGCCGCATTAGCGAGCCGGATATGAAGGTCAACGATCGTGTCGCGGCTGAACGCCAACATGTGCTGGCGTTTGCCCTCGCGGGCGGCGTGCTGCTGTTGATGGCTGTGGTGGTGGCGCTGTCG
>NZ_JAWRYR010000862.1:0-240 GCF_046940275.1 Pantoea sp. SIMBA_079 | reverse complement strand
AATAACGAATTAGGGCAGCCATCTACTGGGGTGGCTGTTTTGCATGTGTTTGCGATTAGGGTGACAGTTCCGTTAAAATACGATTATAGATTATCCAAATTTTTGCTGTGTATTGCAACACGATTCGCACAAGTGAATTGGGCGCAAATGCCACAGCTTGATGGGTTTCCGTCACACGGATTAACCAGTTTCTTTGTGAAGCAGGATGATACGTTTGGACTGCTAGATCAAGCATACCAT
>NZ_JAWRYR010000861.1:0-240 GCF_046940275.1 Pantoea sp. SIMBA_079 | reverse complement strand
GCTGCTGCCCGCGCTGGCGGGCCAACTGATCGACCAGCATCACAGCGCACAAAGCCAACAGTGCGCCAGCAACGAGCTGACCTCGAAAGCGCCGCAGCGCCGCCTGACGCTGCCGTTCGCGCCAGGGCAGAAGGTTCAGCCGCATCATGGACGCACCCCTCCCAAGGCCAAGGCGCAGGCCAGGAGCATCGACCCATCGACATGTTCAAGCCCTGCCAGCCCAGGCAGGTACGTGCACGG
>NZ_JAWRYR010000860.1:0-240 GCF_046940275.1 Pantoea sp. SIMBA_079 | reverse complement strand
GGCGCTGCTGGTGCTGGGACCCGCGTTCGCGGGGTTCCGCCAGCAGGGCCTGGATCCGCAGGCGGCGGGCCTGGCGGTGTGGCAGCTGGGCATGGCCTCGCTGGTGGTCATGGGCCTGCTGAAGCTGGTGCTGTCCTTCGCCGGCGACTGGATCACGCGCGTGGTGCCGCGCGCGGCGCTGCTCGGCTCGATCGGCGGCGCGGCGCTGCTGCTGCTCGGCTTCCTGCCGCTGATCGAAAC
>NZ_JAWRYR010000859.1:0-240 GCF_046940275.1 Pantoea sp. SIMBA_079 | reverse complement strand
CGCGCACGGTGCGCGGCATTACGCGTTGAACTCGGCGATGGGCGCGGACGCGCGGTCGCGGTTTTTTTACAACCGTGTGAAAGGCGAACTCGAGGCGGCGCTGGACGCGGTCGGCTTCGACGCGCTGTTGCTGGTACGACCGGGCCTGATAGGCGGCGAGCGGGCCACGGTGCGTCCCGGCGAGCGCATCGCCGGCGCGGTGCTGGGGGCACTGGCGCCGGTGCTGCCGCGCCGCTACCG
>NZ_JAWRYR010000858.1:0-240 GCF_046940275.1 Pantoea sp. SIMBA_079 | reverse complement strand
AGGATTTGTCTTAGACCGCGGTACTTATTAATCTCAACCCGTTCTGTCATCTGGCTGTCGACATTCTGTCGTAAGGACATCGCAGGATCACACGTATAATGGTCAAGTCTCAACCAATTCTGAGATACCTCAGTCGGATTATTCCCGCTGTAGTATTAGCCACACTTTTATCAGCATGTAGTAGCAGCCATAACGTCCAGAATGCGAAAAACGAGAATCATGAAGTTAACAACCACAATG
>NZ_JAWRYR010000857.1:0-240 GCF_046940275.1 Pantoea sp. SIMBA_079 | reverse complement strand
CGTATTGCGACCGGGATTGACGCGCGGATAATCGAACGGCTCCATCGGCAATTGCAGCACAAGTTCATGACCGTTTTGCCGTGCTGCCTGCATCCAGCGCTGCAAACTGTTGCCCTGCGGCGCAAAACCGAGCGTGACCTCCTGCGGCAGCTTGTCGATTGCCTCCATGCTGCCCGTCTGGGAAAGCCCGAGACCGCCAATGACAAGCGCAATCCGCGCACCGCGCGCGCCAGACCAGCC
>NZ_JAWRYR010000856.1:0-240 GCF_046940275.1 Pantoea sp. SIMBA_079 | reverse complement strand
CGCATCGCCAATGCGACCCCCACTAGCGCCGGGAGAAAGAGCAGGGCCGACAGGTATCCGGAGCTCCCTTCGAACGTCGACGCGCCCGCTATGTAAGGGATGAAGAAAGCAATCGCACCTGCCACTGTCACTGCGGCGAGCACTGAACAACATCGATGTAGGGTGCTTGCTTTCATAGGACTCATGTACATCACAGAGCGCCGCGCCCTGCACAGTTGGTGCAAAGGGCGACGCTTCTAA
>NZ_JAWRYR010000855.1:0-240 GCF_046940275.1 Pantoea sp. SIMBA_079 | reverse complement strand
CGAAATGATCCATGACATTCAGGTGGAAGCCACCTTTCCGGACGGTACCAAGCTTGTGACCGTTCACAATCCAATTCCGTAGAACATCTCCCGCACTGCCGGGAACGTTTGGGCTTTTGCTTTAACGCGCATCTTGAAAATATCGGGATGCGCTTGAGGAGACGATCATGATACCGGGTGAATATTTCATCGAAGACGGGACGATCGAACTCAATGACGGTCGTGAAACCCGCGTCATCG
>NZ_JAWRYR010000854.1:0-240 GCF_046940275.1 Pantoea sp. SIMBA_079 | reverse complement strand
CTACAGTTTTGATGGTCGTCGCATTCTGATTCCGACCGGCACCCGCCTCATTGGTGAATATCAAAGCGACGTCATGACAGGCCAGACCCGCGTTTTCGTAGTCTGGACACGCTTGCTTAGAGATGATGGTGTAAGCGTGCGCCTGAACTCCGTGGGAACCGACAGCCTTGGCCGTTCCGGCCTGACCGGCATCGTCGACAAAAAATGGCGTGAAAGGTTCGGCGCGTCCATCATGTTGTC
>NZ_JAWRYR010000853.1:0-240 GCF_046940275.1 Pantoea sp. SIMBA_079 | reverse complement strand
ATTGTCACATAGATATCTGTTGCGCCAGCACCAGAAATGAACTGCTTGGAGCCGTTGAGAATATAATGGTCACCATCGCGCGTGGCGCGTGTTCTGAGCGCTGCAGCATCCGAACCTGATCCGGGCTCTGTCAGGCAATAGCTCGCAAGCGATTCCATCGACGTGAGCTTCGGCAGAAAGCGTTGCCGCGGTTCTTCGTTTCCGAAAGTGTCGATCATCCATGCGGCCATGTTGTGGATG
>NZ_JAWRYR010000852.1:0-240 GCF_046940275.1 Pantoea sp. SIMBA_079 | reverse complement strand
GATCCCGGTACCGGCGGCCATGGTGCCCACGCCGATGATCATCGCGCTCAGCGGTGCCGGCGTGGCATTGAATACCGCGCTCCAGTCGATGGTGGCGCAGAGGAAGCCACCCACCAGAATGTTCAAGGCGCCAAACACGTAGGTGGCCCACTTCTGGATCACCAGCAACGTCGCATGCCCGAGGCCGGAAACCGACAAGGTCAGCAACACGAAAATCGCGATGAAGATCAAGGTCAGCAC
>NZ_JAWRYR010000851.1:0-240 GCF_046940275.1 Pantoea sp. SIMBA_079 | reverse complement strand
CGACGAACACGATGACCGCACTCAGCACCAGCCAGACAGGAACGAACATCGGCGCAGTTCTCCAGCGCCTCGAGCCCGGTGGCGCGTCGTGCGGAAGAACGTGGTCCACGGACAGGAGCGGCCATCGAAAACAACAGCGCATCTGCGCGCAGGTCGCACACGGGCTCTGCTGCGACCCAGCGGAGTCGCCATCCGGCGGATTGTGTCTTCGGGCCGACGGCGCAGCGCGCGGACCGACTC
>NZ_JAWRYR010000850.1:0-240 GCF_046940275.1 Pantoea sp. SIMBA_079 | reverse complement strand
TGGATTAGCGCCGTATGCGATACAACCAATAGCAATTTTAGCTACAGCTCTACTTGTCATCTGGTTACTGTCTGAATCATCGCGCCACCTTCGAACATAGCTAGCATCATCAATCTCGGTATTCTTGCGATACTTAGCAAAATAGAAGCTCCATTCTTTGCCCCTGCGAGCTACTGAAACGTGTCCTCTAAAATCATTAAATGTATCAGAGTACATTCCCATCTCGTCAGAAATCCATTT
>NZ_JAWRYR010000849.1:0-240 GCF_046940275.1 Pantoea sp. SIMBA_079 | reverse complement strand
CTTCTGAAAGACATTTATGCGCTTGTCGTGAAAGGCAACATGACGACTGCCGGGGAATATACAGGGCTTCCCAACCCGCCATCAGCCATGCCCTGAAACGGGTAACAGATTAACCTCTCCAACGGCATGATGCACCTGGGATAGCTTCTCGAGGTCACTAATCGGCAATTTGCCAGTTAGATCCGGTGACAGAATTGAACGGGATAAAGTTCCGTCATCTTACCGAGACTTATAATGCCA
>NZ_JAWRYR010000848.1:0-240 GCF_046940275.1 Pantoea sp. SIMBA_079 | reverse complement strand
GCCAGCAGCGCGAAGCCGTCCATGTTCGGCATCAGCATGTCGAGCAGCATCAGGTCCGGCTGCAGCGTCGCCAGGATCGACAGGGCCTCGGCGCCATCGCTGGCGGTCGCGACCTCGTAGCCGTGCCGGCTCAGCAACGAGCTGACCACCCGCAGGTTGGCGGGCTGGTCGTCGACGACAAGAATGCGTCCGCTGGCGTTGATCGAAGTCGGCATGTCTCTGGCTGCGTTGCCCCATGGC
>NZ_JAWRYR010000847.1:0-240 GCF_046940275.1 Pantoea sp. SIMBA_079 | reverse complement strand
GCCAGGCGAAGGATCTATATAAAAGTATTCAACAAAGCCAGCCTGACTCTATAATGTTAATTTTAATATTTAAAAACATCAATACGACGCGGGCTTTAGCCCGTTTTATTATTCAAAATCAAAATAGGCTTTAGCCCAACCATATTTACATCAAACCAAAAAAGAGCAAAATGTCACCAATAATTTCCCCATTCGAATTAAAAAATCTCTCATCCGAAAATCTTATCATCCTTGATGCAA
>NZ_JAWRYR010000846.1:0-240 GCF_046940275.1 Pantoea sp. SIMBA_079 | reverse complement strand
CGGACATCGCTTGTCCATTCGCGCCTCGTTGGTGGTAGCAGGAGTTTTGCTGACGCCGATCCTAGTTGTATTTGGACGCGTGTTGCGAAAACGGTAATGCCCAAAAAAGGCACGTACTCGATAAGGAGTATGTGCCTTTGCCTTTTTCGTGGTGAACCTGGACACGGTCCATTACGGTCCTACTCGGTTCGTATGATATAATTAACTATGCAATTACTTTCCAGTAATTCAGAAAGGACG
>NZ_JAWRYR010000845.1:0-240 GCF_046940275.1 Pantoea sp. SIMBA_079 | reverse complement strand
CAGGAGGATTCGAACCTCCGACCGCTCGGTTCGTAGCCGAGTACTCTATCCAGCTGAGCTATGGATGCATTGAGGTAATTCTTGTATTACGCAGGGTGCTAACAACTCACCATGAAAGGAACTGCTCGTTCACTCTTTAACTTTTTCCGCTACCATCTGAAAGATGGTGCATCCAGGAGGATTCGAACCTCCGACCGCTCGGTTCGTAGCCGAGTACTCTATCCAGCTGAGCTATGGATG
>NZ_JAWRYR010000844.1:0-241 GCF_046940275.1 Pantoea sp. SIMBA_079 | reverse complement strand
CTTGTTTGTTCCCTTCGATTTCGAGGTGGGCACCACTGCTTTTCATCGGTCTTCAGCCATGCATCAAGGCGGTCCCTGTTGGCGGCACAGGAGTGATTGGCCCGAAACAGATGTAGGAGCGGATTTATCCGCGATGCGCCGCGCGGGCGGCGCTCCTGCAAGAATCAAGGCAGGCACTTAATGGCCTTAGTACGGCCCCGGGATTTCCGAATGGTCCGACGCATGTATCAGACGTTTCCTA
>NZ_JAWRYR010000843.1:0-241 GCF_046940275.1 Pantoea sp. SIMBA_079 | reverse complement strand
ACCGTCATCCAGAAGGTCGCGTTCCAGAAGGCCGCTTAACCGGCGAATATCGGTAAAGCCGTCTACAAGATAACCACCCTGCCCGTCCGACTGCGCGACAGCCGCCTCTTCGTCTTCATCCGGGAACTCACCAGCAATGGCTTCCAGAACGTCGGTCGGCGTCACGACACCTTCGAAAGAGCCATGCTCATCGACGACGACTGCGATCTGGACAGGTGAATTACGCAACTGCTCCATAACG
>NZ_JAWRYR010000842.1:0-241 GCF_046940275.1 Pantoea sp. SIMBA_079 | reverse complement strand
GGCGGTAATTTCGGCTCGTCGATCGGCCCTCTTCTGGCAGCGTTCATCGTTCTGCCGTTCGGCCAGATCAGCGTGTCCTGGTTCTCCGTTGCCGCGCTGATCGGCATGAGGCTGCTCTGGTATGTGAGCAACTGGTACAATCGCTACCGGATTGCCAATGCCAGCAAGGCAAAGCCGGACAAGACCCTTCCGCTGCCGCGCAACAAGGTTCTCGTCTCGATTGGCGTTCTGGCGATGCTGG
>NZ_JAWRYR010000841.1:0-241 GCF_046940275.1 Pantoea sp. SIMBA_079 | reverse complement strand
GGCCGCCGCTGGCGTAGGCGCGCTTCTCCGGATGCAGGGTCGCGACGAGCCGGTCGTCGCGCAGCAGCCGCACGGTGCCGCGATCGGACGTGTAGTTCGGACCTTCGTGGTGGGCGACGCCGTCGAGATGGAAGCTGTCGCGGCCGATCGTCAGCGACTGGCCGGGCGCCAGGGCGACTTCGCGCTGGATGTTCAGCGCCTCGACCAGCAAGGCGCCGACCAGGAATACGGCGATGCCGAA
>NZ_JAWRYR010000840.1:0-241 GCF_046940275.1 Pantoea sp. SIMBA_079 | reverse complement strand
GGTGCTACAGAGTTCTTGAAGTGGTGGCCTAACTACGGCTACACTAGAAGGACAGTATTTGGTATCTGCGCTCTGCTGAAGCCAGTTACCTTCGGAAAAAGAGTTGGTAGCTCTTGATCCGGCAAACAAACCACCGCTGGTAGCGGTGGTTTTTTTGTTTGCAAGCGTCAGACCCCGTAGAAAAGATCAAAGGATCTTCTTGAGATCCTTTTTTTCTGCGCGTAATCTGCTGCTTGCAAAC
>NZ_JAWRYR010000839.1:0-241 GCF_046940275.1 Pantoea sp. SIMBA_079 | reverse complement strand
CGCGCAGATCGTGATGCCCACGGTCGCGGAGGATGTGGCGTTCTCGCTCCGCTCGGAGCGACTGGGCCGGGAGGAGACCGCGCGACGAGTGGAGGACGCCCTCAAGAGGTTCGGGTTGAGCGCGCTCCGCGACCGCTCCTCCCACGAGCTGTCCGGCGGCCAGAAGCAGCTGCTCGCGCTGGCCGGAGCCTTCGTCCGACGTCCGGAGCTCGTCGTCGCCGACGAGCCCACCACCCTGCTC
>NZ_JAWRYR010000838.1:0-241 GCF_046940275.1 Pantoea sp. SIMBA_079 | reverse complement strand
CACTTCGATCCAAAGATCGACATAACAGTTGGTTTCCGGCCAGATACGCGTCTGGGCATGCAAGGCGTGCGGCGTGTAACGGTCGGGCGCGATGTTCGGAAAAACAGCCTGCATGAGTGCGATCAGCCCCACAATTCCTTGCGTATGTTTTCCGGCCAGATTTCGACATCCAGACCGTGGTGATGGAAGAGCGCCAGTGCGATGCGTTCCAGCCCGAAGCCGACACAGGCCGTATGGGCCA
>NZ_JAWRYR010000837.1:0-241 GCF_046940275.1 Pantoea sp. SIMBA_079 | reverse complement strand
ATGGCATTTCAGGGGTCAATTAGTGATCCATGAATTGATCCATGGTTTGATTCTAAGAAATGAGCTCATGCTGACGCAACATCTTTTTTCGAAATCAGCAAGCTTTTTTTGTACCCATTGCCGGTTTTTTCGATCAGGCCTACATCTGCGACGCGCTTAAACAGTGCGCAGGCGCGCATCGTCCCGATCTTAGCGGCACCAGCAAAGTCCTTGATCTTGATAGGGTCACCGGACTTCAGCG
>NZ_JAWRYR010000836.1:0-241 GCF_046940275.1 Pantoea sp. SIMBA_079 | reverse complement strand
CACCGCAGCCTGCCGCCTGTATGTGCAGGACGGGATCTACGAGCGCTTCGTCGAGCGCTTGGGGAAAGCCGTAGCCAGCCTCAAACCGGGCCTGCAGGAGTCTGAAGAAACCGAACTGGGGCCGCTGATCAGTGCCCAACACCGCGACAAGGTTGCCGGGTTGGTGCAGCGGGCCATCGCCCAGCCGCACATTCGTCTGGTTACCGGTGGCAAGGCAATCGAGGGCGATGGCTATTTCTTC
>NZ_JAWRYR010000835.1:0-241 GCF_046940275.1 Pantoea sp. SIMBA_079 | reverse complement strand
CCACAAGGCCTGCGCCACCTGTCAGCAATGTCCCGCCGATCACCACCGAAGCGATGGCATCCAGTTCTACCCCCACCGTCGCGAGCGAATAGCCGGACGAAGTATAAAGCGTATAGACGATCCCGGCGAGGCCGGAAAGGATACCTGACATCGTATAGATGCCGATTGTCGTGCGGGCAATCGGAACGCCCATCAGCTCCGCCGACTGCTGGTTGCCGCCAAGCGCGTAGATATTGGCGCC
>NZ_JAWRYR010000834.1:0-241 GCF_046940275.1 Pantoea sp. SIMBA_079 | reverse complement strand
CTCGATGGCAATCGATCGCAATTTTCTGGCCAGTGAAATCAGGCGCGGAATGATGGTGCCCGGCTATTCGATGGTGCCTCCCGGCACCCAAAACTATGTCGAGGATGCGCCACGTCTGGAATATAAGGACCAGGATATTCTCGATCGCGAAGACAGGGCGAGACAATTGCTGGCGGAGGCAGGCGTCAAGCCGGGCAGCCTTTCAGTCAAGCTGCGTTATGCCACCTCGATCAATAACAAG
>NZ_JAWRYR010000833.1:0-241 GCF_046940275.1 Pantoea sp. SIMBA_079 | reverse complement strand
ACTTCCTTCAGACTCGCAGTCGCCCGCGAAACCCTTGCCTCTGGCTAACACTTCCCCTTGCCGGGTGTGTAGAGGACTTTCACCTCCGAGTGAGTGCGCCCTGCCGGGCGCACGAAAAAAAAAGCCGACTCAAAGAGTCGGCTTGCTAAAAAGTTCCGGCACATTCCGAGGGCCGATGCCAGAACCTGAGAGATGATTCATTGTGACTGGTCGACGCCACCTGCAAACAGGCGTATGACAC
>NZ_JAWRYR010000832.1:0-241 GCF_046940275.1 Pantoea sp. SIMBA_079 | reverse complement strand
CTTGCCGCTCATATGATAGTCCGCGAGCCGACCGCTTGCGTCGGGAAGTGCAATCTTCATGGTGTAACCTCAATAGCGTGGTACGAGCATGCCCGCATCAGCAGGAATCGTCATGCCAGTTGTATAAGGAAGCCCCCCAGAAGCTAAGGAAGCTACGAGGGTGCCGATCTCCTGCGGGTCTCCGACGCGCGGAAACAAGGTGAGGCCCTGCTCGGCGCGCGTGCGATAGGATTCAATAACC
>NZ_JAWRYR010000831.1:0-241 GCF_046940275.1 Pantoea sp. SIMBA_079 | reverse complement strand
CCTTGGCCGCCTGGGCCAACGCAGCGATGCTGAAACGGGTGGCTTGTTGCGGGTTGAGCAGGATGACTTCGGCGACTTTGCGTTCGGCCTTGTTCAGCTCGTCGAGGCGGCCCTGGATCTGTTCCAGGAGGTTTCGCACGCGGTCCATGGGTGTGTCCTTGGGTCGGGAAGACAGCCGGCTGTGAGATCAGCAGGCGTTTTGCACGGTCGTCTATCGTACTGTCGGTGCGGTTGGCGTACC
>NZ_JAWRYR010000830.1:0-241 GCF_046940275.1 Pantoea sp. SIMBA_079 | reverse complement strand
ACGACTAGCCTGAGCTCACTTTTCCCCTACCCAAGAGGTTGCGCCAATGAAGGCTGTCGTTTACACCCAACCCGGTTTGCCGATCCAGGACCCGCAGTCGTTGTATGACGCGCAGTTGCCCGAACCCAAGCCGGGAGCCCGGGATCTGCTGGTCGAGGTAAAGGCCATTGCTGTCAACCCGGTCGACACGAAAATCCGCGCGAGCCGCGGCGGTGAGCAACCACAGGTTCTCGGCTGGGAT
>NZ_JAWRYR010000829.1:0-241 GCF_046940275.1 Pantoea sp. SIMBA_079 | reverse complement strand
GGGGCGAACAGCAGGCCATGAACCGCATGCCGCCAGACATTCGATCGGGTCGTTTGCAGCACCAGTTCCGACAGCGCACTGCGCACATGCGCAAGATGGTGCGAAAGCACGGCCGGATACCGGTCCCGAACGTTCTTGCTGAGCGCTACGACACCCGCGTCCGCGAGGTTGTGCGACAGCATCGTCAAGTGCTCGTCGACTTCAGCCGCGTTGATCTGCGCATTCGACCATGTCAAGCCGA
>NZ_JAWRYR010000828.1:0-241 GCF_046940275.1 Pantoea sp. SIMBA_079 | reverse complement strand
CTACGGCACCAACAACGAATTCGGTTTCGACTACCTGCGCGACAACATAGCGTTCAGCCAGGACGAGAAGTTCCAGCGTGAACTGAACTTCGCCGTGATCGACGAAGTCGACTCCATCCTCATCGACGAAGCGCGTACCCCGCTGATCATTTCCGGTCAGGCCGAGGACAGCTCCAAGCTGTACATCGAGATCAACCGCCTGATCCCGCGCCTCACCCAGCACATCGAAGAGGTCGAAGGC
>NZ_JAWRYR010000827.1:0-241 GCF_046940275.1 Pantoea sp. SIMBA_079 | reverse complement strand
CAGACGGTTTTGGAGATTGTCCGGTTTTTACCTGTGCAACAGCCATATCCGAAAGGAAACATAATGCCGCTGCAATAAGGTAATATCTAAATTTTTTTTGCATTGAAATATTTTGAAATTTTTATAGGTGAATGTTTTTATTAAATTTAAAATCAGGGAAGTTTTAGTTAAATCAACCTCACTTCCCTGATATTTTTAATTAAATTAATGTTTTGTCAACCAGCTTTCTACAGCTCTTGAG
>NZ_JAWRYR010000826.1:0-241 GCF_046940275.1 Pantoea sp. SIMBA_079 | reverse complement strand
CAACGTATTGAGCGACGAGCAGAAAAAGCGGCTGATGACCGGGCTCGACCCTCTCGACAAGCCGGATGCCAACAGCCCTGTTCCCGATATCATGTATGCAAGCGCCGGTATCTACACGACTGCGGACGATATGGTGCGCTGGATGCGCTGGCACCTCGACGGTGCGGACCTGTTGCGGGAAGATGCCCTGATCGATCATACGCTTTGGCTGCCTTATGACGGCTTGAAGCATGTAGTCGGG
>NZ_JAWRYR010000825.1:0-241 GCF_046940275.1 Pantoea sp. SIMBA_079 | reverse complement strand
ACCTTGCCTGCGAACCAATAGACGATATTCCATTCGTAGAGATAGGAGACGCCGTAGACATTGTTGGTGTAGCTGGGTGCAAGCTCGCCGCTACTTAGGGAGGGCGGCAACCAGTGGGCGCCGAAGTGCCGCGCATCTGCGATATGAAGGAACTCGTCCGGGTGTGCGGAAGGTGCCAGCGGGGACAACAACGCCATCACCACCACCAGCGTGATCGCCACTGAAACAAAAAGTAGCGATG
>NZ_JAWRYR010000824.1:0-241 GCF_046940275.1 Pantoea sp. SIMBA_079 | reverse complement strand
ACAGAACTGCGAACGACGCTTCGCAGTTCTGTCAGTTGTTGTTCGATTGATTCCATATCGCACCATCAATGCTAAAAACCCCCGACAAGCGGGGGTTCGAAGAGGAGTTAATTTGCCTTAAGTGTATCAGGCGTTGGCGTCTTTGACTTCGCGGATGATGTCCTGGTACTCGCGCAATTTCTGCGGAGTCATCATACGGCGCTGATCGTCAAGCACGACACCGCCCACTTCATCGGCAATA
>NZ_JAWRYR010000823.1:0-242 GCF_046940275.1 Pantoea sp. SIMBA_079 | reverse complement strand
AATATTTTTCAAACACCCATTACGATGAATATTTATTCCACTCTGGGGTGTAAAAAGCGAAATTTTTAAATATTTTTCCGATGTAATCATATAAAAGCGGATTCGTTTTAAAAAATTATGAAAATAGGTATGACATTTCGAAAAATTCAGATAGAGGTTGTACATAGAAATAGGTGTCGTACCTTAAAGTGTTTTTATTTAATAGGAATCGAGGGTAATATGTTATATATTTTGTATATATC
>NZ_JAWRYR010000822.1:0-242 GCF_046940275.1 Pantoea sp. SIMBA_079 | reverse complement strand
CCCGTGAAGAGCTCGCTCGCGCGCGCGACATGGGTGAGTACTTCCGGGTCGTCGCCGACAACCGCGACCTCAACTACAGCGTCTACTTCGAGGAGGGCGACGTCTCACAGACCCGCTTCGAGGACTACGACTCCCACACTGTGCAGCAGATGTCCGTCCGAGAGGTCGAAGAGCTGTTGCTCACATTGCCCGAGGTGCGCGCCGAACTGCGCCAGGCCGGGATCCCCGAGACTGCGGTCTCG
>NZ_JAWRYR010000821.1:0-242 GCF_046940275.1 Pantoea sp. SIMBA_079 | reverse complement strand
CCGCTCGTCCTGCAGCGAGTACGACGCGGCGCGGACGAGCACCCGAACGCCGCGACGGCACGCCTCCTGCTCCATGCCGCGCGTAACGCCCGGCCAGTAGTAGTTCAGGGACGGAACGAGTACGGCGATCGTGCGGGCGGCGCCGGACTCCGCCGGCGACGACGGTGCCACCTCGTCGTCCTCGTCCGCGATCACGACGGGCGGCACCGCACCGCCATGGATGCGGACGAGCAGGCCCTCGT
>NZ_JAWRYR010000820.1:0-242 GCF_046940275.1 Pantoea sp. SIMBA_079 | reverse complement strand
CATCGTTCTGTTCAAGACGGTGCGCATGGTGCCGCAGGGCTTCGAGTGGACCGTCGAGCGCTTCGGCAAGTACACGCACTCGATGACACCGGGCCTGCATTTCCTGGTGCCGATCGTCTACGGCGTGGGCCGCAAGATCAACATGATGGAGCAGGTGCTCGACGTGCCCAGCCAGGACGTCATCACCCGCGACAACGCGGTGGTGCGCGTCGACGGCGTGGTGTTCTTCCAGGTGCTCGACG
>NZ_JAWRYR010000819.1:0-242 GCF_046940275.1 Pantoea sp. SIMBA_079 | reverse complement strand
AGTTTTCCATGATTCACGTTATCGAAGAATCCCTTGATGTCTATGTCAATACACTGATATAGCCCGACTCTATTGATAAGAAACATCATCCTTGATAGTGCGTGGTGCGTACTTCTGTTGCTTCTAAAGCCATAGCTGTGATTGTAAAATTTAGCCTCCATGATGGGGTCTAACACTTGCCGGATACATCGCTGGAATACACTGTCCCAAACTGTCGGGACTCCGAGAGGTCTTTTGCCTCC
>NZ_JAWRYR010000818.1:0-242 GCF_046940275.1 Pantoea sp. SIMBA_079 | reverse complement strand
GTAATGCCAGCGCCAGGCAGCTTGCAGCTTGCGGCTAGTAGCTTGCCGCTTTATTGCGATTTCCTGACCCGCAGGTACCATTCCGACAGCAGGCGCACCTGTTTGTCGGTATAGCCACGCTCCACCATCCGGGTGACGAAGTCGTTGTGTTTCTTCTGGTCCTCTTTGCTGGCCTTGGCGTTGAAGCTGATGACAGGCAGCAGGTCTTCGGTGTTGGAGAACATTTTCTTCTCGATCACGAC
>NZ_JAWRYR010000817.1:0-242 GCF_046940275.1 Pantoea sp. SIMBA_079 | reverse complement strand
ACCCGGACCAGGAAATCCGCGCACAGGGCCTGTCGAACATTGCCGGTGCATTTTTCTCTGGCTACCTCTCTGCCGGCTCCTTCACCCGCTCGGGCCTGAGCTACGAGGCGGGCGCCCGCTCGCCCATGGCCGGGGTATTTTCGGCGCTGTGGGTGGCGTTGTTCGCGGTGACCGGCGCCGGCCTGATCGCGCACCTGCCGATACCGGCCATGGCTGGCAGCATTCTGCTGATCTGCTGGGGG
>NZ_JAWRYR010000816.1:0-242 GCF_046940275.1 Pantoea sp. SIMBA_079 | reverse complement strand
CCACGCAGGCGCTGGTCGATGCCGTGTTCTCCGGCAACGGCCTGCGTCAGCAGAACATTCCGGTGTACGGCTCACGCGTGCGCATCCAGGGTCGCAACCTGGCCGAAGGCCAGACGCTGCTGATCAACGGCGACAGCTATCCGGTCGATCTGGAACGCAAGTTCGTCGCCGAATACCTGATGCCCGTCGGCCAGCACCGGTTCGACATCGGCCTGAAGAACCGCAACGGCGACACCGCGCAC
>NZ_JAWRYR010000815.1:0-242 GCF_046940275.1 Pantoea sp. SIMBA_079 | reverse complement strand
CCTGGTCGTCTGGCTCGGCGTCGTGCTGGCCCGCAAGCGCGACGTTCTGGACCAGTGGAAGCACGTCGCCATCCCGGTCGTTCCTGTCGCCGGCGGCGCGGTCGCCCTGGTGACGCTGGGCGGCGACCTGGGCACGACGATGATCATGGCCGCCCTCATCCTCGGCGCGCTGTTCTTCGCCGGCGTGCGGTTGCGCTACCTGGCGACGGGCGTGGGATTCGTCGCTGTGGCGGCAATCTTCG
>NZ_JAWRYR010000814.1:0-242 GCF_046940275.1 Pantoea sp. SIMBA_079 | reverse complement strand
CCGTGGTCACCAAGCCGTTCCCGTTCGAAGGCCGTCGCCGCATGCAGGTCGCGCTCAAGGGCATCGAAGAGATGTCGGCGCATTGCGACTCGCTGATCACGATCCCGAACGAGAAGCTGATCACCGTACTCGGCCGCAACGCCACGATGATCCAGGCGTTCCGTGCCGCCAACGACGTGCTGCTGGGCGCCGTGCAGGGCATCGCCGACCTGATCGTCCGTCCGGGCCTGATCAACGTCGAC
>NZ_JAWRYR010000813.1:0-242 GCF_046940275.1 Pantoea sp. SIMBA_079 | reverse complement strand
AGCCCAGCACAGGAGACTGGAACATTGATCTCACCGGTACCATCAGTACTCGGGCCGCGATGCACACAACCTAGGGCAAAGATCGGCATTTTCCCATCCAGCCAATCGTCACGATCTCGCAATACACCGTTGACCACGATACCCGCGATACCCGCCTTCAACGCCATCGCTCGCATGATGCCACCGATGATGGCTCGGGTCTGATCGCCACTGCCATCGACCACCAGGACGTCACCCGGACG
>NZ_JAWRYR010000812.1:0-242 GCF_046940275.1 Pantoea sp. SIMBA_079 | reverse complement strand
CATCGAAGACGGCCTGGCCGCACTCGACGCCTGGCGCGACCAGCCGCTGGGCGCCTTGCGCATCACCACCTTCACCTATGCCGCGCAACGCGTGCTGGCGCCCCGGCTGCCGGCGTTCCTGCTCGCCCATCCCGGTATCCATGTGGAAGTGGTGGTGGACAACGGCCTGACCGACATCGTCGCGGACGGCTTCTATGCCGGCATCCGCTTCGGCGATACCGTCGAGCAGGACATGATCGCCG
>NZ_JAWRYR010000811.1:0-242 GCF_046940275.1 Pantoea sp. SIMBA_079 | reverse complement strand
CGCTGAATTCGGCTGTCTTCACGGACGGTTCGTTTGTCTATGTTCCGAAGGGCGTTCGCTGCCCGATGGAGCTTTCGACCTATTTCCGCATCAACGAAAAGAACACCGGTCAGTTCGAACGGACGCTCATCATCGCCGATGAAGGCGCGTATGTTTCTTATCTCGAAGGTTGCACCGCACCGCAGCGCGACGAAAACCAGCTGCACGCGGCTGTCGTTGAGCTGATTGCGCTCGAAAACGCC
>NZ_JAWRYR010000810.1:0-242 GCF_046940275.1 Pantoea sp. SIMBA_079 | reverse complement strand
CAGCAGACGCGCCTCGGGAAGCGACGCCGTCTGGCCCATCAGACGCACTTCCACCCTGTCGCCGCCGCGGCCCTCATGAATCGCCTGCGTGTCGTTGCGGTTGATGACGAACAGCATGTACATGGCCAGCAGCGCCGACCCCAGCACCAGCTGCGATTCACTGCGCGCACCCCAGAAATGCATCCAGCTGTCGCTGGCCGGGAACACCCAGCCGCCCCACCAGCGGGCGCGGATCCGTGCCG
>NZ_JAWRYR010000809.1:0-243 GCF_046940275.1 Pantoea sp. SIMBA_079 | reverse complement strand
GCGCTGATCATGCAGCGGCCTCTTGCTCAAGCACGACCCGGGCGATCATCAGCAGTCGCTTCGCGGTGGCGATACGCGCCCGCGCGGAGCCCGGGTGGATGTGCAGGCTGGCGGCGATGGTGGTGGCGGCAGAACGTTTTGTCGCACAACATCCCAACCATACGGGGCGACTGGCATTTCTGATCACCTCTGATGAAGAAGCCAGTGCCCACAACGGTACGGTAAAAGTCGTCGAAGCGTTAA
>NZ_JAWRYR010000808.1:0-243 GCF_046940275.1 Pantoea sp. SIMBA_079 | reverse complement strand
GGACTGCGACCGCGTCCCGCAGGGCGGCCACGCACAGGGGAGCGACAGCGCTGGCGACATCGATCCCGCGCCGGCAGGATCCGCAACGCAACACCCCGGCCGGAGCCGGGGTGCAGACGTGCCCCGATGCGGGCGAGCGCGATCGGGGCGTGGGCGGCGTGCCGCCCTGCGGTCAGGGCGTGAAGCTCGCCCGGACCGACGTGCGGGCGAAGGCGCGCTCGCCGGTGACGCGGAGGTACCAGG
>NZ_JAWRYR010000807.1:0-243 GCF_046940275.1 Pantoea sp. SIMBA_079 | reverse complement strand
CTCCTGGATGATCTTGCCGTTGCCGCGCACCGGGCCGTCGAGGCGCTGCAGGTTGCAGTTGATGACGAAGACCAGGTTGTCGAGGCCTTCGCGGCCGGCGACCGAGATCGCGCCGAGGCTTTCGGGCTCGTCGGTCTCGCCGTCGCCCATGAAGCACCATACCTTGCGGTCGGACCTGGGCATCAGGCCGCGCGCTTCGAGGTACTTCCAGTTGCGCGCCTGGTAGATCGCGGCGATGGGGCC
>NZ_JAWRYR010000806.1:0-243 GCF_046940275.1 Pantoea sp. SIMBA_079 | reverse complement strand
GATCCGTATGACCCCGACATCGCCGGTTCGCGCCAGAGCCCGACGTTCTTCACTGTCGGCAACACCGAACTCGATCCCGAACGCACCAGGTCCTACAACGTCGGCTTCGTCGTTTCGCCCTGGGCCGACACGAGTCTGTCGCTGGACTGGTACCGCATCGAACTCGACAACCTGATCGGCACCAACAATTCGACGACGATCGTGCAGAACAACGATCCCGCCGACGTGATCCGCGACGCGCGC
>NZ_JAWRYR010000805.1:0-243 GCF_046940275.1 Pantoea sp. SIMBA_079 | reverse complement strand
AAATTTTTTAAAAATCCTAAATGGAAGTATGTTACGTCAAAGGATAACGAAGAGATAGTTGAGTTTACAGGTAATTGTTTATATCGTGAGCAGGAAGTGAAGGCTAAAGTTCAATTTGTAATAAATAAAGATGATAATCCATTCAAATTAAAAGCGCTGGCGTTAAATGACATACCACAGAACGAACTTGAACTAGAGGGAATGTTACATTCTATATATGGTACGGCTAATGATAACTTAGAG
>NZ_JAWRYR010000804.1:0-243 GCF_046940275.1 Pantoea sp. SIMBA_079 | reverse complement strand
GGCCGGTCGTTCGTTCAAATATCACCGCCCGCGCGGCATTCTTTCCGCCGGTTCCGAAGAGCCGAATGCGCTGATGGGCGTTTCACGCGGACCGGGCCGTTTCGAGCCGAACACCCGCGCAACGGTGCTGGAACTCTATGACGGCCTCAAGGCCGAAACCCAGAACCACTGGCCGTCGCTGAAGCACGATGTCGGCGCGATCAACGACGCCTTCTACATGTTCTTCTCGGCAGGCTTTTACTA
>NZ_JAWRYR010000803.1:0-243 GCF_046940275.1 Pantoea sp. SIMBA_079 | reverse complement strand
GATCCAGCCGGTCGACGCCAGCGGCCACCGCGACACCCTGGTGCTGACCTACCGCAGCGGCGCGTTCCAGGGCGAGGACTGAGGCGGGTCGCCGCGGCGATTCGTTACACTGGAAACCGAAAGCAGACGCCAACGGAGTACTTGCGATGAAGCTGGGTTCACTGAAAGAGGGCGGCCGTGACGGCACGCTGATCGTCGTCTCGCGCGACCTTGCCACCGCGGTCCGCGCGACCGGCATCGCCC
>NZ_JAWRYR010000802.1:0-243 GCF_046940275.1 Pantoea sp. SIMBA_079 | reverse complement strand
GAAACGATTTTCGGCCGCCGTGCGCATTATCCCGATATCAGGGCATCCAACCCGCAGGTCCGCGCTTTCAACGAGCGCGCTGCCATCAATGCGCCAATACAGGGTTCCGCCGCCGACATTATCCGCCGCGCCATGATCCGCATGGAAGATGCGCTGGCGGAGCAAAATCTTGCCGCGCGCATGTTGTTGCAAGTGCACGATGAACTGATCTTCGAAGTGCCTGATAATGAAGTCGAAAAGACC
>NZ_JAWRYR010000801.1:0-243 GCF_046940275.1 Pantoea sp. SIMBA_079 | reverse complement strand
ACGCGTTCGACGCCTGGCTGGATGAGTATGACGAGCACTACGGGTGGCTTCTCACCCAATTGCATGAGCAGGTCATCGACCGGTTGGATGTACTGGGCAAGACAGCACCGTGCGGGCGCCTGTTCTCACTGTATGCACAGCTGATCGGGTTGCGCCCCATACTGCAGGCATTCCTGCGCGAAACCTTGGCGAGTGACCGGTTCACCACGCCACCCTTGGTACGTGGTGTGTACTGGTCGTCAG
>NZ_JAWRYR010000800.1:0-243 GCF_046940275.1 Pantoea sp. SIMBA_079 | reverse complement strand
ATCTCGCTCGGCCGCAGGGGTCCGCTCCGGACGATGGTCGACAGGGCGGACAGCTGACCGTGGCTGAGACCTCCGGTGGACGACCGGATGCGGCGGTTCAGCCTCCCGACGGCCAGGGCCAGGCGGCCGGGGACATCGTCGTCACGTCCGGCCGCCGGCCGCTCGTCAGCTTCATGCGCGCTGGGCACCGACTTCCTCGCCTTCCTCGGTGGCCGCCGCGCGGGGTGCGTCGGCCTCCTCATG
>NZ_JAWRYR010000799.1:0-243 GCF_046940275.1 Pantoea sp. SIMBA_079 | reverse complement strand
CTTGCTCGACGACGGCCAACGTGTCTGGTTCAGCGCCAGCGATTACCAGGACAGCCCGGCGCTGAGCGCTTTCAACGCCGAGTTCTGCCTGGTGTCGCTGAAAGTCATCTGCGACGACCTGCTTGGCCGTCCGTTGCCGCTGCTTGGCGCACGCTTTGAGCACCCTCGCCCTGGTTACCACGCGCTCTATGCCGGAGCGTTTCAATGCCCGATCGGTTTCGCCGCCGAGGACAATGCCTTTGC
>NZ_JAWRYR010000798.1:0-243 GCF_046940275.1 Pantoea sp. SIMBA_079 | reverse complement strand
CTCGTACTGGAGCACCGGCTACGATCCCGTCGCGCGCGTCAACGGCCACATCTTCATCGAGTATGTGACGGCGTCGCGCAACTGATTCGTTGCGAACGCTGCCGAACCTGTCGCCCGAAGGGGGTGCGCTTATCCGCATCCCCTTTTTATCGCCCGCTCGCCTGTGCTGCCGCGTGACAGACGGCCTGGTCACCCGCGTGCATAACGCCGCAGTGACGTCTTGCGTTGAACGCAGCTCAAGCC
>NZ_JAWRYR010000797.1:0-243 GCF_046940275.1 Pantoea sp. SIMBA_079 | reverse complement strand
ACCAACTTTTGACATCCCAAAAGCGCCGATGTTATGCCCCTTTCACCAGTAGTAATTAACAAGCCGTTAACTTGAAAGGGGATTACATGCATCCGGACATTCGTAAAGCCATCGTCACAACTGAAACGCTGTATACCGACGGCGGCAAAGCGGAAGGCGCGCCGCTGGTGATGATTGCCGCTGGAGCCGTGGTCAAAGATCCGTGGGCTGGCAGAGGTTTTGTTGCAGATCTGGCACCGGACA
>NZ_JAWRYR010000796.1:0-243 GCF_046940275.1 Pantoea sp. SIMBA_079 | reverse complement strand
AATACGTTTTCGACACGCCGGACGGCTCACGCACGCTGGCCGATCTCTTCGATGGCCGGTCCCAACTTCTGGTGCAGCATTTCATGTTCGCGCCGGGATGGAAGGAAGGCTGCCCCAGCTGCTCCTTCATGGCTGACCACACCGATGGTATGAACAAGCACCTTGCGCATCACGACGTCACCATGATCGCCGTCTCCCGCGCGCCGCTTGCCGACATTGAACTTTACCGCGAGCGTATGGGCT
>NZ_JAWRYR010000795.1:0-243 GCF_046940275.1 Pantoea sp. SIMBA_079 | reverse complement strand
CTACTAAGCTCGCCACTGATGCGGAAGCACGTGCAGCCTTTTCGAAGGCAATGTGGCAAAACCTGGACGAGATTAGCTTTGCAACTAGGAACGCGCTGGCTAACATCGATGCTAGTCGACTTGATGCGCAGACTTTGTCTCGAGTCGAGGCAATGCGTGCCGAGCTTGGGAAGATGGAATCGTTCTCAAAGATTGCAAATGAAACGAAATCGATAGAAAAACTTCTCTCGACTATAGGACGTC
>NZ_JAWRYR010000794.1:0-243 GCF_046940275.1 Pantoea sp. SIMBA_079 | reverse complement strand
CTCGACGCTCGAGCTCGACGGACTCGCCGAGCGGGCGATCATCGATGCGGGCGGAGCTTCCAACTTCAAGCTCGAACCCGGATACCACCACACCATCTGCGCGTCGGTGAACGACGAGGTGGTGCACGGCATCCCGGGCGGCCGCATCCTGGAGCCTGGCGACATCCTCTCGGTCGACAGCGGTGCGATCGTCCAGGGCTGGAACGGCGACTCGGCACGGACCTTCGTCCTGCCGGATCCGGC
>NZ_JAWRYR010000793.1:0-243 GCF_046940275.1 Pantoea sp. SIMBA_079 | reverse complement strand
AGACGGACAGGATCTGAATTTTGGTCATGTCCGCAAGGTTCGACTGCCCAAACCGCCCTTGGCAGAGCAGGCAGTGATCGCTGATCATATCGAGAGGGAAACGGCACGTATTGATGCCCTCATCGCCAAGACCGAGCGCAGCATCGAATTACTCAAGGAAAAGCGTGCCGCCCTCATCACCGCCGCAGTCACCGGCAAGATCGATGTCAGGAACGCCGCATGAGCACCGCCGAAACCTTCGGG
>NZ_JAWRYR010000792.1:0-243 GCF_046940275.1 Pantoea sp. SIMBA_079 | reverse complement strand
CAGGCTGACCACGCGACCGAAGTCGGCCAGAGCCAGCGGGCTGCGGGTCAGCGTGTCGCCGCCGATGGTGTCGAACACGACGTCGACACCGCGCCCCTGGGTGATCTCCGCGACCGCGTCCACGTAGTCCACGGCGGTGAAATCGATGGCCTCATCCGCGCCCAGCTCCCGCACGAAGGCGTGGTCCATCGCGCGCGCGGTCGTGATCACCCGGGCGCCGATCGCCTTGGCCACCTGGATGGC
>NZ_JAWRYR010000791.1:0-243 GCF_046940275.1 Pantoea sp. SIMBA_079 | reverse complement strand
AGAAGAACGCGACGAGGATGGCGATCCCGACGATGACCAGGGTCACCATCAGCGGCACGCTGGTGTCTGCGGCGAGGATGCCCAGCACCAGAACGAAGAGCCCGAGGGCGGAAAGCACCGCCCCGACCACGTCGAACGGCCGGTCGGGGTCGGCGGGGATCGGGTCGGTCAGCCGGCGGCTGAGCAGCAGGATCACGACGATGATCAGCGCCTGAAACAGGAACGCTGCGCGCCAGCTGATCG
>NZ_JAWRYR010000790.1:0-243 GCF_046940275.1 Pantoea sp. SIMBA_079 | reverse complement strand
CCAGCGCCTGGGCGAAGATCAGCCCGACGCCGACGGCGGTCAGCGACAGGCCGGCGACGCGGGCGCCATCTTCCGGCGACAGCTGCAGCCGGTCGATCGCGAAGAAGCCGACGACGACCTGGGCGATCGTCACCGACATCATCGCCGCGAACACCGCATACACCGGCAGGCGCAAGCGACGATCGAAGACCGCCATCGTCGGCCGCGGCCCGTTGCGGGTGGCATCGGCGGGCGTGGTGGCCG
>NZ_JAWRYR010000789.1:0-243 GCF_046940275.1 Pantoea sp. SIMBA_079 | reverse complement strand
GAGCCGCGGCACGCTGCACCTGACCGGCGCGGATCCGCACGACCGCATCCGCATCCAGGCCAACACGCTGTCGCACCCGGACGACCTGCGCGCGGCGAAGGCGACGGTGGCGATCGCCCGGGAGATCGCCCATGCGCCGGCCTTCAAATCGCTGCTGAAACGCGAAGCCATGCCCGGCCCGCTCGCCGGCGCCGAGCTGGAGCGCTACATCCGCGACTCGGCGATCACGTTCTGGCACCAGGC
>NZ_JAWRYR010000788.1:0-244 GCF_046940275.1 Pantoea sp. SIMBA_079 | reverse complement strand
CTGCTCGGCATCGGCGGCGGCATGGTGCTGGTCACGGCGCTGGTGTTCCTGCTGCCGTTGTACGGCGTGCCCGCGGACGCGGCGATGCACGCGGCACTGGCGACCTCGCTGGCCAGCATCGTGCTGACCAGTGCCGCATCGACGCGCGCGCACCACGTCCGCGGCGGTGTGCTGTGGCCGACGGTCGCGTGGCTCGTGCCCGGTGCGCTGCTCGGCGGCTGGCTCGGCAGTCGGGTCGCCATCC
>NZ_JAWRYR010000787.1:0-244 GCF_046940275.1 Pantoea sp. SIMBA_079 | reverse complement strand
AGCCGCACCGGCTGCGAGAGCGTCAAAACGATCTCGTCGGGGCTGGCTGTCGGATTTCGTGCGGCGTCGTGCCCGAACGATGCGATGAAATCCTCCGCCTCGTCGATCTGGCTCCCGTACATCTGATCGATCACGTCGACCGGAACACCGCTGAGAATCGCGACCAGGGCGATTTAAGTATAGGGCGCCCACGCAGATCTCCACTAAGATTAACACTCGCCCCCCAGCCGATGCCCTAGCGAGC
>NZ_JAWRYR010000786.1:0-244 GCF_046940275.1 Pantoea sp. SIMBA_079 | reverse complement strand
ATAACTGATAATTTTATTATCAATGAAAATTATACAAGCTTAAAGTATTTATTTTACATATTAACATTCGGAATCTTTTCAACTTTGCTGATTAGTTTTATTTGTATTTTTCGAGAATCAAATAAATTTTTTATAAATTTTAATATTGCAGTATTTCTAATAATTTTGCTTCATCTTATCAGATATTTTATTGACTTTAAAGAAATTTATATACAGTTTATTTATTTTATTGTCTTTTTATTAG
>NZ_JAWRYR010000785.1:0-244 GCF_046940275.1 Pantoea sp. SIMBA_079 | reverse complement strand
CGAGCGAGACATTCGCCCGGAGCGCGGCCTGCTGAAGATCCGTTCGCAACTGGGCCTGTTCGCCAACCTGCGCCCGGCCATCCTTTACCCGCAACTGGCCGATGCCTCGTCGCTGAAGCCGGAAATCGTGTCGGGCCTGGACATTCTCATCGTCCGTGAGCTGACCGGCGGCATCTACTTCGGTGCCCCGCGCGGCCAGCGCGAGCTGGAAGGCGGCGAACGTCAGGCCTACGACACCCTGCCG
>NZ_JAWRYR010000784.1:0-244 GCF_046940275.1 Pantoea sp. SIMBA_079 | reverse complement strand
CACCCAGGCTGCGCCCTCGGCCGCCTTGTTGCCGGTCCACTGCGCGCCCTCGACGATCCTGCCGCCGGTCCAGGCCACGCCCTCGACGACCTTGTCGGTGGTCCACTGCGCACCCTCCCCGACCTTGTCGAGCGCCCAGCCTGCGCCGTCGCCGACCTTGTCCAGGCCCCACTGCGCACCATCGCCGACGGTATCGGCGACCGTGTCGACGCTGCGGCCGGTCCATTCGACGCCACTCGCCACC
>NZ_JAWRYR010000783.1:0-244 GCF_046940275.1 Pantoea sp. SIMBA_079 | reverse complement strand
TCGGCCCAGCGCAATGTGCGCAAAAACGGCCTGCAAGAGCGGGTCACCGTGCGCCTGGCCGATGGGCTGGCAGCGGTCGAGCCGCAAGACCGTATCTCGGTGGTGAGCATATGCGGTATGGGCGGCGACACCATGTGCGAGATACTCGAGGCCGGCAAGCTGCGCCTTGGCGGCGTCACGCGCCTGGTACTGCAACCCAATGGCGGTGAGCGCGAACTGCGCCAGTGGCTGGCGGGCAATGGTT
>NZ_JAWRYR010000782.1:0-244 GCF_046940275.1 Pantoea sp. SIMBA_079 | reverse complement strand
TAAGAAGATAAAGGCATAAATAGTTCCCCAAATTAAAGTTCCTTCGATGTTAACACCTACAAAACCTTCATCAATAGGTGTTCTAAGCCGCCCGCCTCTAACAATATATTCACCAAATATAGCACCAATAGTCCCGCTATACCAAGGCACAAAAAGACCAATCATAGTGCTTACTACTAAATGAAAAGATCTATTTAGCTTCTTCCGCTTTATAACAAAAATTATTGCCAAGACCATAAATGTA
>NZ_JAWRYR010000781.1:0-244 GCF_046940275.1 Pantoea sp. SIMBA_079 | reverse complement strand
AGGCAAGGAAGATCAGCAGAAGGATACGCGGCGGGTCGCTGAATACGACGGCAAACACCAGCACCACCGCCAGGATCGCCACGAACGGCACACGCCCCTTGAGGTCCAGCTCCTTGAAGCTGTTGTACTTGATGTTGCTGACCATCAGCATGCCAGCAGCAGCCACCAGCAGCCTACTGCTCACTTGTCAGAGCTTGTGACGATTCTTCGCGCCTCCAATTTGCCAGCAGCTGCAGAGCGCCAG
>NZ_JAWRYR010000780.1:0-244 GCF_046940275.1 Pantoea sp. SIMBA_079 | reverse complement strand
ACAGCGTGCGCCGGCGCCAGGCCCACAGCGACACGACGGTCAGCAGCAGCATCGCCATGCCGATGCCGACCATGATCCGGAACGCGTAGAACACCGGCTTGACCGGCGGCCGGTCTTCGGGGGCCACGGCCGTCAACGGCTCGATCTCGCCGTCGAGGCTGTGGGTCAGGATCACGCTGCCGAGCCGCGGGATCGCGATCTCGTAGTCGTTGCGCGCCTCGCGTTCGTTGGGCACGGCGAACAG
>NZ_JAWRYR010000779.1:0-244 GCF_046940275.1 Pantoea sp. SIMBA_079 | reverse complement strand
GAACATTACTCCCAGTACCACCGCTGGCATGAACGCCAACAGCAGGTTGCCCGTGAAGCGGCGCGCCTTGGGCTGACTGGTCAGGCCGAAGACCACTTCGAATATCTTGCTGCGAAACTCCCACACCACCGCCAGGATCGCCGCCAGCTGAATGATGATGTTGAAAGCCATGGCCCGTTCGCCGCCAAAACCGATCAGGTCGGCGACGATAATCTGCTGGCCCGTACTGGAGATCGGCAGAAAC
>NZ_JAWRYR010000778.1:0-244 GCF_046940275.1 Pantoea sp. SIMBA_079 | reverse complement strand
CCCGACGATTGCCACTTCCGGGGTGTTGACCACCGGCGTGCTGACAATGCCACCCAAGGCGCCGAGGCTGGTCAGGGTGATGGTCGAGCCAGACAGTTCCTCGCGACTGGCCTTGTTGTTACGTGCAGCGTTGGCCAGGCGCGAAATCTCGCCGGCATTGGCCCACAGGCTGCCCGCTTCGGCGTGGCGCAGCACCGGTACCATCAGGCCGTTGTCACCTTGGGTGGCAATGCCCACATGCACC
>NZ_JAWRYR010000777.1:0-244 GCF_046940275.1 Pantoea sp. SIMBA_079 | reverse complement strand
CTTCTCTTCCAGGCCTTGGGCGGCGTGGCGGAAGTACGACACGATCTGGTCGATGCACTCTTCCATGCCATGGAAGTCGGCAAAGGCCGGATAGCGGCGGATAACCTTGTTGGAAAAGATTCGCGACAGCCTGGAGTTGGTAGAGGTGTCGATCAGCTCTGGCTCACCGATGGCCAGCAACAGCCGTTCGGCCGCCGATGCGTAGGCACTGCGATCCTCTTTGCACAGCTCGAGGTACTCCTGC
>NZ_JAWRYR010000776.1:0-244 GCF_046940275.1 Pantoea sp. SIMBA_079 | reverse complement strand
GTCCGACGGCTGCAGCTACGCCGATTCCTGGTCCGCCGTGCAGTTCCAGCGCATGCCCAACGTCTCGCTGGCGCCGGGCAAGACGCCGCTCAGCGTCGCCGACATGATCAAGGACGTCGAGGACGGCATCTACATCGTCGGCGACGGCTCGTTCTCGATCGACCAGCAGCGCTACAACGCGCAGTTCGGCGGCCAGCTGTTCTACGAGATCAAGAACGGCGCGATCACCGGCATGATCGAGGAC
>NZ_JAWRYR010000775.1:0-244 GCF_046940275.1 Pantoea sp. SIMBA_079 | reverse complement strand
GTCGCACAGCCGGATCGGCGCATCGTCGCGCAGGCCCGCGCGATGCGAGTAGGTGCGGCAGGCGACATCCAGCGACGCGCCCGTGTGCAGGATCACGTTGCCGAACGTGATCGCGCCGCCAGGACCCCACGGCCAACGCTCGAACACGAGGGCGAGATCGCGCGCGCGCCAGACGGGTCGCGCGCCGAACGCCAGACCGGCCGCGCCCGCGACCAGCCCGATCAGCGAATTGGGGGCGGTCCAC
>NZ_JAWRYR010000774.1:0-244 GCF_046940275.1 Pantoea sp. SIMBA_079 | reverse complement strand
GGGCCGATCAGCAGCGGGAACACCGTCGTGCCCAGTGAATTCAAGGCCTGCGCTAGGTTGAGGCGGCTGTGCGAGGTCTCGGGTCGGCCGAGCAGGCTGATGTAGGGATTGGCGGCGACCTGCAGCAGGGTGATGCCGCTGGCGAGCACGAACAGCGCGGTCAGGAACACGCCGTACGACGGCAGCCGCGCCGCCGGGTAGAACATCGCGGCGCCGATCGACGCGATCACCAGGCCGATGACGA
>NZ_JAWRYR010000773.1:0-244 GCF_046940275.1 Pantoea sp. SIMBA_079 | reverse complement strand
GCAGCTTCGCGCGCCACAACTTCAAGCCCAGCCTGCACCGACATTTTAAGCGTCAGTTGATGCCGGGCCTAGGTCGGTGCCTGTTTCAAAGCGAGATCGGCAAAGTGAGCGGCCAATGAAGGCAAGGGATGACGCGTCGCGGATATGCGCTCACGCGATGCGCGCTCGGCTTCTTCGCCTGTGAAAACATCAGATGAAACCATGCGTTTTAAAACACGATCCCGCGCGGCAACCGCGTTCTTCA
>NZ_JAWRYR010000772.1:0-244 GCF_046940275.1 Pantoea sp. SIMBA_079 | reverse complement strand
CGCGATCCTCGACCGCCTGCAGCGTGTCGGTCAGCAGCTGGGGCACGTCCTGCACGCGCACCAGGCGACGTTCTTCCTGCTGCTGCCCGTAGAGGGTCGCGATGCGCGCCGGATCCATGCGCGCGCTGGGCAGCGCTGCGTCCGCAGCCGCATCGCGCAGGCGCGACACGCGACCGTTGGACAGCGACAGCGTCACGCGACCGGGCGCGACCTCGCCGTCGACATCGCGGAAGCCGCGGCTCGC
>NZ_JAWRYR010000771.1:0-244 GCF_046940275.1 Pantoea sp. SIMBA_079 | reverse complement strand
AACGGTGACCGCAATGCGATCGACCACATCGACGTGATCGCCGGGCAGGCGGCGGACGACGGCGCGCCGCAGATGACCGTGCACACCGTGCGCGCTGCGCAATGGCGGCAGGACGGCAATCGCATCGCGTTCGACGTGACGCTGCCGGCGCCGGAGACGCGTGGCTTCGTGCGCGTGCGGGGCACGTCGAACGCGCAGATCGAACCGACGCCGGATGTCGCCGGCGAAGATCCGTGGCAGGACC
>NZ_JAWRYR010000770.1:0-244 GCF_046940275.1 Pantoea sp. SIMBA_079 | reverse complement strand
AGAGGCGAACCAGGGGAACTGAAACATCTAAGTACCCTGAGGAAAAGAAATCAACCGAGATTCCCTTAGTAGTGGCGAGCGAACGGGGACCAGCCCTTAAGTTGGTTTGAGATTAGTGGAACGCTCTGGAAAGTGCGGCCATAGTGGGTGATAGCCCCGTACACGAAAATCTCTTATCAATGAAATCGAGTAGGACGGAGCACGAGAAACTTTGTCTGAATATGGGGGGACCATCCTCCAAGGC
>NZ_JAWRYR010000769.1:0-245 GCF_046940275.1 Pantoea sp. SIMBA_079 | reverse complement strand
CGACTATCCGCCATAGCGCGCCACCAAAGATGATCTTGCCGTTGCCAGCTGCTCCGAGTAGTCAGAAGCGAACGGCGCAACGAGTTGTTTCTCCAAGCTGGCGAGAACCACTCCAAGCGCATGCGTTTCCGCTGTGTCCGCGGCTTGCGCGAGCTTGCCAGAAGAAAGAAATTCAAAGAGCACTAGAGCCTCGTCGTCAGAAAGTTGAACTTGAGTCGCCATAGTTATCTCCTGCCGCCTAACAC
>NZ_JAWRYR010000768.1:0-245 GCF_046940275.1 Pantoea sp. SIMBA_079 | reverse complement strand
CTTCGCTTGTGACGCATCAGAGATCCTCTGTGAAATGCGCTGGATCAGGGAGCACGATGTCGACCCACATTCTTTCCCAGTCACGGCCTGGAGACGCTGGCGTCTATGGCGTGTAACCCCGGCATCTTCGGTCATTGCAACGCATTGAGATAGCTGCCAACGGCACCGCCGAGTTTGCTCAGGCATGCACGAGCTCCCGGGGAGAAGTGCGGGTTGGGACGTTGCTGACAGCACAACTGTGTGAC
>NZ_JAWRYR010000767.1:0-245 GCF_046940275.1 Pantoea sp. SIMBA_079 | reverse complement strand
AAGTTTGATCAGTTCATAATTAACTGACCATTTTATTGGGTCCCATGCAGTATTTACCTTTTCCATTTAATGTTATGGTAGAAGCATGAAATGATGTAATCGAACGTAGCTAGAAAGAAGGAGAGGGAGAAGAGGATGCTAAACGAAATAAAAAGAAGCGAGATTCCGTGGCAACGACTGACAACGGCTTATGGCAGGGGGAGTGAACTGCCTCTATTGATGGATCAGGAGAAATTCGAAGAGAT
>NZ_JAWRYR010000766.1:0-245 GCF_046940275.1 Pantoea sp. SIMBA_079 | reverse complement strand
CTTGCTTCACTTATTATGTTTCTGAAAATCAATCATTATCAATGGCTTATGGGATTAGAAGAAGAACAGGATTTTGTTGTAGATGTCGTCAACCATAAGTATGATTTTAAAGCTATCGCAAGAATCATCCAAGAGAACATAAAGGCTTTATAAAGGGGTTCGAGATTCATTGAGCATTTAAGCTTATTGGGTCTGCAGCAAATTCATCCTGGACTTTGAAATACAATAAGTGATTATTCTAAAAG
>NZ_JAWRYR010000765.1:0-245 GCF_046940275.1 Pantoea sp. SIMBA_079 | reverse complement strand
AGCCCGAACTCAAATACTCCCATGCCAGCGAAATGCCGTTCCATCGCATGAAGGTGCGCTTGAAGCGCGAGATCGTCACCATGGGCGTCGAGGGCATCGACCCGTTGAAAAGCGTGGGCACCTATGTCGCGCCGCAGGACTGGAACGCCCTCATCGCGGATGAAGACACTGTCGTGGTCGATACGCGAAACGACTACGAATATGCCATCGGCACATTCGAAGGGGCGATCGATCCGCAGACCAAG
>NZ_JAWRYR010000764.1:0-245 GCF_046940275.1 Pantoea sp. SIMBA_079 | reverse complement strand
CCTGACCGACCTGAAGGGCAAGTCGTTTGCCTTCGGTTCCATTTCGTCCACATCGGGCAGCCTGATGCCGCGTTACTTCATGCTCAAGCAGGACAATATCAAGCCTGAGGAGTACTTCGGCCGCGTGGCCTATTCCGGCGCCCACGATGCCACCGTGGCCTGGGTGCAGGCTGGCAAGGTCGATGGTGGCGTGCTGAACGCCAGCGTGTGGCAGAAGCTGGTGGATGCCGGCAAGGTCGATACCA
>NZ_JAWRYR010000763.1:0-245 GCF_046940275.1 Pantoea sp. SIMBA_079 | reverse complement strand
CCCAGATCGCATATTCGAGCGTGTTGCGCAGGATCAGCGCATCGACATGGTGCTCGCGCGAGAGCTGTGCGAAATCGATCGCGTTCAGCGCGTCGAGATAGCGCCGGTTGAAGGTCAGCGCGGCATCGCGGCCGGCGGCCGACAGGTCGTCGATCTCGCTGTCGAAGCGGTGATCGCCGATCTGGGTCGCGGAAATCGGCGACAGCGCCATGGCCTCGTCGAGGTAGCGCGTCGACAGGTCGGCG
>NZ_JAWRYR010000762.1:0-245 GCF_046940275.1 Pantoea sp. SIMBA_079 | reverse complement strand
AGGCGCTGGCGATGCTGTTCCACTCGGTGTCGGCCCGGACCGCCGGCTTCAATACGCTCGATGTCGGCGCCATGCAGAGCGAAACGCTGGCGGTCCATTACGTGCTGATGTTCATCGGCGGCGGCAGCGCCGGTACGGCGGGCGGCATCAAGCTCACGACGTTCTTCCTGCTGGGCTTCGTGGTCTGGGCCGAGATCCGCGGCGAGCGCGATACGACGGCCTTCAACCGCCGCATCAGCCACGAG
>NZ_JAWRYR010000761.1:0-245 GCF_046940275.1 Pantoea sp. SIMBA_079 | reverse complement strand
CGGTGACCAGGATCGGATTGCGCGCCAGCGCGGCGTCGACGTTGTCGCGGCGCACCTGCAGGCCGGCGATCGCACTGTCGGCCAGCAGCCGCGAGACGTTGGACAGTAGCTTGATCGAGTCCAGCAGGTTCGCCGCGATCAGCGGCAGCGCGACGTTGAGCTGGAAATTGCCGGTCTGACCCGCGACCGTGATCGCCGTGTGGTGGCCCATCACCTGCGCGGCGACCATGACCGTCGCCTCCGGA
>NZ_JAWRYR010000760.1:0-245 GCF_046940275.1 Pantoea sp. SIMBA_079 | reverse complement strand
CTGCGGGGCTTGCGCCGGCGGGCCATAACGCGAGAGTCTCGAAAAACCGGACACTGTCGCAGGACGGGCCGGTTTTTTTTCTCATCCAGACACACAGGACCTTGCATGAAAAGGACGTTGCACCCGATTTCCGCGTTTGCCCGCACGCGCTCCAGGCACTCGCGCCTGTCCACCGCCATCGCCACCGGCCTCGTGGCCCTGATCGCGACGCCTGCCGTCTGGGCGGTCGACAGCGCCGCTGCGCC
>NZ_JAWRYR010000759.1:0-245 GCF_046940275.1 Pantoea sp. SIMBA_079 | reverse complement strand
GCGGCGGTCGGCCAACACCCAGCTTCCATCGTACAACTGCAGGGGGAACGATTCGTTCCTGTTCTGGCGTCGTTCGACGAACCCTTCGGCCGGGTTGTCCGTGGCCCTGCGCCGGCGCTCGATGCCCAGCAGGTCGAAGATCGCACGCGCCAGTTCCATCAGTGGGAACGGCTTGAACAGGACGTGACTCACACCGAGTTCGGCGGCCCGCTCACGCACCTCGACGGTGGGGTGGGCGGTGATCA
>NZ_JAWRYR010000758.1:0-245 GCF_046940275.1 Pantoea sp. SIMBA_079 | reverse complement strand
GAACACCAAGGTGGCGGTGCAAACCACCTTGATGGAAAAAGCTAACTGGAAGCTGGTGCTGGAAAACAACCGCGAGTGCTACCACTGCAACGGTTCGCACCCGGAACTGCTGCAAACCCTGTTGGAGTGGGACGACACCAACGACCCGCGCGCCAGCCAGGAATTCAAGGACCACGTGGCCGCCTCCGCCGCTGCCTGGGAAGCCGAGAAGATCCCGTATCTGCACAAGAGCCACGGCCTGCGTA
>NZ_JAWRYR010000757.1:0-245 GCF_046940275.1 Pantoea sp. SIMBA_079 | reverse complement strand
CGACGGACTGATCCGGCGATGCCGCGGGATGTACATGAATTCCTTGTCGGCGCGCTGCGACACCGCGCGCGACAGTTCGTCGAGCGGCAGGCCGGTCGCGGCCGCGAGCTCGGGCAGGCGATCGGGATGCTTGCTCAGTTCCTGCGGATTGGCCCACAGCGATTCGACCGGAGACGAGATGGCCAGCGGCTCGCCGTTGCGGTAGGTGATCATGCCGCGCGATGCGGGAATCGGCACTTCGCGGC
>NZ_JAWRYR010000756.1:0-245 GCF_046940275.1 Pantoea sp. SIMBA_079 | reverse complement strand
CCGGAGGCGCGGGCGATGCCCCGATCAAGATGTTCGATCATCTGCGGAATCCACCGGGCGCAGGCCCCGATGTCGACGCGGCCGCCGACAGCAGCGCCACCGAGCGCGCGCAGGATGCGCAGGACCGGGAGCAGCTCGAAGCGCTGCAGCGCGCGCTGGAGAAAGCGGTGGCGAGCAGTCAGGCGCTCGCTCCGTTCAAGGACCAGCTGCTGATCGACATCACGCCGGAGGGGTTGCGGATCCAG
>NZ_JAWRYR010000755.1:0-245 GCF_046940275.1 Pantoea sp. SIMBA_079 | reverse complement strand
AGGCGATGGTGCTGATCCATGGCAGGTACTGGTCGGGGGCGAGCCCGCCCTTGGAGTAGCCGCCGCAGTCGCGGTTCGGGATGGCGTAGGCCACGAATACGGGAGTGGCTTGCTGACTGCGGGCGTCGGCGACGTCGTTCCGCAGTTCGGTGACCAGCCAGTCGCCCTGGAACCACTCGCCCAGCCAGACCGCGGTCGGGACCTCGGCGATCCGCGCGGCGATGAGCGCCGAGGCGGTGTCCCCC
>NZ_JAWRYR010000754.1:0-245 GCF_046940275.1 Pantoea sp. SIMBA_079 | reverse complement strand
GCATGCAGCACGCTGGTCTTGCCGGCACCCGACGGTCCGGTCAGCGCGAGCACGCGTTGCGGCGCGTCGATGCGCACGGATCGACGGAATCTGCCGCGTTGCAGGGTGATGTCGATCGCCAGCATCAGTCGTGCGCCTCGGGCCGGGTGCGCCGCACCAGCCATTCGGACGCCAGCAGCGCCGCCAGCGAGATCGCCACTGCGACCGCGGCCAGCCGCCAGATGCCGGCATCGCCGCCGGGCACC
>NZ_JAWRYR010000753.1:0-245 GCF_046940275.1 Pantoea sp. SIMBA_079 | reverse complement strand
CGAACATGCCGTTCCAGCGGGCGTTGTTGCGGGTGGAGAAGAACTGGTAATCGCTCTTGTAGTCGACGCCCTCGGCCAGGAAGTCGGCCTCCTGCTGGACGCCGTCGCGGCTGCTCCATTCGTTCTTGAAGTCGGCGACCAGGATCGTGCCCAGACGCACGCCATCGTCGAGTTCCCAGGAATAGCCGGCGCTGGCGCCGAAGTCGAAGCCCGGGTCGATGCTGTTCTTCTGCTGCAGCAGGTAC
>NZ_JAWRYR010000752.1:0-245 GCF_046940275.1 Pantoea sp. SIMBA_079 | reverse complement strand
AGCCTTGGGCAATTCGCTCGGCACGCGCCTTCTCGGCCGGATTACCCCAGGGCAGGCGCACTTCCAGCTTGCGCCGGCCCATGCGCTCGGCCAGTTCGCGCCAGTAGGCTTCGGGCCAGTGCTTGGTCGCCCAGGTGGTACCATGCAGGAACACCACATAGGGCGCAGCCGGCGGCAGTTGCAGGCGGTCGAGGTCCAGGCCGTAGTTGCCGATGCCTTCCGGCAGATCATAGGCCAGGGCCATG
>NZ_JAWRYR010000751.1:0-245 GCF_046940275.1 Pantoea sp. SIMBA_079 | reverse complement strand
ATGATCAATAAAGAATTGCCACCTCTTGATTTTCGTGGAAATCTCATTGCGTCCTTATAAGATTGTGCGTTCAGATTTAATATCTTGAGTATGCATGACCAGTGGCCTCAGTATTTGTCCCCCATGTCGTTAAAGCAGTGAGACCAGTTCAAAACTGGTGTGTACCTTTACATCACTGAGTGTTTTTCGCTGTCTGTAGCCGAGTTTTCTGTGTCCCGACAACTGCCGCTGCGGCTGGTTCGGCC
>NZ_JAWRYR010000750.1:0-245 GCF_046940275.1 Pantoea sp. SIMBA_079 | reverse complement strand
CGAAGAGGTCGATGCCGAGCGAGTGGTCGTCCGCTGCCACTTCGTCGATGAGGACGACCTGATCCTGAGTGAGAGTGCCCACGCCATCGGGGTATCCGGCCTCATCCGGGTATTCGAAATCTGTGTCGGCCATCGCTGGTCCTTTCGCTGGGTCGATCTCGCCGTCAGCCGCGGATGCGGATGACGGTCTTGCCCTTTCGCCGCTGCGTCGGATTCAGCGCGGCGATGACGTCGTCGAAGCCCGC
>NZ_JAWRYR010000749.1:0-245 GCF_046940275.1 Pantoea sp. SIMBA_079 | reverse complement strand
CAATGATTTGTCGGGCAGACGTGGAATATACCAGGCAGCTATTAAAGCCTCATTCAGCAGTACGTTTAGCGGACATCTCGGGGTGGGGTATAGCCATGGTGCCGGTGTGGAATCCCCGTGGAACGCGGTGGCTGGTGTGAACTGGTCGTTCTGACCATCAACGATTAAACTGCGCTTCGGCGCAGTTTTCGTTTACAGGATGTTGAAAGGGAAAATTCTGGGGCAAAAAAAGCCCGCCAGTTACG
>NZ_JAWRYR010000748.1:0-246 GCF_046940275.1 Pantoea sp. SIMBA_079 | reverse complement strand
GGAGCCTCGTCGCCGTCGACCCCGGAGGCAGTGACCACCTCGGCGTCGTCGGTGTCGTCGGGCATCGGCTCCGTCTGGCGCCACTCCTCGACGTGGCTGGGCCCGTGGCCCTGCACGAACGGCTGCGCCTCGTGCTTGAGCTCCTCGTCCTGGATGGGTCCGTGCTTGGTGTTGCCGCGCTCGGCCATGTCCATTCTCCTTCCGTGTCGTCGGCCTGGTCCGGCCGGGGACGCCACAGAACGAACC
>NZ_JAWRYR010000747.1:0-246 GCF_046940275.1 Pantoea sp. SIMBA_079 | reverse complement strand
CTTCGGGACGAGGTCCGGATCGAGCATCTCGTTCAGTGCGTCGTACAGCGGGCGGAGATACGGGTCGATCTTGTCGGTCAGCGTGCCGGGCAGGTACCCCAGCCGCTCCCCGGCCTCCACCGCCGGGCGGGTCAGGATGATGCGGGCGACCACGGCCGGCGGCGCGTCCCGCACGGCCGTCCGGGCCACGTGGACGCCCGGGCGGGTGTTCCTGGTGGTGTGGGCGCTGCTGTCCGCGCTGTCGGC
>NZ_JAWRYR010000746.1:0-246 GCF_046940275.1 Pantoea sp. SIMBA_079 | reverse complement strand
AGGAAGTTGACGCACGAGCCGTGCCAACTCGCTCAGTTGGCGTTCACTAGCAAAGATGCCGGTCCCAAGCCGCGTCGCGGTGTATGGCAAATTCGCGAAGTGACGCGAGGTGCTCGAACGCGTCTAAAATTGACAAACTGCGTCACTCCGTCCTCCACTGCGGTAAGGGCCCGATCTTCCCGCACGCCTATGCGATGATCCTCCGCTGCCCAGGCCTGCTGAACACGAATGATCCGCGACCTCCTG
>NZ_JAWRYR010000745.1:0-246 GCF_046940275.1 Pantoea sp. SIMBA_079 | reverse complement strand
CTCAGCACCGTGGCCGCGTTCGACGTCGAGGCGGGCGACTGCGTGACGTTCACGCTCACGTGGTACCCCAGCCACGCCGACCAGCCCGAACCTGCCGACCCCGAGGCCGCTCTCGCGGCGACCGAACTGTTCTGGACCCGGTGGAGCGACCGCAGCACCGCCTACGGCCCGCACACCGACGCCATCCAGCGCTCGCTCATCACCCTCAAGGCGCTGACCTATCTGCCCACCGGCGGCATCGTCGCC
>NZ_JAWRYR010000744.1:0-246 GCF_046940275.1 Pantoea sp. SIMBA_079 | reverse complement strand
CTGGCGACAGCTGGGCAAAACAACTAAAGCTTTGAGTGAGCACTGAAAATTCTTCAAACGCTCACGTTTCTTTTCTTGGCCCAATGGGCCTTTGCAACAGGGGGCCTTCGCCATGCTGACCCTGCTCAACCTGCTCTCGGCCGTGACGCTTCTGGTCTGGGGTACCCACATTGTGCGTACCGGCATCCTTCGGGTATTCGGCTCGAACTTGCGGCGCATCATCAGCCAGAACATGGACAAGCGCCC
>NZ_JAWRYR010000743.1:0-246 GCF_046940275.1 Pantoea sp. SIMBA_079 | reverse complement strand
CGTGGAGCAGGTGCGCTGGACGCTTTATGCCGGGCGAAACGCGGACGGCGAAGCATTCGATGACGTTCCCTCGACCGAGGACGAACGCTGTTTCGCGTGGAGCGTATATCACGCCAACGATCTCCTGCACGTCGCCTACGAGGCGATTCTCAGGTTCGTGCTCGATGTGCTTGCACTGACGCCCGCTGGCCTGCCGCTGGAACACCTGGTCGCAAAAGTGGCCGAACGGCTGGCTGACGCGCTGAC
>NZ_JAWRYR010000742.1:0-246 GCF_046940275.1 Pantoea sp. SIMBA_079 | reverse complement strand
GACCTGGCAGGCCGGGTCCGGCATGGCACGCTGGTCGCCTTCGACGATTACGCCGATGTTGTAGTCCATGCCCAGCACGCGCAGGTCGAGGTCACCATGGCCGTTGACGGTCAGGCCCGGGATGCGCGCCTTGAGATCCGGGTTGCTGGCGACGCCATTGCGTACCACCAGGCTGCCGCGCAGTTCCTGGAACGGGGTGTCCTTGCCGCGTGGCTCGCTGCTCAGCGTCTTGCGATTGAGCGTGGC
>NZ_JAWRYR010000741.1:0-246 GCF_046940275.1 Pantoea sp. SIMBA_079 | reverse complement strand
ATAGCAGAAGAGGTAAGACGAAGTTTTGAAAGGTCCATGGGCAAGTCTTAATTAGGCTATTGGTCATTTATTTGATTTCACCTTGTGGCCATATTTTATCAGGAAAATCCCTTATGAACTAATAGGTGTATTAGTTCATTAAGGAACTCGATGAGAAAAAAAGATGTCTATTTTCTGTTTTTTCTCGAACTTCATTCTTCATCCATTAATACAGATATAAAGGTTTGAAGGAGACAGTTATGTGGG
>NZ_JAWRYR010000740.1:0-246 GCF_046940275.1 Pantoea sp. SIMBA_079 | reverse complement strand
CCGTTCCAGTCCGCAGTGGCGACCGTCTGACCGTCCGGGGCGGTCAGCTGGAAGCGGGCGAGGCTCGCGGCGGCCAGTTCGTCCGGGAGGTCCAGCGTGAAGGTGTCGCCGGGCTGGCTCCCGTCCGGCACCGCCCAGCCGAAGGTGAGCTTCAGGCGCTCGTTGTAGCCGTAGGCGGTCTTGTCCGTGGTGACCGAGGTGATCGCGCCGGGGATGGTGGTGGAGGCCAGGGCCGGCGCTGCCGTC
>NZ_JAWRYR010000739.1:0-246 GCF_046940275.1 Pantoea sp. SIMBA_079 | reverse complement strand
ATGGCAATGGAATCAACATAAATGACGGCGGTGGTGGTATCAACGTCCAATGGATATCGATTGCCAATACAATATCAAAATGCTTGCTCGTATGCTGAATTGCCGTGGGAGAAATTGCGGGAGTATTCACCTTGATTAATTTAATCTTACTTTGCGGTGCCGCATTTTCTGCTGTTACGGAAGTTGTTCCGCCGCCGCCTCCTTCACCGCCTGATTGTGAATAACTTTCATCTCCTCCTGCTACAG
>NZ_JAWRYR010000738.1:0-246 GCF_046940275.1 Pantoea sp. SIMBA_079 | reverse complement strand
AGTCCAGTATTGCGCGCTGCGCTCAACCCATTGTTGGCTTTGTGAATATAGAAGACCAGCCCTGGATAGCAGCACGCAAAACTCTGACAGACTTCATGGGTTTCAGATGAGGGGCAGCCATCGTTCACAACAACAATTGCGAACGGAAATTCGCATTGTTGCGCGATAGCTGTTTGTAAGGTTTCTGCGGTCAATGCCGGTTGCCCGTAAGCCGGAACCAGAATGACTGCCCGAACATCCTTTACG
>NZ_JAWRYR010000737.1:0-246 GCF_046940275.1 Pantoea sp. SIMBA_079 | reverse complement strand
CGGCCGTTATGCCGGCAAAACCCAGGCCTTGCGCCCCATTTTCAGCGAATTCGGCCTGATCCGTTTCCGCGCCCTGGTCGAAGTGCGCTGGCTGCAGCGCCTGGCCGCCCACCCGCAAATCGGCGAAGTGCCGGCGTTCTCCGCCGAAGCCAACGCCCTGCTGGACAGCCTGGCCAACGATTTCAAGCTGGAGCACGCCGAGCGCGTCAAGGAAATCGAGCGCACCACCAACCACGACGTCAAGGC
>NZ_JAWRYR010000736.1:0-246 GCF_046940275.1 Pantoea sp. SIMBA_079 | reverse complement strand
ATGACGATGCCTCCGCGGAGCGCGCATTGACCAGCTTGTCACCAGGTCGCTCGACTGTCGAAGCGGTAGAGCGCGGATGCGTATTGATGCTCCAGGGCTTTGCCTCCACCCAGCTCGAGCAGGCTCGTGTGCTATGGGGTGAGGAATTTACCGTGTTCCTCACTGGCGGTGATGCACCGCTGGTGAGAGAGGCCTTGCCACAGGCGCGTGTCGTGCCTGATCTGGTTTTCGTTGGCTTGGCAATGG
>NZ_JAWRYR010000735.1:0-246 GCF_046940275.1 Pantoea sp. SIMBA_079 | reverse complement strand
GGCATCGGCGGTGAAATGCCCGCAGAAGATCACCACGTACGTCCACACGTTGCGGATGCCGTTGGCGACCAGGTTGCCCAGCAGCACCGGCAGGAAGAACGGACCGGCCAGCGCCGGGAACAGCACGTAGTCCTTCAGAAGCTGGCGGCCCATCTTGCGGCCCACCGGCGCGAAGTCGCGGCGCATCTTGCCCTTGGGCATCTTGCCGGCGAAGAAACGGCCCAGCTTCAGTTCCTGGATCGCCAC
>NZ_JAWRYR010000734.1:0-246 GCF_046940275.1 Pantoea sp. SIMBA_079 | reverse complement strand
ACGTGATCGGCGGCCACGACCCGCTCGATTCGACGTCGCTGACCGACACCTGGCCGTCCATGGCGGATGCTGCGCGTGCCGGGCTCCGTGAGGGCGCCCTGGACGGCGTCCGCGTCGGCGTGATCCGCGAGATCGCCGGAGAAGGCTTCCAGGCCGGAGTGAAGCAGCGCTTCGACGAGTCGCTGGCCCTGCTGGAGTCCGCCGGCGCCGAGATCGTCGAGGTCAGCGCGCCGAGCTTCGAGTACG
>NZ_JAWRYR010000733.1:0-246 GCF_046940275.1 Pantoea sp. SIMBA_079 | reverse complement strand
ACCTTGCCTTTGCGGCTTGCTGGCGCTATTGGTTGAAAGGAAACACCCGTATGGACGGTTACGAACCGACTGGGATCGGCTCCAATTTCGGTAAAAGGAGCGCGGAACATATCACAGACGAGTATGACCTTCATCGCGTATTCGAGTGCAGCCAAATCAAGTCTTTGAAAAAAAGCGTACTCTACGGAATCCTTGCGAAGCTCGTTCATTCGGTGAACACCGAGCTGATGAGGCGTATAGAAGAGC
>NZ_JAWRYR010000732.1:0-246 GCF_046940275.1 Pantoea sp. SIMBA_079 | reverse complement strand
CGAGTGGGCGCGCACCATCGGACTGCGCATCGGCCGGCGTGTCGTGCAGGAACACGAGATCCAGATCCGAACCGAACCCGAGTTCCTCGCCGCCCAGGCTGCCGTAGCCGATGATCGCGAAACGCGCCCCGGGCAGGCTGCCGTGCGCGGCGGTCATCTCGCGCGTCACCAGGGTCAACACGACATCGACGACCGCGTCGGCCAGCCAGGCGAGTTGCCTCGTCGCATCGCCACCTGCCTGGCGGC
>NZ_JAWRYR010000731.1:0-247 GCF_046940275.1 Pantoea sp. SIMBA_079 | reverse complement strand
CGAGTCCACGGTGTCGCGCGCGGTCGCGCGCAAGTACGTGCACACGCCGCGCGGCACGCTGTCGCTGAAGGCCTTCTTCGACTCCGGCGTCGGCACCGAAGGCGGCGGGGAAGCCTCGAGCACCGCGATCCAGCAGATGATCCGCACCCTGGTCGATGCCGAAGATCCGCGCAAACCCTTGTCGGATGCGCGTCTGGCCGAGCTGCTGAAAGCCTCCGGCGTGCCGGTCGCACGCCGCACGGTGGCC
>NZ_JAWRYR010000730.1:0-247 GCF_046940275.1 Pantoea sp. SIMBA_079 | reverse complement strand
CAAACGGCCAGCGCGTAGCCGTGATCGAGACCACGGCAGTCGAAATCGTCCTCCTACAAGACGTTCCGCTAGAGCACGCCCTTGCGGAGGGCGAGGGATACTCTTCCGTGTCGGACTGGCGCGAAGGTCACACCCGCTTTTGGACCTCAGCGGCCATGCGCGCCGAACTCGGCGAGGATTTCGAGCTGACCGGTACTTCGCTGGTGGTACTCGAGCGGTTCGTCATAGTCCAATAGCCGATCCCACA
>NZ_JAWRYR010000729.1:0-247 GCF_046940275.1 Pantoea sp. SIMBA_079 | reverse complement strand
CCATCGAGGGCCTGATGAAGGACGGCAAGATGACCGGCAAGGATGTGGCCCGGGCGATCAAGCTGTACAAGATCGATGTGGAGAAGGTGAATCCGGTTGGGGTTTGATCTTCGGTAAAAGATGGAACGAAAAAGGCGGCCTGATGGCCGCCTTTCTTTTTTCTACAGAAGACTGAGCCTAATCCCATTCTCCCCTGTCTGCCGTTTCTTTGGTGGTAACAGTAGCTAGTGCGCAGGCCCTGCAGGGC
>NZ_JAWRYR010000728.1:0-247 GCF_046940275.1 Pantoea sp. SIMBA_079 | reverse complement strand
GGAGGAACACCCGGCCACAGGGCACTCCAGGCCGCGCCGGCTAGCGCACCCGCCGCCGCACCGATGGCCAATGACGGCGTCAGCGTTCCACCGGCGGCGCCGCTGCCGATCGTGCCGACCGTCGCCACCACTTTGAAGACAAGCAACGCTGCCAGCAACCCGACCGGGATGGCCACATCGAACGCAATCTGACCCAGAGCGCGTCCGTTTCCGAGAATCGCCGGGAATGCAAGCGACAGCACGCCGA
>NZ_JAWRYR010000727.1:0-247 GCF_046940275.1 Pantoea sp. SIMBA_079 | reverse complement strand
GATGCCGCGCATGACCACATGCGAGACGCCCGGCTGATAGCTGTTGAACACCACGCCCGGCGTGCGCTGGATGTAATCGGCCAGCGACTGCGCACCCAGATCCTCGAGCTGCTGGCCGGTGACGGCCGAGACCGAGCCCGCGATCTCGCGCACCGATTCGTTGGTCTTGCCGGCGGTGACGACGATGGTCTCGAGTTCGGTCGGCGTCGCATCGGCGTCTGCGGGCGCCTGCTGGGCGAGCGCGGGC
>NZ_JAWRYR010000726.1:0-247 GCF_046940275.1 Pantoea sp. SIMBA_079 | reverse complement strand
AGACCGCGCTCAAGGAATTCAAGAAGCAGGGCCTGGACATCAAGCTCGGCGCCAAGGTCTCTAAGACCGAGGTCACCGGCAAGGGCAAGAAGAAGGAAGTCGTCGTCAGCTACACCGACGGCAGCGGCGAGCAGTCGCTCACCGTCGACAAGCTGCTGGTCGCCGTGGGCCGCAAGGCCGCGAGCAAGGGCCTGCTGGCCGAGGGCAGCGGCGTCAAGCTGACCGAGCGCGGGCAGATCGAGGTCGA
>NZ_JAWRYR010000725.1:0-247 GCF_046940275.1 Pantoea sp. SIMBA_079 | reverse complement strand
AACAGCGCCAGATCTGCCGCCGCCACGCGACGATGTGCGTGCCGCCGACGCTGCAACATCCCCCCTGCCGATGCATTCATCCGGGCTTCAATGTGCACGGGAATGAGGTCTTTACCACGCAACAATTGACGGGCATGACGCGCGGAATCCGCCTCAATCATGCCTTTGGTTTTGCGACCATTACGCTCCAGCGCCTGATAGTAAAACAGTGCCATTACGCCTCCATGGTTACCCGCAGAACTTCATC
>NZ_JAWRYR010000724.1:0-247 GCF_046940275.1 Pantoea sp. SIMBA_079 | reverse complement strand
CGCCTCGCGCAGTTCGCCGTGGAGGCTGACGATGGTCCGCATCCCCTCGGCGAAGTCGAAGCCGGCCGCCTCGGCGAGCCGCCTGCTCCGGTCGTTGCCGGGGACGTACTCCCAGTTCAGGCGCTCGAGACCCAGGCCGTGCGGGTCGAGGGCGTACTGCGTGACAGCGCCGAGGGCCTCGCGCATGTAGCCGTGCCCGCGAGCCCAGGGACCCGACCAGCAGCCGAGGGAGGCGGAGCCCGCGGCC
>NZ_JAWRYR010000723.1:0-247 GCF_046940275.1 Pantoea sp. SIMBA_079 | reverse complement strand
ATCGACGCCGGCGACCTCCACGAAGAAGCCGGTCATCACCGCAGAGCTGGTGGCGCAGGCGGTCGACCGCGCCCTGCTCCGCTACGACCGCAACGGCGACGAGCACTATGTGAGGAACATCCCGTCGTGCGCGGACTCCTCCCCGAGTGCCAGCCAGTCGACGAACTCGGCCGACTCGCTGGAGACGTGGTTGACGATCAGGTCGGCGGTCACCTCGCGGCCGGCGGCGATCGCTCGGACGTCGTCC
>NZ_JAWRYR010000722.1:0-247 GCF_046940275.1 Pantoea sp. SIMBA_079 | reverse complement strand
CGCCTGACTGTGTTCGGCGCGCTTATCGAGCGCGGCGCGGACGGCTCGCCGCATCGGTTTCTTCGCGAAAAGCGCAATCTCCCCAAGCTCCATCTGGAGCCGGGCAAGCCAATCGTCTGGGACGGACGCTTCCGTTTCTCGAATGAAGGCTCAATTGATTTCGAGCTCGCTGCACCGGGACGGCAGGAACTCGCCGATTTCCTGAAGGCGCAGAACATCGAGATCGAATCCCGCAAACGTGAGGCCC
>NZ_JAWRYR010000721.1:0-247 GCF_046940275.1 Pantoea sp. SIMBA_079 | reverse complement strand
CCTGAGCGAGGGTTCTTATTCCCAAGAACAGCGCACCCCACTTCAAAGCCTTCGATATTTTGTTCGATCACGACTTTGTGATCATATATAAACGCAAGTACAATGCCTTCTATCAGTTCTTTATGAGTGTGTGCTTTTGTAATCCCGATCGATGACCCGGATTTTGCCGGTTTGACATACAGAGGGAAATCGAATCGTTCTGCAGCTTGCATCGCTTTTTCCTTATAGTCATCCGGATAGACCGTTA
>NZ_JAWRYR010000720.1:0-247 GCF_046940275.1 Pantoea sp. SIMBA_079 | reverse complement strand
ACTGCCACGTCGCCGTGATCGGCATGGGGGGCGTCGGCTCCTGGGTGGTCGAGGCGCTGGTGCGCACGGGTGTGGGCCGGCTGACCCTGATCGATGCCGACGACCTCTGCGTGTCGAACACGAACCGCCAGCTGCCCGCACTCGCAGGCCAGTACGGGCGCAACAAGGCCGAGGCGATGGCCGAGCGTTGCCTGGCGATCAACCCCGAGGTCGCGGTGGAGGCGGTGCCCGCGTTCGTCACGCCGGC
>NZ_JAWRYR010000719.1:0-247 GCF_046940275.1 Pantoea sp. SIMBA_079 | reverse complement strand
CATCGTCGCAGCACCGATAACATAGCTGACCTGCTGGCGTGCAACGAGAAATGTTGTGCCAGCACCTATAAGCATCGAGACAAAATAAAGGCCGCCGGATTTTGACCGGGGCAAAATGCGCCCGTAGCGGACGAACATGTAGATGGCCAGGGGAATGGCAGGCAAACTGCCGATCGTGTGCACCCAGCCGAGCGGGGAAATTCCAAACATAACCAAAGCTCCTGTAAAGATAACAACCTACTAGTAG
>NZ_JAWRYR010000718.1:0-247 GCF_046940275.1 Pantoea sp. SIMBA_079 | reverse complement strand
CGGTCGTCGCGGTGCTCGATACCGGCATCGCGAGCCACAGTGACCTCAACGGGAACATCCTGCCGGGCTACGACTTCATCATCGACACCGCGGTCGCCGGCGACGGCAACGGCCGCGATTCGAATCCGGCCGATCCGGGCGACTACTACGGCGGCCGCGCGTCGAGCTGGCACGGCACGCATGTCGCGGGCACGGTCGCGGCGGTCACCAACAACGGGGTCGGCGTGGCCGGGACCGCGCCGCTCGC
>NZ_JAWRYR010000717.1:0-247 GCF_046940275.1 Pantoea sp. SIMBA_079 | reverse complement strand
AAGGAATACTCGTCGGACCGTCCTCAGGTGCATCTGTCTTTGCCGCGATCACGATTGCGAAGCGGTTGGGTGCTGGCAAGCGTGTCGTCTGCATCGCACCAGATACGGGTGAGCGGTACCTTAGCATGAATCTGTTTTCATAATAGGAAAAGGCAGGAGAGATGTCCCTGCCTTTTTTCCGTTATTCGCCTTGGTGACGCGCTTGGTACGCGAGCAAGGCCGCGATAAATACTTGTCCGGTCTGAAT
>NZ_JAWRYR010000716.1:0-247 GCF_046940275.1 Pantoea sp. SIMBA_079 | reverse complement strand
CTGATGAGTTTCCCGCAGAGCCAAATCAGCCATGCCATGCCCAGCGCCAAGGCGCAGGCCGAGCTGGATGAATTGGCCCGGCAAACCAATAGCCCGCCAATGGAAATTGAAACCGGCTGCGGCTTCTGTATGTACATCAAACGTGCCGCGCTGAACGAAGTAGGTTACCTGGACGAAGTTCACCTAGCGCGTGGCTATGGCGAAGAAACCGATTGGTGCCTACGTGCCCGAGGACTAGGCTGGCGCC
>NZ_JAWRYR010000715.1:0-247 GCF_046940275.1 Pantoea sp. SIMBA_079 | reverse complement strand
CGCATGAATTCATCCTGCAGCAGCCGCAGGGCTACGATACGCCGGTCGGCGAAAACGGCGTGACGCTTTCCGGCGGCCAGCGCCAGCGCGTTTCCATCGCCCGCGCCATCGTTCGCAATGCACCGGTTCTCCTGCTCGACGAGGCGACTTCCGCCCTCGACAATGAATCGGAAAAGCGGGTCCAGCAGGCGCTGGAAGGCATCATGCAGAACCGCACCACGGTCGTGATTGCGCACCGCCTTTCCAC
>NZ_JAWRYR010000714.1:0-248 GCF_046940275.1 Pantoea sp. SIMBA_079 | reverse complement strand
GTGACGTCGCGCGGCGGGGGTCATGGGTGCCGGCGGATTAACGGCGACCGTCGCGAATTTCACAGCCGGAGCCCGAAGTGCGGTATGGTGCCCCCACTGTTCAAAGCGGGATCACGGTACATCGTGGCTCCGATGCGGTTGATCACAGGTTCCAGGGCCGGCAACGGCCTCTCCAGACGATCCGCTCCATCGCTCCGCGTTACCCCTTGCTCGATACAGTCCGGCACCGCGTTTTCCGCGGGCCGTGC
>NZ_JAWRYR010000713.1:0-248 GCF_046940275.1 Pantoea sp. SIMBA_079 | reverse complement strand
CGTGTCGGCGACGGCGATGGATCGGACCGGGGACCGGTCGCGACGGGTTGTCAGCTTAACCGAGGCGATCGCCGGATCAGTGCTGGCAGCCAGGGCACCAGTACAGGCGCCGCGCGGCGATCCGCTCGTTGACGACGGTGCCGTCGCAGCGCGGGCACGGCAGGCCTTCGCGCTCGAACACGCGCAGCTTGAAGATCGCTTTCGTGTGTTCGAGGTAGGCCTTGTCCGGCGGCACCTGGGCGCGGTGC
>NZ_JAWRYR010000712.1:0-248 GCF_046940275.1 Pantoea sp. SIMBA_079 | reverse complement strand
AGCCCGGCGACGCTCTGCGCCTCGACCTGCTGCCCGGGCGCGATGCGCTGGCGTGGCTGCAGGCGCAGCAGGCGGAGCGTCCAGGCACCGAGCTGAAGAACGTGCTGGCCGACCTGATGCCGCGCCGCTTCGCCCAGCGCCTGTGCGAGGTGTGGATCGCCAACCGGCCGATGAAGCAGTACACCCCGCCGCAGCTGCAGGACACCGCCGCGCTGCTGCAGGCCTGGCCGCTGGTCGCCAGCGGCACC
>NZ_JAWRYR010000711.1:0-248 GCF_046940275.1 Pantoea sp. SIMBA_079 | reverse complement strand
ACCCCAGGTCGCTGCAACACTGCGGACCGCGGTGCGCAGGTAGTGCGCGAACCCCTCGCGGGGACCGTGGCCGTTGCGAAGCGACCTCAGCACCTTGGCGAACGCCTCCTGGACGATGTCCTCGGCGTCGTACCGGCCCGTAGTGCTCCGGGCGATGTGATGCGCCCAGCCCTGATAGCGGTGCCAGAGTTCTCCGAACGAGGCAGTATGACCCTCACGGACCTTGCTCACCAGCTCCAAGTCGGTCG
>NZ_JAWRYR010000710.1:0-248 GCF_046940275.1 Pantoea sp. SIMBA_079 | reverse complement strand
GACGCGCACCTGGAACTTCCTCGCCGGCGGCGAGCTGATCGACGACTGAGCACGCGACGCGCCTCGCGACGGACGCGCCCGCGCGCATGGGGGATAATCGGCGCATGACGACTTCCCCGACTGCAGACACCGGCCTGACCATCGCCGGCACGACCTACGACTCCCGCCTGCTGACCGGCACCGGCAAGTTCAAGGACCTCGACGAGACCCGCGCCGCGACCGAGGCCGCCGGCGCCCGCATCGTCACC
>NZ_JAWRYR010000709.1:0-248 GCF_046940275.1 Pantoea sp. SIMBA_079 | reverse complement strand
GCCAGCGCTGGAATCCCGGCAATTCCGACGGACGCAGCCACGGCACGGTGCGGATGATCGATGCGCTGGCGCGGTCCTACAACCAGGCCACGGTGCGCATCGGCATGGACGTGGGGCCGCGCGCGCTGGTCGATCTGGTGCACATCCTCGCCGGCATCCGCGCCGAGCCGAATCCGGCGCTGATTCTCGGCGCGATGGACCAGACCCCGTACGCGATGGCGCAGCTGTACCAGTTCCTCGCGTCGGGC
>NZ_JAWRYR010000708.1:0-248 GCF_046940275.1 Pantoea sp. SIMBA_079 | reverse complement strand
CGACTTCTGCGGATTCGAATTGCGCCATAATGGGAGATTAACGATTTCTTTATCTATGCCATGTGGCGATGAAAAGGCAAACAGGGATTGCCCGCTTTCACCGAAACGTCATATCCTTGCAGGATCAAATCATGTCCATTCCGGCCCAATCCGGGGGAGTCATCCAAAAATGCCAGTGCTGAATCGTGCCGTTGAATCGCAAGCGGAAATTGCCGCATGGCGGCGAAAACTGCACCAGAATCCCGAAC
>NZ_JAWRYR010000707.1:0-248 GCF_046940275.1 Pantoea sp. SIMBA_079 | reverse complement strand
AGTACATCGGGCCGATAGGGACATTGAGCCGGAATGACAAGAGAACGACCAGCAGTATGAGCGTGAAAGCCAGCCAGAACATCGGCGCGCTCAGCAATGGCGCTCGTGCAATTTTGAAGCTCTTGCCGAAGAACATGAAACCCCACCCCCATGCGTCATGCGCAAAAACTAGCCGCAAACCCTTAAAACTACAGAAACAGCCGGAGGCCGTTGGATTCAACTCGATTTCAAAAGGGAGAAGACTTCCA
>NZ_JAWRYR010000706.1:0-248 GCF_046940275.1 Pantoea sp. SIMBA_079 | reverse complement strand
AGCGAATTGGCTTTGGGCGGGCCACACGAACATTAGAACATATGTTCGAATTGCCGTGTAACGGATGCTGGGCATAACTTCCAGTTGTGACTCTCAGGGACTCCGTACCGCCGTACGACGATGCCGAGGAAGCAGTGAACACCGCAATGCTTGCGGGGCTTGCAACAATTCCTGCCGTGGGCGGCCCACTCGTTGAGATCGCCTCCGGTCTTCTATCGAGAGTGCGAGCGAAACGGCAATACGAGTTC
>NZ_JAWRYR010000705.1:0-248 GCF_046940275.1 Pantoea sp. SIMBA_079 | reverse complement strand
CCCCGGAGGCGCGATCGGTCTCGCAACGGGTCGCGCTTCATCGACGCAGGATGAAGGGGATGCCGCTGTGTCTGCATATCGGGAAGAACGCGCCCACCGGACTGGTCTGAGGATGGGCTCGCCGTGGCGCTGGCTCGCGGCTCTGATCGCGGGAACGCTGACGCTGGCCACAGCCTTCGTCGGTGCCCCGGCGATGGCGGCGCCGGTCTACCAGATCGAAGGGACCTGGGCGCCCGGCACCCCGACCA
>NZ_JAWRYR010000704.1:0-248 GCF_046940275.1 Pantoea sp. SIMBA_079 | reverse complement strand
AGCGCCGCGAGGCGTTCGAGCCCCGGATTGTGGCCGACCAGCAACAGCCGGCCGACGTCGCGGTGTTCATCGGCGACCGCCGCCAGGGTGCCGGAGGTCGCTTCGTAGATGCGCTCGTCGAGGCGCTGGTCGACGTACCCGATGACGCCGAGCACGGCTTCGAGGGTTTCGCGCGTGCGTCGCGACGGCGAACACACCACGCAATCCGGCACCAGGGCCTGTTCGCGCAGCCAGTGGCCGGCACGCTC
>NZ_JAWRYR010000703.1:0-248 GCF_046940275.1 Pantoea sp. SIMBA_079 | reverse complement strand
GCGTTCATGATTACGTCAGCCGCGATATGATGATAGAAATTTTGCGTGATGAAGAAGGCCATATCGACTGGCTGGAAACGGAACTTGATCTGATTCAGAAGATGGGCCTGCAAAATTATCTGCAAGCACAGATCCGCGAAGAAGGTTGAGCCGTGTCGGGAGGGAGAACCCTCCCGGTTAATAAGAGATCCAGGCCAGATACCCCAGGTTTATCATGCTGCCGAGCGCAAGCCACGGGCCGAATGCGA
>NZ_JAWRYR010000702.1:0-248 GCF_046940275.1 Pantoea sp. SIMBA_079 | reverse complement strand
CTGCAGGTCGACCATCCTCGCGGCCGACTCCTCGTACTTCTCGGCCAGTGAGTTCGAGCCGATGATGCTCAGCTCCTTGGCGAACACCTCGTACGGGCTGAGCGCGACCGTGGCGGTCGGCGAGGCCACACCCATCTGCACGAGGCGCCCGCGCATACCGAGCGCCTCGATCGCCTGCGTGATCGCGACAGGGTGTCCGCTGGCGTCGAGAGCCAGGTCGAAGTCGCCGCGGTCGAGTTCGTCCGCAG
>NZ_JAWRYR010000701.1:0-248 GCF_046940275.1 Pantoea sp. SIMBA_079 | reverse complement strand
CGTCGAAGAAATCCTGCAGGTAGAAGCCCTTGATCTTGTGGACCTCGTGCGGGTCGAACAGGTACCAGTCGCCGCGACGGTCGACGGCTTCCATGAAGATGTCGGGGATGCAGATCGAGGTGAACACATCGTGCGCGCGCAGGCGCTGGTCGCCGTTGTTGAGGCGCAGGTCGAGGAAGTTCTCGATGTCGCGGTGCCAGATGTCGAGGTAGACCGCGACCGCGCCCTTGCGCTGGCCCAGCTGGTCC
>NZ_JAWRYR010000700.1:0-248 GCF_046940275.1 Pantoea sp. SIMBA_079 | reverse complement strand
ACACCCTGTTTCATTTTTGACCGAGGTTGACACAGGAAAAGGAACTATCCTCGCATCATCCAGTTTCATTTTTTAACGAGGTTGAGACGGGAAAAAACTATCCTCTCTACCTTTGTTTCATTTTTAAAAGAGCTTGACACAAGACAAGGAACTATGCTTGAAACTCCCTATTTCATTTTTTAACGAGGTTGGTACAGGAAAAACTATCCTCGCACACCATGTTTCATTTTTTAACGAGGTTGACACAG
>NZ_JAWRYR010000699.1:0-248 GCF_046940275.1 Pantoea sp. SIMBA_079 | reverse complement strand
CCAAAGGTGAAGGTCGTCATCAACGACGGACGTCCGGTGATATCGGCCATCTGTTCTGCCGTCCAGCCGGAGGTGTTCATAATATCGATAAGCAACGCGGCGGTGATATAACAGTCATACAACGCGCGGTGATGATGCAGGCCCGGCGGCGTCTGTACATTGAGCTTGCGTGTTTTATATAACGCCATATTGCTGTACTTGATTCCTGGCCACAAGCGACGGGCCAGTTTCATGGTGCAAATCCACTC
>NZ_JAWRYR010000698.1:0-249 GCF_046940275.1 Pantoea sp. SIMBA_079 | reverse complement strand
CCTATCGGTCACCGCCTGCGCGATCCGGCTGCGCACGGCATTGCCGATACAAGGCGCCATCCGGCCACGCCGGACGCCTCGCGGGGCAACGCCGGCACCGCCACGACGGCCACCGTGATGTCGGCCACAGACGCGTCAAGCTGGGGTTGACCCCAGGTGTCGGCAGGTTAAGGATTCGTTACAACGTCATGACCGGTGGCTCAGGGGCACCGGTCTTTCCCGTCCCTGCCGGAGCCGTTGCCATGACCC
>NZ_JAWRYR010000697.1:0-249 GCF_046940275.1 Pantoea sp. SIMBA_079 | reverse complement strand
CCTCCTTGTTCCAGCTCGACACCCTGCGCATGCAGATCACCTACCGCAGCCAGCCCCTCACGCTGACCCGGCATGAGTTCCGCCTGCTGCAATGTCTGCTCGAACAACCACAGCGGGTGTTCAGCCGCGAACAGTTGCTCGACGCTTTGGGCGTGGCCTCCGATGTGGGCTATGAGCGCACCATCGACAGCCATATCAAGAGCCTGCGCGCCAAATTGCGCCAGGTAGCGGGTGATGCCGAGCCGATCC
>NZ_JAWRYR010000696.1:0-249 GCF_046940275.1 Pantoea sp. SIMBA_079 | reverse complement strand
AGCAGTACCATCACCACCACGAATGGCAAGGCCACGACGATGGTCAGGTTCTGTAGCCCGGTCAGCGCCTCGCCAGGGTTACGTGGGTCGCCGATCGCCAGCATGATCGCCGCCACCGTACCGGTCAGCGAGCCCCAGAAAATCACTGTGCGTCGTGATGGCGCGGTGGTGCCGTGTTCCGACAGCGTGCCCATCACCAGCGAGGCGGCGTCGGCACCCGAAACAAAAAAGATGCCCACCAGGATCATC
>NZ_JAWRYR010000695.1:0-249 GCF_046940275.1 Pantoea sp. SIMBA_079 | reverse complement strand
ATCGAGAGGTGGCACAACCGCGTCGCGCGCGCAGGCGTTCCTGCAGGAACGGGTCGGGCGTCCAGCCGTCGGTGTGCTCCTGCCCGTTGTAGGCGCGCGCCTGCGCGCGATCCGGCCGCCACCAATGCCACGCAGGCCGGCTTCGCTACGCGGATCGCGGAACTCGATGCGCGTGAACGCGGCCCGCGCCGTGTCGCGACACGCGCCACGCGACACGGCGGTATCCTGTCGCGGTGAGCCGACGCCCCG
>NZ_JAWRYR010000694.1:0-249 GCF_046940275.1 Pantoea sp. SIMBA_079 | reverse complement strand
CAACGCGGGCTCCGGGATGGCGGGTATCGCCAACGGGACGCTCGAACCGTGGGCGAACGTCGTCGCCGCCCTGGCATGGGCCGTCGTGGCGTTCGTCGTCGGCGCGGTGCTCCTGCAGCGCAGGGACGCCTGACCCGCCACGTGACCGCTTCCCCCGCGCCCGCCGAGCCGATCGGGACCGGCGCGACCACGACCGACGCCCCGGGCGGACTCGAACTGCCGAGTCCGCCCGGGGTGATCCGTCGCTTC
>NZ_JAWRYR010000693.1:0-249 GCF_046940275.1 Pantoea sp. SIMBA_079 | reverse complement strand
CCCAGCGCGGGCTGCGGACGGCGAGCGTGACGGCCACACCGGCGACGGACAACCTGACGACGGCCAACGCCGATGTGACGGCGAGCCTGAAGGCGGCCGACCTGCCCTCCGGCGCGACCGCGAAGATCGGTGGAGTCTCGTCCAGCCAGTCCGACGCGTTCCAGCAGCTCGGGCTCGCGCTGCTCGCGGCCATCCTGATCGTGTACATCGTGATGGTGGCGACCTTCCGGTCGCTGCGCCAGCCGCTGC
>NZ_JAWRYR010000692.1:0-249 GCF_046940275.1 Pantoea sp. SIMBA_079 | reverse complement strand
CCTTGCGGGCCAGCATTTCGAAAGCGGAATCGCGGTCCACGGCCTGATCGTACTGTCCGGCGACCGGGCTTGCCGCGATGATCTTCGCGCGTTCTTCCGGCGTCAGCGGCCCGATGCGTGAAGAGGGCGGGCGGATGAGCGTGCGCTGCACGATGGAAGGCACGCCTTTTTCCTGCAAGGTGGAAACCAGCGCTTCACCCGTGGCAAGATTGGTGATCGCCTGAAACGTGTTGAAATCCGGGTTCGGGC
>NZ_JAWRYR010000691.1:0-249 GCF_046940275.1 Pantoea sp. SIMBA_079 | reverse complement strand
GCCGATCCCGCCGACTGGCTGGCGGCCCGCAACCTGCGGCTGGCGGCGCGGCTCGACGCGACCGGCCCGGATCCCGCCGCCGGGCGCGGGCTGATCCGCGAGGGCATCCTGCGCCGCGCGATCGGCCTGACCCTCGAAGCGGTCGGCTGCGAAGCGCCGATGGGCGCGACCTGCCGGGTCGAAGTCGCCGACGGCTGGGTCGAGGCCGAGGTCGTCGGCTTCGCCGGCGAGCGCACCTCGCTGATGCCC
>NZ_JAWRYR010000690.1:0-249 GCF_046940275.1 Pantoea sp. SIMBA_079 | reverse complement strand
CTGACCGAACGCAACATGGAACTCTGGACCGAATTCCAGAAGACCATGGTCGGCGGTGCCGGCGGCGGCGGCGCGGGCGCACCCGGCGGCAAACCCGGCGACCGGGATCCCAAGCGCGGTCGCTGACCGCATGACCCTCGCTTGCTGGAACGGCGCGCTCTCGCGCCGTTTCCGTGTCCGGCTGCGGAGTTCCACATGACCCCGACCCATCGCGTCGCCCTGGTCACGGGCGGCCTTGGCGGCATCGGC
>NZ_JAWRYR010000689.1:0-249 GCF_046940275.1 Pantoea sp. SIMBA_079 | reverse complement strand
AATTCCACAAATCATTCTACTTATAGTGGCAATTGTCGCAATGATATTGAATAAAAAAAAGGATAAAAAAACAAAATTACAGCAGACAAATCAGGAGGAATCAAAACATGCGATCTAAAAAACTTATTGTACCAATCATCTTAGCAACGTCCTTAACATTAGCAGCGTGCGGAACAAAAGAAGAAACAAAGAAAGAAGCTCCAAAAACGGAAGAAACATCGAATTCAAAAGCAGTTTCAATTGCTGACG
>NZ_JAWRYR010000688.1:0-249 GCF_046940275.1 Pantoea sp. SIMBA_079 | reverse complement strand
CGATGTCGGTTCGGCCAGCGCCTCGGAAGTGCTGGCCGGCGCGCTGCGCGACAACGAGCGCGCGCGCATCGTCGGCAGCCGCACCTTCGGCAAGGGCTCGGTGCAGACCGTGCTGCCGCTCGACAACGGCGATTCGGTGAAGCTCACGACGGCGCGTTACTACACGCCGAGTGGTCGCTCGATCCAGGCGCGCGGCATCGATCCCGATGTCGTGCTGCGCCCGGAGAACGCCGACGACGCGGCCGATGC
>NZ_JAWRYR010000687.1:0-249 GCF_046940275.1 Pantoea sp. SIMBA_079 | reverse complement strand
GTCCAAGTACAGCTGCCCGGTCTGCGACTACGCCCTGCCCGCGCTCGAGCCGCGCCTGTTCTCGTTCAACTCGCCGGTCGGCGCCTGCCAGACCTGCGACGGCCTCGGCGTCAGCGAATTCTTCGATCCCGACCGCGTGGTCGTGCATCCCGAACTGTCGCTGGCGGCCGGCGCGGTGCGCGGCTGGGACCGTCGCAACGCCTACTACTTCCAGCTGCTGCAGTCCCTGTCGAAGCATTACGGCTTCGA
>NZ_JAWRYR010000686.1:0-249 GCF_046940275.1 Pantoea sp. SIMBA_079 | reverse complement strand
CGCATGGACTACCTGCCCGGCGACATGCAGATGGCGCAGCGCCTGGCCCAGCCGGAGAAGGCCTACGTGTCGCGCTATGCGCTTGGCCGGGACTACCACAAGCTGGTGCGTAAGCGCGTTCAGTTTCTTGCCGACCGCATCCAGGAAGCCATCGGCCCGTTCGGCTACCGCGCCTTTGTAGACAGCGCCCCGGTACTGGAAAAAGCCCTGGCCGAACAGGCCGGGCTGGGCTGGATCGGCAAGAACACG
>NZ_JAWRYR010000685.1:0-249 GCF_046940275.1 Pantoea sp. SIMBA_079 | reverse complement strand
CTTGCGCGATTCGACACCGACCGCAAAACCGAGGTCGCCAGCCGGCAGTGTGAACGCCGAGCCGGCAATGTTGGCGTTGAAAACCTCGGTTTTGGTTTCCCCAGTCGCGTGCTCTTCTTGGAAGAGATAGTCCTGCAGCGCCTTGTTGTTGGTCAGTCCGCCCGGACCTTCGACGCCGAACGGCAGGTAGGGATTCCACGGTACGCAGCCCGTCACCACTGCGGTAGGCGTGCCGCAAACGACCTGCCC
>NZ_JAWRYR010000684.1:0-249 GCF_046940275.1 Pantoea sp. SIMBA_079 | reverse complement strand
CGGGTGATGATTTTACCTTCTTCGTCGATCAGCGCGTATTTTTTTTTGGTAACGAAGAAACCACGTTTGTAGAAACCTTCGTATTCCAGTTCCAGCAGACCCGGCAGTTTCGCGTTGATGTAGTCAACGAATTCCAGCGCTTTTTTTTTGATTTCTTCAGATTTACCACCCGGGATGGTCGCGTACAGACCGTCGGTGTCGATGTACAGAACTTTGAAACCGAATTTTTCTTCCAGTTCTTTCCAAACG
>NZ_JAWRYR010000683.1:0-250 GCF_046940275.1 Pantoea sp. SIMBA_079 | reverse complement strand
GGTGTGCCATGCCCCCGGCTTGCCCGAACAGCTGCTGGGTGAGCTGCGCCGCAAGTGCCAGCTGCTGGAGGTCTGGGCGGCAAGCCTGGGGGCCGAAGCACACTTTTTCCTGATCGATGCACAGGGCTTCGCCCAGGGTCAGCGCGATGGCCAGCTCGGCTCCGACGACTGCGGCACCACCCAGCACTACCTGCTGCTGGATGAGTTCTACCGCACCACCCTGTGGCTGGCCGGGCGCACGCCGCTGTGG
>NZ_JAWRYR010000682.1:0-250 GCF_046940275.1 Pantoea sp. SIMBA_079 | reverse complement strand
CCAGCGCTTGGGCGTGTTTGCATTACCGGTGATGTCGATCCACAGGTTTTGCGCCAGACGCTTGTCAGCGGCCGGCGCGGTCGAACCGTAGATCACTTCACCCTTGCCACCGGCCGCCGTAGCCGCCGCCTGCGCGGCCTGCTGCGCCGTGGTGACGTTCTGGTTGGTGGTGGTAAGGCCGTTCTCCAGGCTTGTGGTCCTCCCGGCCACGCTGCTCAGGTTGTCGCCTTGCTGGTTCACCGTCGAGGTC
>NZ_JAWRYR010000681.1:0-250 GCF_046940275.1 Pantoea sp. SIMBA_079 | reverse complement strand
AAACGACAAGTAATGTCGTGCCTACAGCACTTGTCTATAGTGGTCCGATCGTTTGCCTGGATCCGTCATCCGAGGCTGCATCGATGGTAATCGAACATCGCCGCAAAAGGCTCGGGCGAGACGTCGTGGTGCTCGACCCCGCCAACCCGGTTAACGGTTTCAATGTTCTTGACGGGATCGAAACGTCGATAAAAAAAGAAGAAGACATCGTCAGCATCGCACATATGCTGCTGTCGGAAAGCGCTCGCCT
>NZ_JAWRYR010000680.1:0-250 GCF_046940275.1 Pantoea sp. SIMBA_079 | reverse complement strand
ATCTGGCGGAATACACAGGCCGGCGAGGCATGGCCTACCCGCACCACCTGATTGGGTTCGCCCTTGCCACAGTTGGGCGTGCCCAGCACCTGGAAGGTGCTGTGGTCGCCAACCGCCGACAGGTTGCGCCAGAACTGCGCGGAGATGCTGCGGTAGTTGGGGTTCTTGACGATGCCCTTGAGCGCGCCATTTTCAATCAACTGGCCCCATTCGCAGCCGAACTGGAACTTGTTGCGCGCATCGTCGATGG
>NZ_JAWRYR010000679.1:0-250 GCF_046940275.1 Pantoea sp. SIMBA_079 | reverse complement strand
CAGCGCGACCGGATTGTCGGGAGCAAGCGTCCAGACGAGTGGGAAATGAGGATAAAGAGCGCCCGTGCGGGAGGCTCTTCCAGCGTTTTCAACAAAGCGTTGGCGGCATTGCGGTTCATATCGTCGGCTGGATCGACAATGACGATGCGCCAGGCGTGGTCCGATGCCGTTCTGGTCAGAAAATGCGTGACACGGCGAATTTCCTCCACCGGGATGCCGGTTTTGAACTTTCCGGTCTTCTGATCGAACG
>NZ_JAWRYR010000678.1:0-250 GCF_046940275.1 Pantoea sp. SIMBA_079 | reverse complement strand
ATCGCTCCATTCGCCATTTCACTGATGAACCCATTTCCGAAGCGCAGCGTGAGGCGATTATTAACAGCGCCCGTGCGACGTCCAGTTCCAGTTTTTTGCAGTGCAGTAGCATTATTCGCATTACCGACAAAGCGTTACGTGAAGAACTGGTGACGCTGACCGGCGGGCAAAAACACGTAGCGCAAGCGGCGGAGTTCTGGGTGTTCTGTGCCGACTTTAACCGCCATTTACAGATCTGTCCGGATGCTCA
>NZ_JAWRYR010000677.1:0-250 GCF_046940275.1 Pantoea sp. SIMBA_079 | reverse complement strand
ATCTTATACCAGAGTTCTATTCTTATGCAATGTATAATGAATCGACAATGAATCAGATGCCTAGTATAAAGTATTTCGGAACCCAGTTATATGGTAAACAGATAGCATTACTTGACAGTGGCCGGTATTGCACACCAACACCTGATAGGGCTTATCTCTATTTTGGAGAGCACAGGTTAAATGCTGATTACGGATTGAGGTTTTTTACAAAGGATAGTCCTGCTTACAAATTGAATGAGTTCTTGTTCAA
>NZ_JAWRYR010000676.1:0-250 GCF_046940275.1 Pantoea sp. SIMBA_079 | reverse complement strand
GCCAGGACGAAGGCCGCATGGACATCACCACCGCGCTCGGCGGCGAGCTGAGCGTCGAGGGCGTCGACCGCTTCCTGCGCCTCGACGACGGCTTCCGGGTCGAGGGGCCGATGGACGCGGGCCTGGATTTCCGCCTGATGCGCTACGCCAGCAATGAATTGCGCCTGCCTTCGGCCGATGCGAGCGGGCGCGATGACGATCCCGAAACCCAGAGCACGCTGGCCCTGCTCGGCGATCCGCGGCCCGAGGC
>NZ_JAWRYR010000675.1:0-250 GCF_046940275.1 Pantoea sp. SIMBA_079 | reverse complement strand
GCTGCGAAGGCGTGGACGTCACGAGCCGTGAGTCTTGCTGCTGACGGCGCATTCCGGCTCCCCCGTAGCGGGCGGACACTGCGATTGAGCCAGGGCACTCGACGCAACTGTTGCAATAGATTTACGGCTTACGCGCGCCGGATTAAACGCGCTCTGCAAATTTATACGAGCGGGTGATGGCGACTGGAACGGTGAAGTGGTTTAACGACTCGAAGGGGTTTCGATTCATCACGCCGGACGACGGCGGGAC
>NZ_JAWRYR010000674.1:0-250 GCF_046940275.1 Pantoea sp. SIMBA_079 | reverse complement strand
CATCGACTTCGAGGAACTCAGCTTCACCCCGCACGGCCCGCCCCACGACACACAGGACGTTGCGCGAATCGTACTGACCGCGCTCGAGCGCGCACGGCACCGCCTGGGCTGCATGCCGCTGCTCTACACCAACTGGAGCATGGGCAGCACCTACCTGCACGATCCGCAGTTCGCGCAATACCCGCTCTGGATTGCCGACTGGACCGACGCCCCCGCCCCGCGCCTGCCGCCGGCATGGACCACCTTCGCG
>NZ_JAWRYR010000673.1:0-250 GCF_046940275.1 Pantoea sp. SIMBA_079 | reverse complement strand
CTGTGGCTGCTGGCGACGACCAACGACAAGCGCGTCCCCGGCGGCTCGACGATCACCCAGCAGGTCGCGCGGCAGTTCTTCCTCAGCTCCGAGTACAGCTTCACGCGCAAGTTCGCCGAGATGCTGCTGGCGCGCAAGATGGAGCAGAACCTGTCGAAGGACGAGATCCTCGAGCTCTATCTCAACAAGAGTTTCTTCGGCAACCGCGCCTACGGCGTCGCCGCCGCGGCCGAGTTCTATTACGGCAAAC
>NZ_JAWRYR010000672.1:0-250 GCF_046940275.1 Pantoea sp. SIMBA_079 | reverse complement strand
GCCGAGGCTTGCCACACGCGCTAGCCGCTGACCGCATGCAGGATCGAGAACAGAAAAGGTTTCAGCCTTCTCTCCTGCGACCCAGCGCCCGTCGACATAGCCTAGTTCACGAAAAAGATGCTTATCGCGGAGCGCGCCAAGCCCGTCGTGTTGTATCGGATGATCCAGAACGGCATTCATTGTTCTTCTCCCAATTCAGGAAGAAGTCTGTCACAGGATAGCTCTGGATTCAGACCAAACTCATCTCCAC
>NZ_JAWRYR010000671.1:0-250 GCF_046940275.1 Pantoea sp. SIMBA_079 | reverse complement strand
GAGGTGATCGAAATCGCCTACGATCCCGAACTGGTCGAGCCCGCCCTCGGCGCACTCGCGGACGATGCCGCGCACTGGACGCTGGTCTCCACCGTCTCCGTCTACGCCCGCAATGACGAGCCGGGCGCTGACGAGTCCGCCGCGCTCGTGGAGCCGTCCGACCTGACGCAGTACGCCGACGCGAAGGTCGCCGCCGAGCGATCCACAGCGGTCCGGCTCGGTGAGCGCCTCCTGATCGTGCGACCCGGAC
>NZ_JAWRYR010000670.1:0-250 GCF_046940275.1 Pantoea sp. SIMBA_079 | reverse complement strand
ATGCAAGTTCGGATCAAAATGAAATAAATTATACCGTTTTAACTGATAATCGATTCATCAATACTTAAGTAAATAAAATTTTACTTCAAAATTACCTATATTATCCCAATGAGATATTCCATCGATAGCCACATCAGTCCCGTGTATTGGCTGAGGAAGGACAGGGTTACCGCCTTTTGATACGTGCACGTTATTCAACGTGGTCATTTTCCAACCAGGAAAATCTTGAGAGGAAGACGACGCGTTTAAC
>NZ_JAWRYR010000669.1:0-250 GCF_046940275.1 Pantoea sp. SIMBA_079 | reverse complement strand
GGCGTGTGGCGGCTGTGGCGTTGTCTCCGCAGCGCATGCGCGCGGTTACTCCTGTCGTCTCCTGCCGATCGAGTCTAACCGCGATGCACGGCGGCGACTCAACTTCCTCCCGGGGGCGCCGTTAACGACCGAGGAACCACGCCGCGGTCGTGGCGGGGCCGCAACGGAGCGCAGCGACAAGATGGATGCCGGCGTCATCTCGAGTCTCTTCGATCATCCGGTGTCGGACGGTCTGCTGCTGCTCGATCAC
>NZ_JAWRYR010000668.1:0-250 GCF_046940275.1 Pantoea sp. SIMBA_079 | reverse complement strand
GGCGCAACCGGCGTCGCGTCCGGAACGTCCTGGAGGTCGGTGTCAGGCCCGACGATCGGCGCCGCGGGTGCGGCTTGCGCAGGTGGCGCGGCATCGCCGGTCGTGCCGGTGTCGGGAGCCGCCGACGGCGTCGCGAGATCGTCGTCGGCGGCCGCCGATGCGTCTCCGGATGGCGGCGCTTCTGCCGGCGCGTGGGCCTCGCGTCCGGTCGTCGTCGTGTCCGTCTGCGGCGCCGGCGCGCGCGGCGCGA
>NZ_JAWRYR010000667.1:0-250 GCF_046940275.1 Pantoea sp. SIMBA_079 | reverse complement strand
GCCTCGATCTTGGCGCGGACCTGCCCATGTGCCTGCATGGCGCATCGAAGGGGACGCCACTTGCCGCGCGCGGCATCGGCGAAGACCTGACTCCGGTTGCCGGTTTCCCGGCCTTGCCCATGCTGCTCGTCAATGACGGAACAGCCGTTGCGACCCCGGATGTCTTTCGCGCGCTCGAAAAGCGCGACCATCCGACGCTGGCACTTGCCTCCCACCCGGATATCGGACCTCTTTGCGCTTATCTGCAGAC
>NZ_JAWRYR010000666.1:0-250 GCF_046940275.1 Pantoea sp. SIMBA_079 | reverse complement strand
CCATATTCATGATTTGATTGTACTGGGGCGTAAGGTCGGGATTCCAGTGGAACGTGAAAAAGAGTACCTCACTCGGTTCATTACGGGAATTCACGACCTAGGAAAGGAGCTCGGGAAATCGTTAGTAGATATTCAAAATCTGCACGCCCACCTCCACTCCATATTTGAGGCGGTCCAGGAGCCGATTTTCGCGGTCGATGATCAGGGGAAAGTTACGTTTATTAACCGATTAGCTGCTGAACTGTTTGAG
>NZ_JAWRYR010000665.1:0-250 GCF_046940275.1 Pantoea sp. SIMBA_079 | reverse complement strand
CGCGAATGCGTCCGCGAGCACGACGTCCCCGCGCGTATCGGCGGTGACGAGTTCGCGGTGCTGATCCACGACGGCGGCCTGCCCGCGGCGCTCGAACTCGGCGAGCGCATCCGCGCGCGCATCGCCGAGCTGGCGTTCGAAGCGGAGCCGGGACTGGCGTGCACGGTCAGCATCGGCGTGGCCGCGCTGCATGCCGGCCACGAGGCGCCCGATCTGTGGATCCGCGAAGCCGACGCCGCGCTGTATCGCG
>NZ_JAWRYR010000664.1:0-250 GCF_046940275.1 Pantoea sp. SIMBA_079 | reverse complement strand
CTGCGCTCCGGCAGCACTCGCAAATGGTGGGATGTACCGCCGGAAAACATCTACGCCTTCGCGCTGTACATCTTCGGCCAGCTCAACCGCTGGCCCACCGACGGCGAGGTCGACTACCACCGCGCCATCTTTGCCCTGCAGCCCTACCTGACGCCCGCGTGCAAGACCTTCTTCGACGGCGACTTCGAGTACCGCAAGGCTGCCGGCGAACTGCGCGGCCGGGTGCGCGGCGTATACGAGGTGCTGGGCC
>NZ_JAWRYR010000663.1:0-250 GCF_046940275.1 Pantoea sp. SIMBA_079 | reverse complement strand
ACGCCGCAATACCGCGTCTGATCAGGTGACCCAGCACGTTCACTTTGTCGATAAGAAACGCAAACGCGAATTGCTGTCGCACATGATTGGGAAAGGGAACTGGCAGCAGGTGCTGGTGTTTACCCGTACCAAACACGGCGCTAACCATCTGGCTGAACAGCTCAATAAAGATGGCATCCGTAGTGCGGCGATCCACGGCAATAAATCGCAAGGTGCGCGTACTCGTGCGCTGGCTGATTTTAAATCGGGC
>NZ_JAWRYR010000662.1:0-250 GCF_046940275.1 Pantoea sp. SIMBA_079 | reverse complement strand
AGATCTACGGCGCCCCGAGCGTGAAGGCCGCCTGGTACGGGGCCTGGCGCACCGCCGGAACGGTGAGCAGACAGATCTTCTGGCCGGTGCCCAATGTCGACTCCGTCCTGGTCGGGTTCGAGCGGAGCGATGAGCAGCCGGGCGACGAACAGCTCCGGCTGCGCACGTTCGCGCTCGTCGATGCGGCCTTCCAGCAGCGCAGGAAGACGCTTCGCCAGGCCCTGTCGTCCGTATTCGGCGACCCGTCGGC
>NZ_JAWRYR010000661.1:0-250 GCF_046940275.1 Pantoea sp. SIMBA_079 | reverse complement strand
CAGGAAAGTTTGTTTCGCCGTTATGCAATTGCACACGCATTCTCGGCATCACTCAATACAGCAGCTATTGGTGCAGCGTTGGCTTCAGCTGAAATCCATCGATCTCCAGAGCTTGGGCAACGACAAGCCGCGTTGCAGGACAATATCGCACTTTTTGACAGACTGATGCCCACAGCCCAATCGGGATCCACGCTGCCGATCCGCATTATCCGTATCGGCGATGAAATGACATCAATTGGGTGTGCTCAGG
>NZ_JAWRYR010000660.1:0-250 GCF_046940275.1 Pantoea sp. SIMBA_079 | reverse complement strand
CCAGCACGATGCCGATGCTGTTGTCGGCGCGGCGCTCGACGCTGGAATAGCCGATGCGCTCATCGCGCAGCGTGGTGCGGATGCCGTCGGCGTAGCCGTCGACGCGCTTCTGCAGCGCGGCTTCCTGGTCGACCTGCATGACGAAATGCACGCCACCCTGCAGGTCCAGACCCAGCGACATCGGCGAGGCGCCGATGTTCTCGAGCCACTCCGGCACCGTCGATGCGAGATTCAGCGCGACCGAATAATC
>NZ_JAWRYR010000659.1:0-251 GCF_046940275.1 Pantoea sp. SIMBA_079 | reverse complement strand
CCAACTCATCAGATGCAACAGAAGACTCTTCTCGTTTCTTTTTTCCTGAACCAAATAGCTTTTGAAAGAAACCTGTTTTTTGAGGAGGATTCTGCTCCATTTGATAAGTTTGGACCAATCCGTTTCGAATCATTACCGCTCTATCTGATTCCCCCTCTTTCTCCAACACTTCTTCAAACGCATCTAATAAAGAAAATGACTGATCTTCTTCTACACGAAGACTAAAATCATATGTGTACTCCATTTCTTCA
>NZ_JAWRYR010000658.1:0-251 GCF_046940275.1 Pantoea sp. SIMBA_079 | reverse complement strand
GCCGGAAGCGGGCAAGGGTAGCAAGACGTGGAACCTCGCCGACCTGGCTCGCCAGACTCCGGCCGAAGTTGCGGCCAGCGAAGGCACTGAAGCCGTAGGGGCATTCCGTGCCCAGCGTGCCCAGCCGCCCCAAGTAAAGCGCGGCCCGGCGCAATTGCTCGAATACACTGCCAGTACACTGGACAAGAGCCTGGCGGCCTACCGCGCAGGCGACCACGATCAGGCCTATGACCTGTCGGTGGCGGCCTACC
>NZ_JAWRYR010000657.1:0-251 GCF_046940275.1 Pantoea sp. SIMBA_079 | reverse complement strand
CCGCGAGCTGTATTGATCAGATAGGCGGAAGACTTCATGGCCTGCAGCTCTTTTGTACTGAACAAGTTTTTCGTCTCATCTGTAAGTGGACAGTGAATCGAGATGATATCAGAGCGCTCAAGCAAATCTTCAAACGTGACACGCTCGACAAAGGATAAAGAATCCTCCCCTGCGCTTCGATGATCGTAACCAATTACGTGGAACCCTGCCCCGTGTGCCTTTTTGGCGAAAGCACTCCCGATTCGTCCAAG
>NZ_JAWRYR010000656.1:0-251 GCF_046940275.1 Pantoea sp. SIMBA_079 | reverse complement strand
AACGATGCCGACATGACGATGGCAATGGTCGCAACCGGCAATACAAGCGACTGAAAAGCAGCAGGTGCGGACTGCCATCCGCGCGATGGAAAGCCGCCGGAGGGAAACAACCGCAGCTTGACGGCAAAAATCCAGACGAGCAGAATCCCGATCCAGAAAACCGGCACGGCGATACCCAACCGGGAAACGACAGATATAAGCGATCCATACCAGCGGTTCTGGCGCACGACCGACAGGATACCGAGCGGTAC
>NZ_JAWRYR010000655.1:0-251 GCF_046940275.1 Pantoea sp. SIMBA_079 | reverse complement strand
CTTGCATGGCGTGGAGTGGCTCCACGTCAAGCGCGGGTTCGTAGATGACGCCCCCCCCGAGTTGGTGGCGCTTCAGCCGTTCACAGACGCGGAGCCGGCTACGCCTGACGCCAGGAAGTTTGTAACCCGGGACATCAAGACAGAGCCGCCCCGCGGAGTATTGGTATTGCGCCTTCGCGCGAAAGACCCTGATTCGCCCACATGGAAGGTGTTTTACGTCCTGGAAATAGAGCGCAGGCGGCAACGGACCC
>NZ_JAWRYR010000654.1:0-251 GCF_046940275.1 Pantoea sp. SIMBA_079 | reverse complement strand
CACGTTGCCGTAGACGGACGTCGGGACACCCGCGCGGGCGCACTGTTCCGCCGTGTAGCTCGGCGCCGCGCCAGCACAAAGGTCGGTGCCGCCGGTGTTGAGAGCAATGCGCTGCGGGTAGTACAGGTCATTCAGGCTCGGCGAGCGCACGGCGCGGTTGTAGCCGGCGCGAAGCAGAAGCCTGCTGTCCCAGAACGTGCTGCTCAGGCCCACCTTGTAGGTGTCGTAGTTGCCCGAGGTGTCGTCGTCGG
>NZ_JAWRYR010000653.1:0-251 GCF_046940275.1 Pantoea sp. SIMBA_079 | reverse complement strand
CCGTGTCACTGAAGTTGTTCCTGATGACCCTGGCGATCATCGACGACCTGGGTGCGATCATTGTCATCGCCCTGTTCTACTCCGGCACCCTGTCGAGTGTGTCGCTGCTGCTGGCTGCAGCCTGCCTGGTGGTGCTGGTGGCGATGAACCGGCTTGGCGTGGTCAAGCTCGGCCCCTACATGATCGTTGGCCTGATCCTGTGGGTCTGCGTGCTCAAGAGTGGCGTGCATGCCACCTTGGCCGGTGTCGCC
>NZ_JAWRYR010000652.1:0-251 GCF_046940275.1 Pantoea sp. SIMBA_079 | reverse complement strand
CGATGCAGACCGCCTCCAGCTCGATGCGTTGCTGCAGCTCGTCGACGCCGCGGATGAAGCGCACCATCGCCCGCAACACCAGGGCGATCGGCGCGACCGGCAGCAGCGCGACCAGCGCGCGCAGCGCCGGCGCCTCGACATGGCGCAGCAGCAGCAGCGAGCAGACCAGCAACGCGACGTAGGCGCCCATGCCGATCAGCATGTCGCGGGTGTAGCGCCGCTGTAGCGCCGGCGGCCCGGCCGCGCAGCTC
>NZ_JAWRYR010000651.1:0-251 GCF_046940275.1 Pantoea sp. SIMBA_079 | reverse complement strand
CTGAGCGAAATGACCTCTAAAGATAAATTTAAATCATTTGAAGAACTGAATACCAAATTTGGCCAGGTTATGGGTACCGCAGTTATGGGCGGTGCAGCAGCAACCGCAGCAAAAAAAGCAGATAAAGTTGCAGATGATCTGGATGCATTTAATGTTGATGATTTTAATACCAAAACCGAAGATGATTTTATGTCTTCAAGTAGCGGCTCTAGCTCAAGCGCAGATGATACCGATCTGGATGATCTGCTGAA
>NZ_JAWRYR010000650.1:0-251 GCF_046940275.1 Pantoea sp. SIMBA_079 | reverse complement strand
CAGACGACCTGAAACTGGCGGTAAACGCGGCCATTACCCTCGAACGCCCGCTGTTGGTCAAGGGCGAACCAGGCACCGGCAAAACCATGCTCGCCGAGCAGCTGGCAGCCTCGTTCGGTGCGCGCCTGATCACCTGGCACATCAAGTCCACCACCAAGGCCCACCAGGGGCTGTACGAGTATGACGCAGTCAGCCGCCTGCGTGATTCGCAGCTGGGCGTGGACAAGGTGCACGATGTGCGCAACTACCTG
>NZ_JAWRYR010000649.1:0-252 GCF_046940275.1 Pantoea sp. SIMBA_079 | reverse complement strand
ACCCTTCTTGCGAAGGCGACCAGCGCAAAGGCGAAAAATGGGGTCACCGTCAAGAACATTGTCATCATCAAGCGTCTCCCCTATAGACGCAAATTGAAGTCCAGTTGCCGGGATTCCCATCAAGTTCCTGTGCGCTCACCTTGAGCTTCTAGAAATCTCTTTCTCTACCTAGGTCCGCTGCACGGTATGCCCCGCACGCCCGAGTAGTGCAGCGGGCCTATCAGCGATTCCTGAATCCCGCACCGTCCGAAG
>NZ_JAWRYR010000648.1:0-252 GCF_046940275.1 Pantoea sp. SIMBA_079 | reverse complement strand
ATCGCGGATACCCGCGAGTCCGGGGTGCTCGAGTCCGCATGATGCAGGAGCGGCCTTGGCCGCGATGGACCTCGGGAACGCCGCCTCGCGCGCGAACGCGCTCCTGCACGAGCGAGGTCCGGAGGATTGCGGCGGAGCTCCCCCGCGCCCTCAATCGATCGCCAGCTTCTTCAGCTTGTAGCGCAGGGCGCGGAAGGTGATGCCGAGGGCGGCGGCGGTCTTGGTCTTGTTGTAGCGGTTTTCCTGCAGGGC
>NZ_JAWRYR010000647.1:0-252 GCF_046940275.1 Pantoea sp. SIMBA_079 | reverse complement strand
CTCAGCGCTTCGTCGTCAAGCACCCTTTCGAGTTGCCTTCTGAACGGCAGGTCGACCGCAGCGAATCGTTCAGGATGAGAACGCTCCAGGTGCGCCTGCCAGAATTCACGGTCAACCATGGAGCGGGCAATCTCTTCCGGCGTTTCCGCATCCCGCACCGCAGCCTCTGCTTCTGCCAGGTCCGCATCCAGAACGCCTGAGATCGCCAGGAAGCTCATTTCTCCCACCTGCAGTGGCAAGTCGAGACGCTCC
>NZ_JAWRYR010000646.1:0-252 GCF_046940275.1 Pantoea sp. SIMBA_079 | reverse complement strand
CAGGGCTTCGAGCAATTCGGGCACGCCGGCGAACACCAGGTTTTCGTACAGCCCGGTCACGCGGAAACGCTCCCGGTAGAAGTTCACCGCATCCCAGGCCTTGGCTTCGTCGAAGTTGTAGAACTGCATGAAAGCCTGCAGCAGGGGTGGGCCGATGAAATGCTCGAGGCGGGCCAGGTCCGGTTCGTCGATGCCCAGCTTGGCCAGGGCGTACTGGATCGAGCGAGTGATGCCCAGGCGTGGGTCGGTCAG
>NZ_JAWRYR010000645.1:0-252 GCF_046940275.1 Pantoea sp. SIMBA_079 | reverse complement strand
CCTGGCGCGTATTCGCTCTAGAGTTACGTACTTACTATTTTGCAAAAAAGAGGCTTGGTCTTAATAAAAGACCCGAGCCTCTTTTTTAATAAGATCATTTTACATCCATTCCAGCTGAACCTCGCTTACACCATAAATAGCAAGCGTATGAGCAAGCAGTACCTTCATCCGCTCGGCTTGGCTGGCGCTCACTTTCTCATCAGAACGAAGCGTAACCACACCCGACTGGTTTTGAAAAGAAACGGCTTCCAG
>NZ_JAWRYR010000644.1:0-252 GCF_046940275.1 Pantoea sp. SIMBA_079 | reverse complement strand
ACATGGAAGCGCCAGTTTCGTGATGCCTGTGGACGCGGAACACCGTCTGCTTTGGCACCTGCCACAGCAACGTCCCTGGATTCCCGCCTTCGCGGGAATGACGAGCGCGCCTGCCGTGCGTATTGCGGGCTGCAGCAGCGAACGGCGGGAGACTTGGAAGAACGTGTTCCGTCATCCCTTGAACACGGAACTCCAGCCGTCTTGGCACCGGCCAGCTGCAACAGCGCCTCGGGCCCGGAGCCGGGATGCACC
>NZ_JAWRYR010000643.1:0-252 GCF_046940275.1 Pantoea sp. SIMBA_079 | reverse complement strand
ACCTGCGGGCGGATGACGACATCGGCGCGCGCGAGTTCCTGGCGGCCGAGGTTCTGGCCCATGATCGCGATCGACTGGTTGACGATGCCGAGCATGCTGCCGGGCATCACGCCGCTGGCCTTGCTGGAGATGTCGACGGCGATGACGAGGTCGGCGCCGAGCTGGCGCGCCGCATCGACCGGCACCGGGCTGACCACGCCGCCGTCGACGTAGTGGCGATCGCCGATCTTCACCGGTTCGAACACACCGGGC
>NZ_JAWRYR010000642.1:0-252 GCF_046940275.1 Pantoea sp. SIMBA_079 | reverse complement strand
GGTCAGTAATTTTGATTGATTTTTTACGTATTTGTTTAAAATCGAACTATGAAATTAATTATATGAAGGGGTAGCCCAGAGGTCTGCTGACAAGCACATCAACGCTAAAGCGTTGTGTCATTGTCGCATCTCGCTTCCCTCTAAATGTAAAGCGAACGGCAGCCTGTAAGAAAGATGGCCAACTACGAAAGGCATGTAGTTGGCTATCTTTCAACATTCTACTCGTTCCATTTACATTCTTAACGAGTGAAC
>NZ_JAWRYR010000641.1:0-252 GCF_046940275.1 Pantoea sp. SIMBA_079 | reverse complement strand
CGTCTTCCTCGAGGTCGAGGGCGCGGCGCATTACCTGCCTGCCTATGCGGGCAATCTCGACATCATGACCTCGGCGGCGCTCAGGACCGCCGAGAAGATCGCGGCGCGGATGCAGTCGGGAGCAGCGGCATGACCTTCGATCCCGCCACGACCAAGCTCTACATTCAAGACGTCACGCTGCGCGACGGCATGCATGCGATCCGCCATCAATATGGCCTCGACCATGTGCAGGCGATCGCCCGCGCCCTCGAC
>NZ_JAWRYR010000640.1:0-252 GCF_046940275.1 Pantoea sp. SIMBA_079 | reverse complement strand
CCAGCTGGTCGACGGCCAACCCCAACAAGAACCTGATAGGGGTGAACAACGGCGGCAAGGGCCTGTCACAGACGTCCGACGATGGCCACCTGAACTTCAAGAAGGGCGAAACCTTCTCCAAGATCTTCAAAGGCATTCATGACCTGGAGCTCAAGTACGGCGACACCGGTGTGTTCGTCCGTGGCAAGTACTGGTACGACTTCGAACTGAAGGACGAAGGCCGCGAGTTCAAGGACATCAGCGACTCCAACC
>NZ_JAWRYR010000639.1:0-252 GCF_046940275.1 Pantoea sp. SIMBA_079 | reverse complement strand
CGCTCCCTGAGCAATGCGATACCTGGTACAAGGCCTTCCACAAGGCCAAGGAAATGTGCGGGGGTGTCAGCGGCACTCGACGCATCATTTCACGTAAAGAAACCGAGTACCTCAACGCACTCGTGCGCGGTGCCTATGCACGTCGGGACCTGTCGCCGGGCTACGTGCTGAACCGGGACGAGTTCGAAAAGGACTTCTACCTTGCAATCCCGCTGCACAAAGGGCAGCTGTCCTGCCGTGAAGTCATGAACG
>NZ_JAWRYR010000638.1:0-252 GCF_046940275.1 Pantoea sp. SIMBA_079 | reverse complement strand
GGCGTCGCCTCGGCCGAGCGTCTGTTCACGATCCTCGACGCGCCCGACGAGCGCGACACCGGCACGCGCGCCTTGACGCGCGCCCGTGGCGAGATCGAATTCCGTGGTGTCACCGCGCGCTACCCCGACCAGCCCACGCCGGCGCTGCAGGACATCAGCTTCGTCGCCCGGCCCGGCACGGTGACCGCGATCATCGGCCGCTCCGGCAGCGGCAAGTCGACGCTGATCAAGCTGATCCCGCGCTTCTACGAC
>NZ_JAWRYR010000637.1:0-253 GCF_046940275.1 Pantoea sp. SIMBA_079 | reverse complement strand
GGCGGCGCGGTCGCGGCCCAGGGCGCGTCCCGCCGCGGCGACCTGGTCGAGATCCTGCTCCGCGACGGCGACGTCACCGAACGCGTCGCGCGCGGCGTCACCCAGTATTCGGCCGACGACATCCGCCGGCTCGCGCGCCGCCATTCGCGCGACATCGAGGCGATGCTCGGTTACAACTACGGCGAGAACATCGTGCACCGCGACGATCTGGTGCTGGTGTAGTTCCGAGGCCGAAGGAGTCCGCGATGTCCGA
>NZ_JAWRYR010000636.1:0-253 GCF_046940275.1 Pantoea sp. SIMBA_079 | reverse complement strand
CGTGGACCCGGACCTGGATGCGGCTTTCGACCGGCTGGTGGAGCACGCCCGCGCGTTCGCCTGAGCGCGCACGCGGGCGGCGCTCACTTCGAGTAGCCCGTTCCGGGAGCTGAGGACGACGACGAGGACGTGCCGGCGATCTTCGCCCCGTCGGCTCCGACGACCCACCAGATCCCGCCGTACGCCTGACCGGTGACGTCGCCGATCGACTTGTCGTTGACGAACGTGTAGAGCGGGAGTCCGTTGAGCGTGA
>NZ_JAWRYR010000635.1:0-253 GCF_046940275.1 Pantoea sp. SIMBA_079 | reverse complement strand
CCCGGGCCGGTCGGGATGTAGAGCAGATCGTTGAACCTGCCATCGCCGTTGGCATCGTTGTCGAAGGTATAGCTGAAGGGACGACCCGAGCGACCCTCGTAGAACATCGACACCGAGGTGTTGTTGTCGCCGAAGAAGGCGTGCTGCCAGGTCAGCGCCGCCGAGAAGCGGTCGCGGATCTCGTAGTTGGAACGCGAAGCCACTTCCTCGTTGGCCTGGAACACGGCGTTATTGCCCAGCTGCGAACCCGACG
>NZ_JAWRYR010000634.1:0-253 GCF_046940275.1 Pantoea sp. SIMBA_079 | reverse complement strand
CCAGCCCAAAAACAGATTGGAGCGGATTGTGATTGGGAACGGGTTTTTAACCAAATCCTAAAACCGCTTACTGTAGGGAATGATGCAAGGTATCAAAGGTATGATTGGGAAACGGACACTATGGCCGAATGGCATATCGTTCCTGCTGGAGGCCTTGTCATTATTGAAGGGACGTATTCTATCCGTAAAGAATTGGCAGGGTCCCATGATTTCACGATATGGGTGGAATGTCCCCGCGATCAGCGCTTGAAAC
>NZ_JAWRYR010000633.1:0-253 GCF_046940275.1 Pantoea sp. SIMBA_079 | reverse complement strand
CCTATCGAAAAGCGTTGCGGGAGCGCCTGGGCTTCTAGCCTTTGTTTCGCCTTGTTTTCACCCGTTCGTCGCCACAAAATTTGATGCGAAGTAAGCAGGTTTTGCTCCCAAAAATGCCGCTTCAGCGCCGAACGGACACAAATCCCGAACTTGCCTTAATTTGAAATCGGCGCTTGGAGCATAATCCGACCGGAGCAAAACGAGGATCGATAAGATTATGCTTTGGAAAGAAAAGTTTAGAGCACCGATCTGA
>NZ_JAWRYR010000632.1:0-253 GCF_046940275.1 Pantoea sp. SIMBA_079 | reverse complement strand
GGTAAACGCAGCGATGATCGAGCATACGCATGATACGAGTGCAACTGGCCACCACGCATTATTGTTTGCAGTTGATAGCATCTGAGCGATCAGAGGAGAGAATCCGGTAAGTATCAACCCTATCTGTAAGCCTACTGCAAATCCCGTGATGCGAAAGCGGGTGCTAAACAGCTCACTGTAAAAAATTGGATACACGCCATTAATCAACCCCCACGCTATTGAAAAACTGATAAACATCCCAAAATAAATCATA
>NZ_JAWRYR010000631.1:0-253 GCF_046940275.1 Pantoea sp. SIMBA_079 | reverse complement strand
CTGGGTGGTGAATTCCCGATCACTGAGGAATGTAGCCTGACCACTTCCCTGCGCCTTCGGGCAGCTGAACTGGAACTTCCAAACGTTACCGGTACGATCGGTAATCTTCTGCGTGCAGCCCGATTTCGGGTCTTGCAGAGGAATGTCATTCGTTGCCACCTGTTCTGGTGTCAGGCACGAACGCACACCCTTGCCACCTACACTGACCCCTTGTTTGGCCAACACCCCTTCCATCATTGCGCGCTGCTCGGGC
>NZ_JAWRYR010000630.1:0-253 GCF_046940275.1 Pantoea sp. SIMBA_079 | reverse complement strand
AGGTGACGCAGATTCCCTACAGCCAGTTCGAGACCTACCTTGACGAGGGCAGGATAGCGGAGGTGGCGGTATCCGACCGCTTCATCCAGGGAACCTTCAAGCAGCCGGTCGACGGCCGGCCAATGTTCATCACCACCCGCGTCGAGCCCGACCTCGCACGTCAGCTTCAGGAGCGCGGCGTGGTGGTCACCGGTCAGATCGAAAGCACCTTCCTGCGCGACCTGCTGTCCTGGATCGTGCCAGTCCTCCTTAT
>NZ_JAWRYR010000629.1:0-253 GCF_046940275.1 Pantoea sp. SIMBA_079 | reverse complement strand
GGCAATAGCCGCTAGAAAGGCTAGCGCCTCATGCTTGCTGAAGCCCGTGACGAGATCGCAATCGGTGACAACGCGATCTGGCGTAAGCGTGATTTTTGCCCCGCAATTGATGATGTCGGCCATCACCACGGAATGACAAATTACTTTGCGGCCGCGCAGCAGCTGGGGATTTGGGGTAAGAAGCCACAATCCATGACAGAGCGCGCCTTTCACAATCTTCTTGTCGGCCATCGCCTCGGCGAAGAAGCGAACC
>NZ_JAWRYR010000628.1:0-253 GCF_046940275.1 Pantoea sp. SIMBA_079 | reverse complement strand
CGACAGCGCCGTGTTCTACGCCTCCGGCCGGGCGTCGCTCGAGACCTCGTACATGTATGCGCTGCTGGCACGGATGTACGGCAACAACAACCTGCCCGACAGTTCCAACATGTGTCACGAAAGCACGTCGGTCGGGCTGCCGCGCAGCATCGGCGTGCCGGTCGGCACGGTCCTGCTCGAGGACTTCGAGCACTGCGACTGCATCCTGTCGTTCGGCCAGAACGTCGGCGTCAACAGTCCGCGGATGCTGCAC
>NZ_JAWRYR010000627.1:0-253 GCF_046940275.1 Pantoea sp. SIMBA_079 | reverse complement strand
ACGCCCGGCACAAAGCCGGGTGCTGGTGCTGATCACCGACGGTGCCAACAACGGCGGTCAGATTCACCCGCTGACAGCCGCCCGCCTGGCGGCCCAGGAAGGCGTGCGCATCTACACCATCGGTATCGGCGCCAACCCCGAAGCCAGTGGCACCCCTGGCCTGCTCGGCCTCAACCCGAGCCTGGACCTGGATGAAGCCGCACTCAAGGAAATTGCCGACATCACCCATGGCGCCTACTTCCGCGCCCATGAC
>NZ_JAWRYR010000626.1:0-253 GCF_046940275.1 Pantoea sp. SIMBA_079 | reverse complement strand
ATACTGAATGTTCGGAAATTTCAAGAGCATGTCCATCCTCTGGATGATTTCATTACGAGCGCACTTTCCATGCTGAAATTGGAACTGCCAGAGCAGTTGAGCACTCCGTTGCCCAAGTTGAAGTGCTCACACTCTGACTATTGACATCCCTAAACTTTGCCAGCAAATACGCCAGGATATCCATCGATTCATCAGCACCCTGATACGGATGGTTTCTGTGCATACCCATTTCCTGATGCATCAAAAATTCCAG
>NZ_JAWRYR010000625.1:0-253 GCF_046940275.1 Pantoea sp. SIMBA_079 | reverse complement strand
CTATAGGACGGCAGGGGCGCATGAAACTCGCATTGTCCGAGTGGCTCAATTCTTCCAGCAGGCGGCGCGAAGCATTCTCGTGTGCTTCGGTATAGACCGCCCGAATGATCGACAGATCCGCCGTTCCGCTAGGATCACGATCGAGCATGAACCGGTCCGCTCGCTCCGTCACCCGGTTGCAGACATATGTTCCCCGACCTACCTCGCCGCGCAGATAACCACGTCGTTCAGCTTCCTTGTAACTGATACTGAC
>NZ_JAWRYR010000624.1:0-253 GCF_046940275.1 Pantoea sp. SIMBA_079 | reverse complement strand
AGCCGTTTGAAACGCCGCTGGGAACTAACCCGCTGCATCCAAACGTTATCTCGAACCCGGCTGCACGTATCTTTAAAGACGACGCCGAAGCATTGGGTAAAGCCGATAAGTTCCCGTATGTCGGAACCACCTATCGTCTGACCGAGCACTTCCACTACTGGACCAAACACGCGCTGTTGAACGCGATTTTGCAGCCAGAGCAGTTTGTGGAAATCGGGGAGTCGCTGGCGAATAAACTTGGCATTGCCCAGGG
>NZ_JAWRYR010000623.1:0-253 GCF_046940275.1 Pantoea sp. SIMBA_079 | reverse complement strand
CGATCGCGGCAGCCCGTATTGCGCCGAGAATGCGCCGCCTGCGGCCGAGGACCTTGTCTCGTCCGGTCAGTTCGGTGTCTTCATTCTCGTCGCTGTTACTCATCCATACCTGCCGCGATTGAAAAGGGGCTTATTGGCCCAGCTTTTTCTTGATGTCGAGCCCTGCGCCCTTGTTAACGAAGGCGTCAGTCGCAACCTTGCTCATGTCGAGTTCGTCACCGCTGACAATTCCTGCCTTGCGGGCAAGTTCGTA
>NZ_JAWRYR010000622.1:0-253 GCF_046940275.1 Pantoea sp. SIMBA_079 | reverse complement strand
CACCTGCTGAACTACCTGACGCTCTACATCGGCTATCTCGTCGCGCTGTTCACCCGGCGCAAGCAGGGCTTGCACGACCTGGTCGCCAGCACCTACGTCGTCGACCAGTGGGCCTACACCGGCTTTCCGGAGCGGCAGGAACGCGGGCTGGGCACGGTCGCGACCGTCATCCTGGTGATCTGGGCGGTGCTGATGCTGCTGGGCGTCGGCCTGGTGATCCTGGCCGGCATCGCCGCGTCGTTCTGACCCCACC
>NZ_JAWRYR010000621.1:0-254 GCF_046940275.1 Pantoea sp. SIMBA_079 | reverse complement strand
CAAAGGCCTGATAGAACCCCCCGAAGGCCCAAGTACTGACAAAGGCGCAAGCTGCCGCTGGATATGCTCTGCGAGATTTGAATGGTAGATTCAGTTGAGGTCGCAGTGAAGCAAGTCCACCCTGTCGTCGCGCTATGGTTTCTCGTCCTTTCGCAACGAGCGCCACACAGAGCAGCAAAATAATGAACGCAACGGCGAATACCAGAAGCCGCGCGTGGGGCACGAAGTCTACCATTGCGCCTGCCGCCAACACG
>NZ_JAWRYR010000620.1:0-254 GCF_046940275.1 Pantoea sp. SIMBA_079 | reverse complement strand
GTGCCGTAGACGGCCGCGGACGAGCTGAAGACGATCGCGTCCACGCCCGCCTCCTGCATGGCGGCCAGGAGCACCGCCGTCGCCGTTACGTTCTGCTCGTACGTGTGCAGCGGCCGCTGGGCGGAGACGCCCGCGTACTTGAAGCCGGCCACGTGCACGACACCGGTGATCGCGTTCTCGGCGAAGATGCGCTTCAGCAGATCGCCGTCGAGGATCGTGCCCCGGTAGAACGGCACCTCGGCCGGCACGAACTC
>NZ_JAWRYR010000619.1:0-254 GCF_046940275.1 Pantoea sp. SIMBA_079 | reverse complement strand
CTCCCGCGACACCGCGGATGACGACGCTGCGTCCGATCGCGTAGACGATGCCGAGGAACGACCACGCCCAGTGGAAGGGCCTCTCCACGCCCCGGTGCACGAGCTCCCGGTAGTCGAGCCACGAGAAGACGATGCCGGCAGCGGTCAGCAGCCAGCCGATCCCGACCACGACGAAGTACATCGGGCCGCCGAGGAGGGCCAGCGGGTCGCCGATCACCACGTTGCGGCCGGTCTCATCCAGCCGGAACGCGGGC
>NZ_JAWRYR010000618.1:0-254 GCF_046940275.1 Pantoea sp. SIMBA_079 | reverse complement strand
CAAGCGCCTAGCATTCATTGCCGCTCAGTTGGACCCGAGGGTGATGCAGCGTGCCGAGGGTTTCCGTCAGGCGCTGGCAGAGGCCGGTTTGCAGGCCGCCGAGCTGGAAGTGTTGGCGCCGGAGCCATCGTCGATTGCCCTGGGCAGCGCGCTGTTCAGCCAACTGATGCAGCAGGCGCCGGATGTCGACGGCATCTTCTTCTGTAACGACGACCTGGCCCAAGGCGCGGTGCTGCAGGCCTTGCGTCAAGGGG
>NZ_JAWRYR010000617.1:0-254 GCF_046940275.1 Pantoea sp. SIMBA_079 | reverse complement strand
CGAAGGGCCGTCGCGCAAGGATCCGAACGAGCTGACCGGCAAGACCGAGAACATGCGTTCGGTGAATTTCGCCGGCGATCCGCGGCTGGTCGGCCAGTTCGTCGACGTGGTGATCACCGACGCGCTGCGCAATTCGCTGCGCGGCCGGGTCGTGGTGCGCGACGCGGCCTGAGCCGGGACGCGCAACATCGTGCACCGCGCGCGTCAGTGGTGCCGCTCGGACGCTGCGGTTGCGCCGCGCGCCGATAACGCCG
>NZ_JAWRYR010000616.1:0-254 GCF_046940275.1 Pantoea sp. SIMBA_079 | reverse complement strand
GCTCGGGAGCATTATCGTGCTTTTCCTGGACGTTTCTCGGCGTTTCTTCAGGCGCGCCCTTCGGCGGATTCTGCGCCAGGGCGCCTCCGGCTGCAAAGCCTGATGCCCCTGCACCCAGAAGGCCGATCACGGCAGCGAGCATGAGAGGTTTCATCCGGTCATTCGACATACGCTTCTCCTCTTCCGAGCAATATTTTGCAGAGCGCTTCGGGACGCTCCCGATTTGGTGTATTGCAGTAATGATGTTACAACAC
>NZ_JAWRYR010000615.1:0-254 GCF_046940275.1 Pantoea sp. SIMBA_079 | reverse complement strand
CATGCGTAAACAACGTTGAGCTGGTTGATGGTGGAGGTTCCGCTCGTCCCGGTAATGCCCGTCCGCGTGAGCTTGCCCTCTTCATCGAGAATCGTGTCCGTCGGAACCTGGCCGAACCCTTCATAGGTTCCAAGATTGAATGAAAGATTGGGACAGCCGGACGCGACCATGAACTGCATCTGCTGGCAAAGTTCATTGCGCAGGGCGTCTACGCTGACCGGGGCGTCTTTGATCTGGATGCCTCCGATCCTGCC
>NZ_JAWRYR010000614.1:0-254 GCF_046940275.1 Pantoea sp. SIMBA_079 | reverse complement strand
CCCCGCGGGCCCGCCCGGCGCGCTCCGTTCCCCGCGATGCCGCCATGCCGGTCTTGCGGGACGTGGTCGGTGACGCCTGATGGCCGACGAGACCGGGCATCTGCCGCGCAGCCCCGCGCGGATGCTCAAGGCCACGGTCTGGTCGCTGCAGGGATTGCGTGCGGCCTGGCTGCACGAGTCCTCGTTCCGGCTCGAGGTCTACGCGCTGGCCGTGATGGGGCCGTTGGCGATCTGGCTCGGCGACACCGGCATCG
>NZ_JAWRYR010000613.1:0-254 GCF_046940275.1 Pantoea sp. SIMBA_079 | reverse complement strand
GGAGTCGTTGCAGGGCGTCAACGCGCCCATCCAGGGCGCTGTGCTGAACTTCGTGCCGCCCGCCGCGCGCAATCCGTACCACGGCTACGTCGCGTCGGCCGTCCCCGCCCGTCGAACGCTGCCGCCCTTCCGCCGCGTGGCGACGACGCCCGTTCCCAAGGCCCCGCAGCCCACGACGGAGGAGGCCTTCGTCGGCGAGCCCGACGGCGCCCGTGACCGTGCCTCGTCGGGGTCCATCACCTCGCTGTTCGACC
>NZ_JAWRYR010000612.1:0-254 GCF_046940275.1 Pantoea sp. SIMBA_079 | reverse complement strand
ATCGAGGCAGGAGCCGTGTAGTCGAGCTTCTGGCTCTGCGTTGCAACCGGCGTGCGGTCATTTGCATAAAGATCGGCCGGTTCGCCGACATGCGGGTTTTCAGCGAAAGCAGCACCGGCGCTAAGGGCAACGGCAACGGCAGCAAGAGCAAACTTCTTCATTTTCATAATCCTTCTGAAGCATTTTGCGGTCAAATGGACACATTCGGCGTCGCACAAATGCATTGAAACAAACCGCCCCTTCGGATGGCATAG
>NZ_JAWRYR010000611.1:0-254 GCF_046940275.1 Pantoea sp. SIMBA_079 | reverse complement strand
CCTGCATATAGACCGTACCCTAAACCGACACTGGTGGACTGGTAGAGAATACCAAGGCGCTTGAGAGAACTGCGTTGAAGGAACTCGGCAAAATGCACGCGTAACTTCGGAAGAAGCGTGACCCTCATATGGGCAACCATGTGGGGGTGGCACAGACCAGGGGGTAGCGACTGTTTACCAAAAACACAGGGCTCTGCGAAGTCGCAAGACGACGTATAGGGTCTGACGCCTGCCCGGTGCTGGAAGGTTAAGAG
>NZ_JAWRYR010000610.1:0-254 GCF_046940275.1 Pantoea sp. SIMBA_079 | reverse complement strand
ACGACTCTTCATCCTGCTCAACCGCTTCATCGTTGAAGAAGGCTAACGCGCGGCTGGCGTCCAGCCCGTCATAGCTCAACAGGCTGCGGCGGCTGTCCACCACACCTGCCAGCACAAACTCAAAGCCGGTACGTGCCGAAAGCGTGCTCTGCTCACGGGCGAACAGTTCCAGCCAACGGGAACCGATATTGCCCTTACCGAACAATACCAGGCCGATGCGTTTTTCTGCGCGGAAGACGGACTGATGCAGCCCC
>NZ_JAWRYR010000609.1:0-254 GCF_046940275.1 Pantoea sp. SIMBA_079 | reverse complement strand
CAGAAGGAAATGCATTTGTAGGAATAACTCTAGAAAGTTATATACCTACTTCACAGGAAGAGTTTATAATTGTTAATAATCTCACTAAAAGATTTGTTATTTCAAATAATTTAGTAACAGGAAATGGATATAACTTTGGAATTCTTACTAATATAACTGCAGGTAGTGTACCATATGGGACATCACTTGATGGAAAAGTTACAGTCTCAGGTAATGAACTTAGTGATTTTCAGCGAGGAATATATCTGAGAGTC
>NZ_JAWRYR010000608.1:0-254 GCF_046940275.1 Pantoea sp. SIMBA_079 | reverse complement strand
GCTTCAGCTTTTGCTGCCGGTGCCGGCGCTGCCGCTTCCTGTTTCGCAGGAGCTGCCGCAGGCGCTGCGCCTTCAACTTCGAAGATCATAATCAGCGAGCCAGTTTTCACTTTATCGCCAACGTTGACTTTCAGTTCCTTCACGACGCCTGCAAACGGCGCCGGAACTTCCATAGAAGCTTTGTCGCCTTCTACGGTGATCAGTGACTGTTCAGCGGCAACTTTGTCGCCCACTTTCACCATCACTTCAGTCAC
>NZ_JAWRYR010000607.1:0-254 GCF_046940275.1 Pantoea sp. SIMBA_079 | reverse complement strand
GATTGATGGCCTTCAGGCTCTCATAGTCGAGGCCGTATTTGTCGAGGCCGCCCAGCTTGAAGTTTTCGATGACGACATCGGCGTCAGCCACGAGCTGGCGGACCAGTTCCCTACCCTCTTCGGTGCGGAAGTCGGCCGTGATCGAGCGCTTGCCGCGGTTGCAGGCGTGGAAATAGGCAGCAGAGCGTTCGCCTTCCACATCGATGAAAGGCGGGCCCCATTTGCGCGTATCGTCGCCCTCGGGGCTTTCAACC
>NZ_JAWRYR010000606.1:0-254 GCF_046940275.1 Pantoea sp. SIMBA_079 | reverse complement strand
CCTTTTGGCAATACATATTGCGTTTCGCGCAGCACACCGATATTGACGTCCATCATGGTTACGTGCGCACCCAGAGAAGACAGAACGCCCGCCGCACTTCTACCCACGATGCCTCCCCCGATTACCAAAGCCGAAATCCCTGGGACTCCGCCAATTCCGCAAACCAGCTTGCCCATTCCGCCATTGACGCTTAATAAGTAATGAGCACCCCATAGCGCCCCCAGCTTACCCGCCACTTCTGCGTTTGGCGAACC
>NZ_JAWRYR010000605.1:0-254 GCF_046940275.1 Pantoea sp. SIMBA_079 | reverse complement strand
GTGGCACCGGTCTTAAGGGATCATTTGCGGCTGACACCAGCTACACCATTGGCACAACCTATCCTCAGGCTCAGGTGCAGGCTCTGGCCAATGGTCTCAGAGAGGCAAGGCAGCGCGTTAAGGCACTTGAGGATGCATTGCGATCGCACGGGCTGATTAACTGAGGATTACATTCAATCCAACCAGAAATATCGACCTGATAGAGCGCGTGGGCAATCACCCGGGCATCATCGCCGGCAGCAACAACGGTGACG
>NZ_JAWRYR010000604.1:0-254 GCF_046940275.1 Pantoea sp. SIMBA_079 | reverse complement strand
ACGACGTAGACTCATAAACTAATGCACCAGATGCGGATAGCGATGAGTTTGACAGCTGCCAGGAAATTGGCGGGGTTCTTGTCGTAACGCGTTGCGATACCGCGATAGTGTTTGATGCGGTTGAAGAACCGCTGACCTGCCACTGAACTTTCATCCAACGGCGATTAGAGCCTCGGCGGTTTTGACTACGCCAATTGGCGTGTTGGTAGCAACCGGCGGAAACGCCAAGCTTTCATATTGCGCAGCGTTGGAGC
>NZ_JAWRYR010000603.1:0-254 GCF_046940275.1 Pantoea sp. SIMBA_079 | reverse complement strand
TCGCTGATCATCTGACGCGTCTCGCGAACGGCGTAGCCGTGAAGGCTTTCCTTATCGGAAAAGATTTCTCTTTTAGCCGCGCCGCGCGGGGCTGAAGGCAGCGCACGACGCGTGCGGTACAGGCTGCCGTCCTCGCTCATTTCCCAGCTGCCGTTGTCCACGTTAAAACCTAAATCCCGCTCCAGCACGCGGCAGGCTTTCTGCAGCGTGTCTGCATCGTTCCACATATTCTGTGCGCGGAACGTGACCGGATG
>NZ_JAWRYR010000602.1:0-255 GCF_046940275.1 Pantoea sp. SIMBA_079 | reverse complement strand
GTTGGCGTTTAACACGGAGAACCGGTCGAAAAAGCTCTCCGTACATGATTTTTCGGTCACTTTTCGTCCAATGACGCTGTAGGTGCCTGGAAAATTGCAACTTGCCGCGGCTGCACGACAAGTTGATCGGAGCATCCCTAGCTGGCACTGCACTTCGGTGACAGCTTCAGAAGGCTCGCAGCCATCACAGTACAAGTCGTGCAGCCATTCTTCAGTTTCAACCTGGTCATCTACGATGTAGCCGCCGAGGATCTG
>NZ_JAWRYR010000601.1:0-255 GCF_046940275.1 Pantoea sp. SIMBA_079 | reverse complement strand
GTGGCTCATGCGTGATCTCCTTTCGCTGCTATGGCCGACAATGCATCCATGATAGCCGGGCATCCATGATAGCCGGTGCGAATGCGATCTGAAGGCATTGCTTCGCAAACCCATTGCCATCCGGCATGTTTCCATTCCAACTTTCACCGCAAACGCGAACGGAATTTTCCATCATTCACGCAAGCCGTCCTCCGCCTTAAATCGCGGCGGCGGAAAACCTGCCACCTGACCATGCATTGCCAAGGACCCGATTTA
>NZ_JAWRYR010000600.1:0-255 GCF_046940275.1 Pantoea sp. SIMBA_079 | reverse complement strand
CGCGCCGATGCGCCGGCCGCCGAGGGCGTGAAGTGGGAAAGCGACGGTCGCGGCGAGTATTCGCTCGATACCGTCGAACTGCCCGAGCGCGGCACCACCGTCGTGCTGCACCTCAAGCCCGACGAGGACGAGTTCCTCGCCGACTGGACGCTGCGCTCGCTGATCGGCAAGTACTCCGACCACGTCGCGTTCCCGATCCGCATGCCCGCCGACACGCCGGCGCCTGCCGACGACAGCGAAACCGACGCGCCTGCC
>NZ_JAWRYR010000599.1:0-255 GCF_046940275.1 Pantoea sp. SIMBA_079 | reverse complement strand
AGCACAACCGCAGATGATACGATGACGCTTGAAGCCGTCGAACTGGAGTTCGCGCTTGGAGCCATCGACGTCCTTATCGAAGGTTTTGAGTCCGCGCTCGCCAAGGCCGCAGAACGTGTGGGCGGCGAAGTTCTGTTCAATATGCCTGCTCTCGACACCAGCGAAGCACAACGTATCGGCGCAATTTCTATTGCCGGACAACCGGACGATCAGGTTATCTTCGTCACATTGCGCAACGACGGCACGACGCTGTCC
>NZ_JAWRYR010000598.1:0-255 GCF_046940275.1 Pantoea sp. SIMBA_079 | reverse complement strand
ATAGAGAGTCGCATCCTTCATGGATGCGTGGATTGAAATGCAAAGTCTTTACTTACGTACAAGTGGTCAAAGTCGCATCCTTCATGGATGCGTGGATTGAAATATTAATTGTAAGTTTGTTGATTGCTTGGAAGGAGAAGGTCGCATCCTTCATGGATGCGTGGATTGAAATTTACGATTACTGTTTGCATTTTGTTTCCACCTTTGTCGCATCCTTCATGGATGCGTGGATTGAAATATTATTAAAACTCATAT
>NZ_JAWRYR010000597.1:0-255 GCF_046940275.1 Pantoea sp. SIMBA_079 | reverse complement strand
CGGCGAATGTCTCTTTCGGCGCGCCGCAGGCCGCTGCCGGAGGAGCGGATCTCGTCAAGGACACCACGACGGCCGGCTTTCAGGCGGATGTAATCGCAGAATCCCGCAAGCAGCCGGTGCTGGTGGATTTCTGGGCGCCATGGTGCGGTCCCTGCAAGCAGTTGACCCCGATCATTGAAAAGGCGGTCCGCGAGGCTGGCGGCGCCGTCAAGCTGGTCAAGATGAATATCGACGACCATCCGGCGATTGCCGGCC
>NZ_JAWRYR010000596.1:0-255 GCF_046940275.1 Pantoea sp. SIMBA_079 | reverse complement strand
GCCAAGTCCAGAAGAGCAGCAGGAGATGGAGATTGGCCCTAATCGCTGTGCGGTTCATGATAAATAAACGGGTAACCGGGAAATAGCGGGGAGGGGGGAATAGTCCCCCCTTTTTTATAGCTTTCATCCTGTAAGAATTAGCAACTATGCTTCAAATAATTCGCTGCTACTTTGTTTAGATAATAACTGTAACCGACTTGCCATTGCTCCAGCATATTTCTATGAAAATCATCAATAATGAAGAACTTTGTTTGA
>NZ_JAWRYR010000595.1:0-255 GCF_046940275.1 Pantoea sp. SIMBA_079 | reverse complement strand
CTCGAGTCCCTTCCGGTTATAGAGGCCCGATGTGTAGAGGTGCAGCACGAACACCGGGGTGTCAGGCGCAGCCGCTGTCAGCTCCTCGGGTGTGGGCATCCGCTTCTCGGCGAACTGGTAAGGCGACCAGCCGCCGACCACGCGCACCCATTCGCCTTCGGGTGTGACCTTGGCGGCCTCACGCACCATGTCAAGCGCCTGCGCCAAAGTGGAGACGCCATCCCATCGCAGCTCGGCAGAGTAGTAGCGCGCTTC
>NZ_JAWRYR010000594.1:0-255 GCF_046940275.1 Pantoea sp. SIMBA_079 | reverse complement strand
GCTCCGACCGAGACGAGGCCGACTCTCGCCCCGAGGGCTCGATAGAGGGCCGGGCTCTGGTCGGCTGAGCCGTGGTGGGCCATTTTCACGACGTCGACGGGGCGGACGCCGCGCGTCGCGAGCAGCGCGTCCTGCGCCTCCTCCCCCAGGTCCCCCAGGAAGATCGACCGGAGGCCGTCTCCCTCCGCCTCGAGCGTGAGGCTCCCGGAGTTGCCGGTCTCCAGGTCGGGTGGACCGCTCGCCGGCGGCCAGAGC
>NZ_JAWRYR010000593.1:0-255 GCF_046940275.1 Pantoea sp. SIMBA_079 | reverse complement strand
ATCGAATGGGTCGCCCGCATTTTGTGGGCGAGCCAGTAATGGCGCAATCGCAGAACAGAAGCCACGGGCGCGCCGTTTTCGGCGGGCTGGCGGGTATAACGGGCGCTGTACTGGTCGCGGCCTTCGTGGCGCCGTTCTATGGCGCGCTGGACCGTCCCGTCGTCGTCATCGATTCCGGTGATGCACAGACGAAGACCGGTACGGGCAACGGCATCGTTGTCGAACAGTTCGACTATAACGAGCCGGGAAGCTCGC
>NZ_JAWRYR010000592.1:0-255 GCF_046940275.1 Pantoea sp. SIMBA_079 | reverse complement strand
CAGCGAGATCCGTCAGCTTCTTGCGCACCGATGCGATCGGCTTGCGCTTCTTCAGGGCGGTCTTGCGCTGCTTCGCCTGTTCGATCAGCGATTCGAGTTCTTTCGGAGAAAATGCGTTCAGATCAAAAGCCATCGATGACTCCGGCGTGAAAGTGAGTGGAGAAAACCGGTCCCTGGCCTGGGCGCATCTTAATCCGCGGGAATCGAATGCACAAACCCGGCCGAAATGAAACCCGGGGAAACCCGCGGTCGGGG
>NZ_JAWRYR010000591.1:0-255 GCF_046940275.1 Pantoea sp. SIMBA_079 | reverse complement strand
CCGACACCACCGACAACGTGATGCCGTGGATCAAGGCCTACGCCGACAACTTCACCGAAACCAAGACCGACTTCTTCGAGATGCGGAACGCGTCGTACAAGAAAACGAATTCGGATAACGGGTTCGACGATCTTTGATTATTGCCCACCTGGGCCTTCACTCTTTATGCGCCATCAGTAGCCTGGCGATCAATTTGGTCTAGCTGGAGGTCAAATGCGCTTCTCGGAACGACAGGGTTACCGAACAGCCAGAGCC
>NZ_JAWRYR010000590.1:0-255 GCF_046940275.1 Pantoea sp. SIMBA_079 | reverse complement strand
AAGAAACCAAATGCATGTGGATTCCTTTTTGTTATGCATCGATGCGATTTATTTATATACCAAAATATTGAATTCATATAACAACTAGGGGAACAAATAAAAATAGTAGGGTGAAACAAAAAAGGTTGCCAAAAAATAGCTACATCACTACTTTTGAGCAACCTTTTTTCATTAAATTAATTAGAAATCACTTTCACATACATCCCTCTCACCGTTTTTTCATAAGCAATCTCACTCATCTGTTTTATTCTTTCT
>NZ_JAWRYR010000589.1:0-255 GCF_046940275.1 Pantoea sp. SIMBA_079 | reverse complement strand
CGGCCGGTCCTCCATCAGCGACAGCGCCGCGCGCGACATCAGGTGCGCGCTGATCGGCGCGGTCAGGAACAGGAACACGGTGACCAGCAGTTCGCGCGGATGCACGCCGCTGCCGTTGACCCAGTGGTAGATGATCGACGCGAACAGGATGCAGCCGACGCCGAGCGTGCTCGACTTCGACGGGCCGTGGATGCGGCGGAAGAAGTCCGACAGCTTCGCGGTCGCCAGCCCGCCCAGCAGGGTGAAGAAGCAGCC
>NZ_JAWRYR010000588.1:0-255 GCF_046940275.1 Pantoea sp. SIMBA_079 | reverse complement strand
ACTGCAGGCGGCCAGCCCGAGGGCGACGACTCCGGCCGCGGCGATGAGGCCGATGCTGCGCTTGTTCATCTGGATGTTCCTTTCATGGTGCCGGCGTGCCGGCTGTCTGCCTCGTTGCAGGTCATTGGTTCAGATGGCTTGGGCCGACTCCGAGCGGCTCGGCGGCCGCCACTTCAGGAGGGCCTTCTCGAGAAGGGTGATGAGGTACTCAGCGAACAGGGTGACGACGGCGACGATCACCATGCACGCGAACAC
>NZ_JAWRYR010000587.1:0-255 GCF_046940275.1 Pantoea sp. SIMBA_079 | reverse complement strand
TGGCAGCATCACCCAATCTATATTAAAAATGGCATGAAATGTAATAATGGATATATTTCTCGCAAGGAAGATTCAGCAGTTAAATAATTAAATATTCTAAAACAAACAGTTTTTAACTCCGGATTCCATGTCCTTTCTTGCACTGTCTTTGTCAAGAAAAATTTCTTATGCAAAGAATTTTGTATTATTGCCGCCAGAAATTCCTGGCGGCAGATATAATTTATTATTGATAGCGGTTAACCAAATCTTTTACCA
>NZ_JAWRYR010000586.1:0-255 GCF_046940275.1 Pantoea sp. SIMBA_079 | reverse complement strand
CGCTGCTTGGCACGGCGCTCGATCTGACCGCCGATGTGTCGGGCAGTGGTTCGCTATATAAGGAAGGGGCGGGCTCGCTTATCATCAGCGGCGATGCCAGCCATAGCGGCGGTACCACGATTGCCAACGGTTTCCTGCAAATCGGCAATGGCGGCACCACGGGTTCAATTGCGGGCAATATCGTCAATAATGCCACGCTCGCCTTCAATCGCGCGGACAAGTACAGCTTTTCGGGCGCCATTTCCGGGACAGGCG
>NZ_JAWRYR010000585.1:0-255 GCF_046940275.1 Pantoea sp. SIMBA_079 | reverse complement strand
CGACTTGTCGATCTTGTTGATCGCGACGATCAACGGCACCTTCGCCGCCTTCGCGAGCTTGACCGCCTCGACCGTCTGCGGCATCACGCCGTCGTCAGCCGCGACCACCAGCACCACGATGTCGGTGATCTTGGCGCCGCGGGCACGCATCGACGTGAACGCTGCGTGGCCCGGGGTGTCGAGGAAGCTGATGACGCCCTTGTCGGTTTCGACGTGGTACGCGCCGATGTGCTGGGTGATGCCGCCGGCTTCGCC
>NZ_JAWRYR010000584.1:0-256 GCF_046940275.1 Pantoea sp. SIMBA_079 | reverse complement strand
CACGCACATGACTTAGCCGATTATGAAAGTTTCATAAATAATGAGTTTTTTGCCGGAAAACCACTGGCGGAATGCATATCTGAAATACAGCGAATCTATTGCCATGATGCACGCCCATGGATCATAGGCTACAGCGGCGGGAAAGACTCCTCTGCTGTCACCACTTTGGTTTACCTAGCCCTGTTGGGGTTGCCGCCAGAGTTGAGAACTAAAGATGTATTCATTGTAACTTCCGACACTCTCGTAGAAACTCCAG
>NZ_JAWRYR010000583.1:0-256 GCF_046940275.1 Pantoea sp. SIMBA_079 | reverse complement strand
CATCGCGACGGGTCCCGCTCACCTGGGCCGCTGCGGCCGCGTCGTCGATCGGCGCTGGCAGTCGCGCCGGGCGGCGCGCCGAGCGGTCTCCCCCGGCACGGCACCGCGTAGCAGCCGCGAGCGCCGCCGGGGTCGCAGCCTGTGAGATGCGCGCCGCACAGACTGCGGCCATGCCCAGCCGGGCCATCGATCCCCGCGTCTACAGGAGCTGCCGAGATGTCCCGTATCGCCCATGCCTCGCCCGATGCCGATGTCC
>NZ_JAWRYR010000582.1:0-256 GCF_046940275.1 Pantoea sp. SIMBA_079 | reverse complement strand
CGGCGTTGCGCTGTCTTTTCATCCGCCCCTTCGACAACAAGACGCGCCTGCTCAATCCGCATACGAACTGCGACTGGATTGTCCTCGGCATCTTCGTCGAGAGCGCCAACTGCACGCACGGCCTTGTCGAAGAGCGCAATCTGTTCCGGCAACGCATCGCGGAAGAAACCGGAAATGCGCAGCGTCACATCGACCCGGGGACGGCCAAGCTTTGCAATCGGAATGATTTCATATCCAGTCACCCGGCGTGATGCCA
>NZ_JAWRYR010000581.1:0-256 GCF_046940275.1 Pantoea sp. SIMBA_079 | reverse complement strand
AGCCGAAGACAATCAGGAATTGAATATGGGATTGTCTGTTAGTGAGAATGAGCATTACATGAAAAAGGCAGCAGAAGAAACACCAGTCAAAGAGGGTGAAGTAGACCTGCAGGTACTTGAGATAAAAACAGGCGAAGACAACGGACTCAAAGTCGTTGTAGTTTTCCGCAATGGTTTGGAAAAACGTCTGGAGTTCACAGAAGTACCGATTATTGTTCATGATAAAGCAGGGCAAACTGTAGCGCGTGTGCACTAC
>NZ_JAWRYR010000580.1:0-256 GCF_046940275.1 Pantoea sp. SIMBA_079 | reverse complement strand
GCCGATCAGGCGCTGTTTCAACGCAGAAGTCATGGGGATCCGGGCGGATGGAAGCCGCGCGAATTATACGCCGGCCTCCGGCCGCGCTTCTTAACGCCCACTCCGCAACTGCGCGAGTGCCGCGGCCACGGTGTGGAATGAGCCGAACACGAGCACGCGGTCGCCGGGGACGGCCGCCGCCCGCGCCGCGGCCAGCGCGGAGGCGACGTCGCCGTGCCGCGTTCCCTGCGCCGCAGCGGTGCCGGCCAGACGCGCC
>NZ_JAWRYR010000579.1:0-256 GCF_046940275.1 Pantoea sp. SIMBA_079 | reverse complement strand
GCCGGCCTGCTGCAGGCCGAGGGCATCGGCGTGCATCTGGGCGACCAGAACATGGCGCTGGCGAACTGGGAATGGCGGCTCGCGATCGGCGGCGTGAAGCTGCACGTGCGCGACGATCAGGCCGCACATGCGCGCGAGGTCATCCGTCGGCTGGATGCCGGCGAATTCAGCCTGCCGCAGGCGGCGGACGACGATGCCGATACGGCCGAGGTCGCGGCCGATGGCCGGCCGCCGCCGCGCGAAACCTGGTCGAGCC
>NZ_JAWRYR010000578.1:0-256 GCF_046940275.1 Pantoea sp. SIMBA_079 | reverse complement strand
CAGCCCGAAGGCGTCAGCACGGTCTCGATGCAGGTCGACGCCAGCACTGGTGCGCCGCGGTACCTGATCCGCGAAATGGGACCGCCGGTCTCGGTCGCCGCCGGCCAGCAGGTCGCCACCACGGCGCGCCTGTGGGTCGGACCCAAGCAGGTCGACCTGATCCGCGCCGAAGGCGTGCGCGGGCTCGACCGCGTCGTCGACTACAGCCGCTTCTCGATCTTCGCGATGCTCGGCGAGGGCCTGTTCTGGATCCTCG
>NZ_JAWRYR010000577.1:0-256 GCF_046940275.1 Pantoea sp. SIMBA_079 | reverse complement strand
CTCGACCAGCGCCGGCCGTCCGTCGTCGCCGAAACGCACCGCGGTGACGCGCGTGCGCTCGCGGGTCTCGACGCCGGCGTCGCGCGCATGGGTGAACAGCAACTGGTCGAACTGGTCGCGGCGCACGTGCACGGCGTAGTCGCTCTGCGGCGCCAGCGCCCGGGTGAAATGGAACACGTGGTGGCCGCCGGCGGCGCCGGGCATCGGGAAATCGGCGCCGGCCTTGTGCACGCCGATCGCGCGGACCTGTTCCAGC
>NZ_JAWRYR010000576.1:0-256 GCF_046940275.1 Pantoea sp. SIMBA_079 | reverse complement strand
GCACGCCATGTCTGGCCGGGCCTGCACGGGCGCATAGACCGTGCGCGGCTTGAACTGCTGGCGCCTGATTTCCTGCATCGCAAGGTTTTCTGCTGTGGGCCGGAACCGTTCATGAACGGTGTGCGGGGCCTGCTGGAAGACGCCGGTTTCAACATGGCCAACTATCATCAGGAGAGCTTTAATCCGGCCAGCGAGATTTCGTCGGTTCCGGTACCGTCCACGCTCTCCGAACCGGCGAGTACAGCGACAGCACCCA
>NZ_JAWRYR010000575.1:0-256 GCF_046940275.1 Pantoea sp. SIMBA_079 | reverse complement strand
CTGCTGGCGGTGGGCATGCTGGTCGACAACGCCGTCGTCGTGGTCGAGAGCATCTACCAGGAACGCGAGCGCATGCCCGACCAGCCGTGGCTGGCATCGATCGTCGGCACGCGCAGCGTCGCGATCGCGCTGTCGGCCGGCACGCTGTGCCATTGCATCGTGTTCCTGCCCAACCTGCTGGGCGAGACCAACCAGATCAGCATCTTCATGTCGCAACTGGCGATCACCATCTCGGTGTCGCTGCTGGCCTCGTGGC
>NZ_JAWRYR010000574.1:0-256 GCF_046940275.1 Pantoea sp. SIMBA_079 | reverse complement strand
ACAGCAAGATGATGCCGTTTTCTCCGAGTTCCAGTCCTCTGCCTCGGAACAAGACCTGGATGACGCTCAAGTGGAATTGGATCATTGGGCGGTGTTCGGCTCTTTTGAGCAGAACCGCCTCGTAAGCGTCGCGAGTATGTACCCTTGGGAGGACGACTTGCAAATTGCGGATCTCGGCGTACTGACTCTAGCGCCTTTTAGAGGAAAAGGTCACACCCGCAAAGTGGTGCGCTCTATTTGCAAATATGCCTATAGT
>NZ_JAWRYR010000573.1:0-257 GCF_046940275.1 Pantoea sp. SIMBA_079 | reverse complement strand
CGAAGCCCAGCAGCAGCAGTACGAGAACAACCGTATTGAGGCGAACCGGGCTGCGACTGATAACTATGCCGCGACACAGCTCCGAATGCAGCAGGAACAGAAGGCCGCTTCTCAGGAACTCCAGAAGTCCCAGACGGAAGCTGCTCAGGCGAGAGCTACTGCTGAGACCGCTGCCGGTGAGGCTGGCGTGTCCGGACTGTCGGTCGATAGCTTAATAGCCGACTATTACAACCAAGAGGGCCAATTCGAACGAACCC
>NZ_JAWRYR010000572.1:0-257 GCF_046940275.1 Pantoea sp. SIMBA_079 | reverse complement strand
CGGCCGACCCGACCAACGCCTGAACCGAGAGGACCAGAACGATGACCGACCACACCGCATACCCGACCCCGGACCACTTCATCCTGCACATCAGCGACACCCACTTCGTGGAGAAGCGCGAGCCGTTGCACGGCATCGTCGACAGCGACGCGAACCTGCAGGAGCTGTTCGACGGCTTCGACAAGTCGAACACCCGCCCTGAGGCCATCGTGTTCACCGGCGACATCGCGGACACGGCCGCCCCGGACGCCTACGAC
>NZ_JAWRYR010000571.1:0-257 GCF_046940275.1 Pantoea sp. SIMBA_079 | reverse complement strand
ACTTGCGATACCGCTGACAGCGGCCGAGCTCTCCAGCATGAGGCTGGTCCACCGTAACAGCGGGGCCGAGGTGCCGTTTATCGATCCGGATGAGGACGGTTTGGCAGATGGAACTGCGCTATGGGCCACTCACGTGAGACCTAACCGTTTCATTTCGAACGGTCGTCCGGCATCCAGCGAGGGCCCGGTCGTGCGCTCCGAGGAATCACGCAGCGTCAGGACGCTCTGGGTTCAAAGCAGCAAAGCCGGTCAGCAGG
>NZ_JAWRYR010000570.1:0-257 GCF_046940275.1 Pantoea sp. SIMBA_079 | reverse complement strand
GGCCGATCCACCACCAGTCACGACGGTTCAGGAACGGCTCGAAGCCGCGACGGGATGCCTCGAAACGGATGCGCGAGCGCAGGCCCGGGTATCGCTCGTCCAGGGCGTCCCCGAGAACGTGGTCCGCCCAGGCCAGCTGGGCCACCGCCTCCCCGGCCCCCAGATCGAGGAAGGGGTCGTCGGCCACCGCGACGATCGAGCCGTGCCGGGCGAACGCGTCGTCGTGCGCGGGCCAGCACCACGAGCTCTGCTCGCAC
>NZ_JAWRYR010000569.1:0-257 GCF_046940275.1 Pantoea sp. SIMBA_079 | reverse complement strand
GGACGGCAACGAGCTGCGCATCACTCGCGCCGGTGCGACGGTACGGATCGCCGGCGCCGGTTGATGTGGCTCTTGTAGGAGCGCGCTAGCGCGCGATGGGCATTCCAAGGCACGCCCATTGTGAGCGCGCGCGCTCCCAGAGCGCCGGTTTCCCGGGATTCGTGATGGTTCGCGCTCCGGCGCGGCCAGGCTGACTTCATGTGACATGGGCCGTCCGGCGCAGGTTGCCCCCAGAAAAGCGGCTCGCACACGCGCCG
>NZ_JAWRYR010000568.1:0-257 GCF_046940275.1 Pantoea sp. SIMBA_079 | reverse complement strand
AGCCGCCGGTCGGATTTCGATCCGTCCTGCGCCACGACATGCAGCCGCGTGATGATGTCGGCAACCTTGCTCATGGGAGTTCAAAGCGGGAGACCGCTATCCTTGTCGAAAAGATGTATGTGTTCGCTCTTCGCAGTTACAGGCACTTGTTCACCGGGCGCAAGATGTAAGCGCTCGCGAAACACAGCCCTTATGGGCTGTCCCGCTATCCGGCCATAGATATGCGTTTCCGGACCTGTAGGCTCGATGACTTCCAC
>NZ_JAWRYR010000567.1:0-257 GCF_046940275.1 Pantoea sp. SIMBA_079 | reverse complement strand
AGCGGCTTGGTCTGGCTGTGGTAGACCGACAGGCGATGGCGAACGGTTTCTTCTTTGTCGTCGTCTCGCTGGATCAGGTCTTCACCGGTCTCGTCGTCCTTGCCTTCCACTTTCGGCGGGTTGTACTGAATGTGGTAGGTACGGCCCGAGGCCAGGTGCACGCGGCGGCCAGCCATGCGGCCGACGATTTCTTCGTCGTCCACGGCAATTTCGACCACGGCATCGATGTCGACACCGGCAGCGACCATGGCTTCGGC
>NZ_JAWRYR010000566.1:0-257 GCF_046940275.1 Pantoea sp. SIMBA_079 | reverse complement strand
CGGGTGACTTTAATCACGTCTGGCATCACGCGGATTTAGCGCATGATATTCGCCAGATGCACACGGTCACGAGCGGTCAGACGAATAAAGGCGCTGTAGACGCGACCATCTTTCTCTTCCGTATTCAAACTTTGAATATTCGAAGTCGTGGTGTTAATTGCCGCCGTCAGGTTTGCCAGCGCACCCTGATGATTGAACATCTCCACCTTGATTTCGGTGATGAACTCCTGCGCCGTCTCTTTATCCCATTCCACAGC
>NZ_JAWRYR010000565.1:0-257 GCF_046940275.1 Pantoea sp. SIMBA_079 | reverse complement strand
CATAGCTTCGGGCTGTGACAGCATCCTCCCGCTAAAAGCTGGCGATCGGTTAGCACCGCACGCACTTCCGCATTTCTGCGCGCTGTTGGATGATGGAAGCGCTTGGGGCTTCTCCGACTGCGACCGTGATGATGAAGATGGTGCACGCAGCTACCCTTGGTTGAAACCAGTGTGGGACATCGATTTGTTCATCGGTGCGGATATCTACACCCCAGGCGCGATATTTGGTGTAGACATCGTGGCTGAAGCACTCTCAC
>NZ_JAWRYR010000564.1:0-257 GCF_046940275.1 Pantoea sp. SIMBA_079 | reverse complement strand
GAGGAGGCCGGGGCCGTCACCGGCGACCGGCTCCCGCCTGCCGATGCGGCGATGCTGCGGACGGCGGAGGCGATCATCTCCCTGTACCGGCTCGACGCGGTGACCGCGACGGAGCGGCTGGCCCGCGCCGCTGCGCACGTTCCGAGCGCCGGGCACTGGATCCCCTACGTCCTCGCCGCCAGTACCGGCGAACTGCTCGACGGCTCCCCCGGCCGTGCGCTGGCGTTCCTCGACCAGTGCGTCCGGGAGCAGGGGGC
>NZ_JAWRYR010000563.1:0-257 GCF_046940275.1 Pantoea sp. SIMBA_079 | reverse complement strand
AGAAACTCAGGTAAGCGACGAATTCGTTAATCGCCAGTTTCTGCCCAATCAGGCTACCCGCAAGATTGGCATCACTCCAGTCCACACCCATGATCCACGCCAGCGGTGCCAGCACATAGCCAAAAATACTTTCCAGAGAGGCATTGGCGAAACCAAACCAGCCACCAATTCCGCCGATAATGCCGTTGATCAGCGCAATAATTGCGACAAACGCCATTACCACCGTCGCTACACCAGCGGCGATTTTCAGCCCAGTC
>NZ_JAWRYR010000562.1:0-257 GCF_046940275.1 Pantoea sp. SIMBA_079 | reverse complement strand
CGGTCGACCACACGATCGCACCGACTCCGCAATCATTGACCGCACTGTCGAGAAACTTGTCTTTGCCGCCTAGCTTGTCCCAATCGATCTTTTCGTAAAGACCGTCCGCACAACCAAGGGCGAGTTCTTCCGCCTCCACCTGCACCACATCCCAATTGGGCTTTCCTGCTTTCACCTTTGCCTGGACGACACCGTAGCCGCCGTCCCAGGATTCATCCAGCAAGGGCTTGCCGACTTTCTCGGAGAAGGGCTTGAAG
>NZ_JAWRYR010000561.1:0-257 GCF_046940275.1 Pantoea sp. SIMBA_079 | reverse complement strand
GAGAAACCTTCTACCGAGGTTTCCAGGAGACCAAATGCAAACCGTTTTAGGCGCAACTGGCCAGATAGCCATAGAGCTGGCACGGGAACTGAACCGGATATTTACCGAAGATATCAGGCTGGTCAGCCGTAATCCGCGCAAAGTCAGCGACTCTGACACGCTGATTGCGGCGGACCTGCTAGACGCCAGCCAGGCGGCCAAGGCCGTAAAGGGTAGCAGCATCGTTTATTTCACGGCCGGACTCCCGCCAGATACAC
>NZ_JAWRYR010000560.1:0-257 GCF_046940275.1 Pantoea sp. SIMBA_079 | reverse complement strand
CCGTGGTGAAGCAGCTCGATGCCTGCAAGACCGCCGAGTGTCTGCGCGACGCCTACGCGCAGTGGCAGACCTATTTCGACGACAACTACGACCTCGGCGACGTGCTGGATTACCTCTGAAGCCGCGTCTCACGGCACGCCGCCCCGGCAGTCGCCACAGGGGTGCGTGGTACCATCTGCCGCCGAAAATCAGCGGTTCCGCCGCATTCCCGCCGCTCTGAAACGAGAGTTCCCGATGCCCCAGCTCGCCGCGCGGAC
>NZ_JAWRYR010000559.1:0-258 GCF_046940275.1 Pantoea sp. SIMBA_079 | reverse complement strand
GCATCGCCGATGATCGGCACGACGGGCTGGTCGGGGAAGCGTTCCCGCAACTCCTCGGTAAGCCGGTACATCGCGTATTCGGACAGATCGAACGCGACGATCTGCGCAGGCCCAAAACGCAGGATCTGGCGGCACAGCTCGGAGCCGATGGAACCGCCCGCCCCCGTGACCAGCACGCTCCGCTCGCGCAGCCAGGCGCGGATGGCCTTCCAGTCGGGCATGACCGGCTTGCGACCGAGCAGGTCCTCGATCGCGACC
>NZ_JAWRYR010000558.1:0-258 GCF_046940275.1 Pantoea sp. SIMBA_079 | reverse complement strand
ATTTCGAATCGCTGGCCGACGACGACGGTGGCGCGCCGCGCACCAGCAGCATCTCCTTCGCGATCGCACGCGCCCCGCAGGCGCCGCTGGAGAAGGTCGCGTTCCGCCTGTCGCCGGATGCCAAGGCCGGCTTCGCCGAGATCAACCGCATCATGCAGGCGCAGAAGCGCCAGACCTGGACGACCAGCACGCTGATCCTCGAACGCGACGGCCGCTACGACTTCCAGTTCGCCTACACCCCGCTCTACCGGCTGTCGG
>NZ_JAWRYR010000557.1:0-258 GCF_046940275.1 Pantoea sp. SIMBA_079 | reverse complement strand
GTTGTAGCCGATGTACAGTTCGTATTTGCCGTACGCCGGCAGGGTCAGCTGCGAGCCGACGACGATGCCGGGGTCGGTGTCGCCGGTGCCCGCCGGGAGCGCGACCGACTGGTAGAACTGCTTCGTCCCTCCGCTCTGCACCTTGGCCCGCAGCTCGTCCGAGATGACGGAGTTCATGGCGGGGCTGCCGCGGTCGGGCGGTGCGAGCACGCCCGTGTCCTGCCCGGGCACCCGATAGGCCGCCACCAGCCGGCTGGA
>NZ_JAWRYR010000556.1:0-258 GCF_046940275.1 Pantoea sp. SIMBA_079 | reverse complement strand
CTCCTGGGCCAGCTCGCCGGCGCAGACGCGCGCCAGTTGGCGTGCACTCGCGCCCGTCGACACGACCAATGCCAGAATCGGCTTCCGGGTCGTCCGCGACCTTTGACCAGTGCGCCGGAATCCGGCATTCGGAGCGTTCAGATGAGGCAGGATCCCTTCGGCGGCAGGCGCCAGCAGCAGCCCGGCCGTCCGCGTCGCGGCATCAACATGCGGTTCGTGATCCTGCTGCTGTTCGCGGGTTACGGGATCTTCTATTAC
>NZ_JAWRYR010000555.1:0-258 GCF_046940275.1 Pantoea sp. SIMBA_079 | reverse complement strand
AATCAACTGTAACTTTTTAAGCGTATCTGAAACACGTTTCTCTGCTAATTCTTTAAATTTCTCAGCTTTTTTACTATTATATCCCACGAATATATCGATCTCCTTTTCAATTCACATATAATATAAAATATAATGTTATTAATTTAAAAATATAATAACATAAAAATCTTATTTCATGGAATACCTTTTATATATATTAACTACATTTTATTTATTTAGTGATTTATAAACTGTTATTTTTATAAAAATGAAATGAAC
>NZ_JAWRYR010000554.1:0-258 GCF_046940275.1 Pantoea sp. SIMBA_079 | reverse complement strand
CCGATGAGTGCGATCGCGGCCAGCGCGATCAGCACCACCCCGACCGCGCGCATGTAGGCTTCCGTGGCTTCCAGCGGGAATCGCTCGGGCGGCAACAGCCAGTGCCACAACCACGTCTTGTCCATCGGATCCTGCCGTGATCGGGCGCAATGACTGTTGTCAGCCGTCCGAGCGCCGGGCGTGTGCAGACCCTTCTACAGGGATGTGGACGGACATGCGAGAAACACTGCGACAGAGACCACCGCCGAGGTCACCCGG
>NZ_JAWRYR010000553.1:0-258 GCF_046940275.1 Pantoea sp. SIMBA_079 | reverse complement strand
ACACCGAAGGAAGCCGCCATGATCGACCTGACCCACATCGACGAACTCGCCCGCCGCCTCAGCGGCCTGGTGCCCCCGGGCCTGCGCGGCGAAGCCTCGCAGGATCTCCGCGAGGAGCTGCAGGAAAACTTCAAGGCCGTGCTGCAGTCGGGCCTGGCGAAGCTCGACCTGGTGACGCGCGAGGAATTCGACGTGCAGCGCGCGGTGCTGCTGCGCACGCGCGAGAAGCTCGACGCGCTGGAAGCGCAGGTCCGCCAG
>NZ_JAWRYR010000552.1:0-258 GCF_046940275.1 Pantoea sp. SIMBA_079 | reverse complement strand
CCAGCAAGCCGGTGACGACGGTCAACCTGGTCTATCGGGTCGGCTCGCGGCACGAGCACTACGGCGAGACCGGCATGGCCCACCTGCTCGAACACCTGGTGTTCAAGGGCACGCCGGCGCATCCCGACATCCCGGGCGAGATGCGCAAGCGCGGCATCCGCTTCAACGGCACCACGTGGCTGGACCGCACGAACTACTTCGCCAGTTTCAGTCGCGATCCCGACACCCTGGCCTGGCTGCTGCAGCTCGAAGCCGACC
>NZ_JAWRYR010000551.1:0-258 GCF_046940275.1 Pantoea sp. SIMBA_079 | reverse complement strand
AGATGGAATACAGCATGAGCCTGAACTGTTGCCGCCACCCTGAATTCAGTGAAGGTGTGCGCGCTCGCCTGGTGGACAAAGACAATCAGCCGCGCTGGCACTGGCCTGATGTGGCGCAAGTGCCGGCGGCGGTAGTCGAGGCGCATTTTGCCAAGGCGTGGGAAGGGCGGCACCCATTGGCGGATGTGGGTTAGCTTGCTGATCCGGGGGCTGCTTTTCAGCCCCCGCCTCCACTCACCTAGCGCTGCCAGTTTCCTC
>NZ_JAWRYR010000550.1:0-258 GCF_046940275.1 Pantoea sp. SIMBA_079 | reverse complement strand
CCAGGCGCAACTCAACCTCGGCCAGCATCAGCGCCATGCGCAGTGCCAGCAGTTTTTGTCTGGGGGTTTCGCCTTGCTCATCGGCCGTGGTCCAGAAGCTGGCCAGTTCGCCGTGCAGCCAGGTGCGCGTGTCGGGGTTGATGGGGTGTTGAAGGTCGAGGGTCGGGAGGCCGTCGAGCAGGTCACCGATCTGTCGGTCGATCTGTTCCAGTTGTTCGAGGGGGCGCATGGGGCGGTTCCTTGGTTGAGGAAAACCCC
>NZ_JAWRYR010000549.1:0-258 GCF_046940275.1 Pantoea sp. SIMBA_079 | reverse complement strand
CAGACGAATGCGCTGCGCACCCGGCGCCTGGCGTTGAACGACAGTCTATTCCAGGGGTATCTCGAGGCTGAACGCAACATTATCTACGTGCTCGACAAGACGAGCGTCTCGACGCAGGGCGGCAGCGTGAGAGATCAACGGATACTCTTGGGCCAGGTCCGCAAGAACCTGATCAGCTTTGGCATGTTCTTCATTGATGAGCTCCTGGCCTTGGGTGGGTTCAGGGAATACGACCAACTCACCAATGCGCTCAATGTC
>NZ_JAWRYR010000548.1:0-258 GCF_046940275.1 Pantoea sp. SIMBA_079 | reverse complement strand
ACCCGATCGCCTTCTGGATTGATTCAACCCACCCCATTCCGCTTCACCCCTTGTCATTTATACTAGCAACCCCGCTCATTAAAATCCTGTCAGATCCTGCTCTGTTTTGGCAGTATTCTTTTTTCATGATTCGAACCCGCATTCGCCGATCCGAAGCATGCATTCTGTCATGACATGATTCAAAAATCCTCTTTTTTCACTTTCAGCTTATACTCGTGTTGACCGGCAAGCATCCTCATGATATGAAGGAACATTTCC
>NZ_JAWRYR010000547.1:0-258 GCF_046940275.1 Pantoea sp. SIMBA_079 | reverse complement strand
AAAAGATTGTTTTGCTGGAAACGTTACTCATTCTTCTCTTGTTACTCGTTCTGACACGCTCGATCAAAATGTCGATTTATATGATGGCGACGATTTTAATCTCCTTTGTATCTGCTTTAGGGTTAGGCATTTTCTTAGTTGATGTGTTATTTGGTTATGATGCCATTTCTACTCGTGCCCCTGTTTATGCCTTTATCTTTTTAGTGGCTTTAGGAATTGACTATAATATCATCCTTGTGAGCCGTTTCTTAGAAGAAC
>NZ_JAWRYR010000546.1:0-258 GCF_046940275.1 Pantoea sp. SIMBA_079 | reverse complement strand
CACCTCATGACCGATCACAGCATCAAGGACAAAACCGTTATCATCGCCGGTGGGGCAAAGAACCTCGGTGGACTGATCGCCCGTGATCTTGCCGCACAGGGCGCCAAGGCGATCGCTATCCATTATAACAGCCTGGCGACCAAAGCCGAAGCCGAAGCAACGATGGCGGCGGTCAAAACAGCTGGTGCTGAGTGTGTCACCATCAAAGCCGACATGACGACAGCGGACGCCGTCGAAAAGCTCTTCGCAGATGTAGTC
>NZ_JAWRYR010000545.1:0-258 GCF_046940275.1 Pantoea sp. SIMBA_079 | reverse complement strand
GATCAGGGTGCTGGGGATGGTCGCGAGATAGCGGCCGACGCCCCGCAGGAACGAGATCCGTTCGCCGTCGAGGCGGACGACCTTGATGCCGACGGCCATCTTGCCGGGCGTCGCCATCGCATAGGCGGCATGGAACCAGGCGAAGTAGAGCACCGAAAACACCAGCGAGACCGCGTTGACGACCTGTTGCCTGAGCCAGAAGCCGCGACCGAAGCCGCCGACGCCCAACAGTTCATAGATGAAACCGCCGACGATCGC
>NZ_JAWRYR010000544.1:0-258 GCF_046940275.1 Pantoea sp. SIMBA_079 | reverse complement strand
ATCGAAAGAACGATTAGGAAGAAAGTTCTGATGGTGTCTATGACCAGTGCTGCAGACTGGAAAAGGATCTCTAAAAATTCCCTAAACCCATCTCTGATTTCCTTTTTAATGGCAAACATTTCCCTCTCAATGTACATTCCTGACATCGTCACCAGATCTGAGGGCGACCAGCCCAGCTCCTCCAGTTTTTTATCAAATTCTTCATCAGACACCAGATAAGCCATCTCAGGATTTCTAAGCATCGCTTCACGCTCCAAG
>NZ_JAWRYR010000543.1:0-258 GCF_046940275.1 Pantoea sp. SIMBA_079 | reverse complement strand
GGTGAGGGAGCTGGTGAGCTGCTCGTAGCGCTCCCGGCCCGCACGGGCGCCGAGGAGGTACGCGGCGGCTAGAAGGACCAGGATGAGGAGAGTCTTTGGGCGCATGCCTCGACGCTAAACCTCAGGCAGCCTTCTGGGAAGGTCCGTAGACGAGCCTGTGGAGAACCGCGTGCACGGGCCCGGACAGGAACAGCAGGAACAGCCACCACAGGTTGATGGCGGGGAACAGGACGGCGAGCACCAGCGCGACGGCCATGA
>NZ_JAWRYR010000542.1:0-258 GCF_046940275.1 Pantoea sp. SIMBA_079 | reverse complement strand
GTGCTCAGGCGCTGTTGCGGCGCTCTGCGCGCGATTCGCGTCCCTACGGCATGTGGCGCGACTGGCTGATGCAGCGCGCAGCGCCGACGCGGGTCTCGCGCATCGTCTGGGACAGCATGGCGCTGGTGACCTTCCAGGTGCCGATCTACGCCGCGATCATCGCGATCAGCGGCGCATCGGGCCGTGGCCTCGTGCTGGGCATTCTCGGTGCGACGGCGATCATGCTGGTCTCCGGTCGGCCCTACGGGGCGTTCCTCA
>NZ_JAWRYR010000541.1:0-258 GCF_046940275.1 Pantoea sp. SIMBA_079 | reverse complement strand
ACGGCCGACCCCGCGGCCGCCGCCCTAACCCGCGACCAGACGAACCGTCACCGATGTCCTGAGACACCGACCGCTTCCGATGTCCTGAGACACTTTCGCTTCCGATGTCCTGAGACATCACACTTCGAGATGTGCGCGCACCGTGCGCGCCAAAATGAGCGCGCAACCGGAACGTGTAAATGTGAGAGGTGGAGTGGCGCGCTGGAAGCGCGGGCAAGCTGCCCAAGGAGTCAAGCAGGCGGTGCACTACGCCTTCGG
>NZ_JAWRYR010000540.1:0-258 GCF_046940275.1 Pantoea sp. SIMBA_079 | reverse complement strand
CGCGCTCTCACGCGTGAAGTAGAAGCCGATCAGCAGGTACGACACCAGACCCACCGCTTCCCAGCCGAAGAACAGCTGCAGGAAGTTGTTGCTCATCACGAGCATCAGCATCGAGAACGTGAACAGCGAGATGTACGAGAAGAAGCGCTGGTAGCCGTCCTCCTCCGACATGTAGCCGATCGTGTACACGTGCACCATCAGCGAGACGAAGGTCACGACGACCATCATCATCGCGGTCAGCGAATCGACGAGGAAGCC
>NZ_JAWRYR010000539.1:0-258 GCF_046940275.1 Pantoea sp. SIMBA_079 | reverse complement strand
CTGTTGGCGGCGCTGATGGTCTCTCCCGAGCGCATGTCGCTGATCGGCCTGGTGAACTACACCCGCCACCTCAGCGACAACAAGCAAAAGACGGAGCGTTACCAGATCGCGCTGTGGAAGAAGTTGCTCTATCCGCTGGCTGCCTTGGTCATGGTGGCGCTTGCGCTGCCGTTCGGGTATTCGCACAACCGGGTGGGCGGAGTCAGCCTGAAGATATTCGCCGGCGTCATGCTCGGCATCCTCTTCTATGCCTTGAAC
>NZ_JAWRYR010000538.1:0-259 GCF_046940275.1 Pantoea sp. SIMBA_079 | reverse complement strand
CATGGCAGCCGCCAAAAAGGCTGAGGAACAAATTCTCAAGCTAGTCCTCAACTCCGGTGGATACGGTACCCTGGCTCAGCAAAACTCGCCGGAAATCGACATCGATCTCGATAACCTGAGACAAGTCGTCGGCGTCCTCGAGCGGCTCCGATTTGAAGATCCGCTGTGGGACTCAGTGAGTCTCCATGCCGGCAAGCTCAATACGATTATCAAATCATTCGACCCAGTGCACCAGAGCACGACTGAGGGGGCCGGCTGG
>NZ_JAWRYR010000537.1:0-259 GCF_046940275.1 Pantoea sp. SIMBA_079 | reverse complement strand
GCGGTTGGAAAGATAGAAGATTAGTAGAATTCTTTGTTAATTATAGTAAAGTACTATTTAATAGATTTAAGAATAAAGTTAAGCATTGGATGACCTTTAATGAGATTAATGCAGTTATATGCCACCCATTTAGACCAGCAGGACTTAGAATAAAAGAATATGAAAATGAAGAACAAGTTATGTATCAAGCAATCATCCGGCAGCTAGCAACAAGTACTAAAGTCGTAATTCTTTGTAACTAAACGAAGCCATACTGTAA
>NZ_JAWRYR010000536.1:0-259 GCF_046940275.1 Pantoea sp. SIMBA_079 | reverse complement strand
GCTTGTCGTACGCACCTTCGACAAACCAGCTGTCCTGCTCGAGGATGTTTCCGATCGACTGCGCCATTGATTCGTCCGAGTTCTTCACAAACTCGGCCGCAGTCATGTCCCAATAGACGTGGTCGAATTCGTGCGTGGCGACATTGAACTCGCGTGCCAATTGCATGGCAATCGTCGACTTCCCCGCGCCCGACGGGCCTACGATGCATACCTTCATGTTTTAGCCGGAAACCTAGGTTGTGTGAAGGTCAACAATCCA
>NZ_JAWRYR010000535.1:0-259 GCF_046940275.1 Pantoea sp. SIMBA_079 | reverse complement strand
ATCTGCGTTCGCGGCTGCTTTCGGCCGGGCGCAGCTACCTGTTCAATCAGGTGCTGGCTGCGCGTGTCGCTGACGGTAGCTGGGCTCGAGCCCAAGTCGGGGACCTGCTGGCGTTCACCGACAGCCGCAGTTTCTTCCCGGCGGGTGAGGCGGAATGTGCTGACCCGCGCCTGGCGATTCTCGACCTGCATCCGACCGGCCCGATGTGGGGGGAGGGCGCTTCACCTGCTGGCGCTGCGCCTGCCCAGCTGGAAAACAC
>NZ_JAWRYR010000534.1:0-259 GCF_046940275.1 Pantoea sp. SIMBA_079 | reverse complement strand
GGCGGGAGCGTGCTCAAGGGCGCCGGTCTCGCGGCACTGTGGTCCCCGGCGGCGTTCGTCATCGTCATCGTCGGCACGGTCGCGGCGATCCTGCTGCACACGCCGCCCGACGTGTTCAAGCGCGCGATGCGCATCGTCAAGTGGACGATCAAGCCACCGGTCGGCGACCGCGGCGCGCTGGTCGCGCAGCTGCTGGAGTGGAGCAACGTCTCGCGCAAGCAGGGCCTGCTGGGGCTGGAGCCGTACGTCGAGGCGCAAC
>NZ_JAWRYR010000533.1:0-259 GCF_046940275.1 Pantoea sp. SIMBA_079 | reverse complement strand
ACCTCGACGGCATCGCGCGGATGCGCGACGAAGGGCCGCTGCGCGGCCGCCTGAGCTGCGCGAACCTCGCGCACGGCTTCGCCGCATGCGGGCCGACCGACAAGACCCGCCTGCGCAACGGGCCGACGCCGAACATCGGCATCGTCACCGCCTACAACGACATGCTGTCGGCGCACCAGCCCTACGAGCCGTACCCGGAATTCATCCGCGAGACCGCGCGTGCGCTGGGCGCGACCGCGCAGGTCGCCGGCGGCGTGCC
>NZ_JAWRYR010000532.1:0-259 GCF_046940275.1 Pantoea sp. SIMBA_079 | reverse complement strand
CCCAACGAAGCACACTGTAGGCGCCGCCCGGCACCGCCCCCGCACCGGTCCTGAACACGGCCCGCAACGTCGAAACACGACCGTCGTCGAGCCGCGCGCGGCTGTCGATACTATACGTGCCGCTGCCGCCGCCCAGCAGCGCCTCGGCCAGCAGCGCACCCGTCGCCTGGCGGGCCGCGAGAATGGGGTCCGCGTCGACGCCCATCGCCTGCAACACCTCCGCCGACGCGAATTGCTGGTCGGGAACCGGCAGGCGCGA
>NZ_JAWRYR010000531.1:0-259 GCF_046940275.1 Pantoea sp. SIMBA_079 | reverse complement strand
CCAGGTGCTGGCACTTTTGTTCCGCAAGCGGGTCGGGATTATGAGGTCTTGATAAGTGGCCCCGGTTCCGCGCAGATTCATCTGCGACGTTTGCTCGCCGACAATGCAGGAGTGACAACGGAGCCCGTGCACATCTCTGAAGCGCATGCGTGCAACTGAGCTTCTTCGAGTATTCGTAATAGCGACCGTCCGCTCCTGCCCGAATGCCGACCGCCTCCCGGCCCCCCACCCATAACCCCCAAAGAACAAAAAAAGCCCG
>NZ_JAWRYR010000530.1:0-259 GCF_046940275.1 Pantoea sp. SIMBA_079 | reverse complement strand
CGATCCGCGGTACCTGGGGATGCTGGCGCTGGCGATGCTGCTGGTCGGTTTCTGCGAGGAGGGGCGGACCCGCGGGGTCCTGCTGGTGGGACTGCGCGGCACGTGCCGATCGGAAGTGCTGGTGTGGTTCTGGTCCAGTCTCGTGTTCGGCGCGATGCATGCGATGAACGGCCTGCTCGGCGTGGGCTGGATGGCGCTGGTGCAGGTGCTCTTCGCGTTCTGCGCAGGCACCTGTCTGTATCTGATCCGTCGGCTGACG
>NZ_JAWRYR010000529.1:0-259 GCF_046940275.1 Pantoea sp. SIMBA_079 | reverse complement strand
CAAAAGAGCCGAACCCTCGCGGACGCTCGGATACTTTCCGCGCTTCGCCCTGGTCATATTGGCGGTTCTGCTGCTTCTGTTCTTTGGATGGAGCCTGACCGGCGGCGGATCGGTATCGCAGCAGCAGGGCATAGAGACGCCCCCCGCGACGGATTCCGGCAACCAGCCGGACAAGAACCCGCCGGTCGAAAACCAGCGGCCGCAGACGGGCACGGGAGGCGACCAGCCGACCAATCCGCCAGAAGGACAGAAATGAAGG
>NZ_JAWRYR010000528.1:0-259 GCF_046940275.1 Pantoea sp. SIMBA_079 | reverse complement strand
AGTGGATTGCCCGACTCGCTGCGTGGATGCGCCTGCATCGCGGCGCCGGCCTGCGTGTCGCCGTCGTGTCCCATCGCCACGTGCCCCATCGCCGCGTGATCCATGCCGGCGTGCCCGTCGCCTGCAGGCGCTGGCGCCGCCTGCACAGGTGCCCCGTGCGCCATCGCCGCATGTCCCGCGTCGGCGTGCCCGCCGTGCGCCGCACCGGCGGCAGGCATCGCATGCGCGCCGTGGCCGTGATGCCCCATGTCGGCCATCG
>NZ_JAWRYR010000527.1:0-259 GCF_046940275.1 Pantoea sp. SIMBA_079 | reverse complement strand
CGTCAGCCGCTGGGCCTGACCATCATCGGTGGCCTGGTGTTCAGCCAGATCCTCACCCTTTATACGACGCCGGTGGTTTACCTGTACCTGGACCGCCTGCGCCACCGCTTCAACCGTTGGCGCGGCGTGCGCACCGACGCCGCCCTGGAAACCCCGCTATGACTTTTGCCCAGACCCCACTTCACCGTGCCCTGCAAGCACTGACCCGTGGCCGTGGCTCGCGCCTGCTCAGCGCCGGGTTGTGCGCGGCCTTGCTCAG
>NZ_JAWRYR010000526.1:0-259 GCF_046940275.1 Pantoea sp. SIMBA_079 | reverse complement strand
CTGTGGATGTTCACCCAGGTACTCGTCTCCCACATTGTGACCGCCGATGAAGCCGAGCAAGCCATCCACCACCACAATCTTGCGATGGTTGCGGAAGTTCACCTGGAAGCGGTTGAACCAGCCGCGACGGGTGGCGAATGCATGGATCTGCACACCACCGTCACGCAGCACCTGGCTGTAACTGGCCGGCAAGGCGTGGCTGCCGACACGGTCGTACAGCACGAACACCCGCACGCCTTCGGCGGCTTTGCGTAGCAAG
>NZ_JAWRYR010000525.1:0-259 GCF_046940275.1 Pantoea sp. SIMBA_079 | reverse complement strand
CGAAAGACGCCGTCGAACGGCTAGCGTTGACCCGCTCCGTCTCACGAAAGGACCGCCATGACCTGGCTCGGCCGCCTCCTCCGCAACCGTCGCGCCGGTGAGTCGACGCTCGCCTGGCATGTGCCGGGACTGAACGCCCCCGACGCACTGACCCTCTCGAGCCCCGACTTCGTGGACGGCAGTGCGATCCCGCAGCGCAACGCCGGGCGACCCGTCGGCGACAATGTCTCGCCCGCACTGGCCTGGTCGGGTGTCCCCG
>NZ_JAWRYR010000524.1:0-259 GCF_046940275.1 Pantoea sp. SIMBA_079 | reverse complement strand
CGTATGTCACGGGAAAAGGTATCGCGACTTAGGCAACTTCTTGGCGAAGCGACGCCTTCACCGCAGGTCGTCAGAACCGACGCCGAGTCCGAAGCGTGGCGACACTTTCAGCGCTTTGAAGCCTTCTCCGCCCCGCTCCCGGCCGAATCAACATGGCGCGCAAAGGCAACGCGCGAGATCACGCGCATTGCGAGTTGGTATGGCTGGACAGCAGAGATCCAGCGCGTGCTGGATAGCGAATCGTGTGACCAGCTAGCAG
>NZ_JAWRYR010000523.1:0-259 GCF_046940275.1 Pantoea sp. SIMBA_079 | reverse complement strand
CTGCTCGCCCTGCCCGGGATCGGCCCCTGGACCGCCGGCTACATCGCGCTCCGTGTGCTCGGCAGCCCCGTCATCCTGCTCACCGGCGACCTCGCCCTGCGGCAGGGCGCCGCGCGGCTCGGGCTGCCGGCGGAGCCCAAGGCGCTGGCGGCCTACGGGACGCGCTGGGCGCCCTGGCGCAGCTACGCCGGCCTCCACCTCTGGCGTGCGTGAGAAGGTGAGCTCCACCGCGCACGCGTAGGATCGCATTCGTGCCCTC
>NZ_JAWRYR010000522.1:0-259 GCF_046940275.1 Pantoea sp. SIMBA_079 | reverse complement strand
ACGGGCTGGGCCTTGATGACCTCCAGATGCGCCGGGTCGTCGGTGTAGCGCTTGAAACGCAGCAGCTTGCAGAACGGCTTGACCAGCGCATCGAGCTGCACGACCGGGTAGGTCCGCTCGTTGTCGTCGTTCGCGACCGCGTGGATGTCGAAGTCGGGCTTCTCGTAATCCTTGCCGATGCGGTACAGCAGCTCGTTGGCGGCCGCGATCTGGCCGGAGCCGGGCAGGTTCGACAGCCAGGTGCTGTCGGCACCGAAGG
>NZ_JAWRYR010000521.1:0-259 GCF_046940275.1 Pantoea sp. SIMBA_079 | reverse complement strand
ATGATCGCCGGGATGGGCGGTGTGCTTGGTTCCGTCACTATTATTATTGGTCTGGGCGCTATGCTGGGGCGTATGATCGAACACTCTGGTGGTGCAGAGTCACTGGCTAATTATTTCAGTCGCAAGTTAGGTGACAAACGAACTATCGCTGCGCTGACTCTGGCAGCGTTCTTCCTCGGTATTCCCGTCTTCTTTGATGTCGGCTTTATTATTCTTGCGCCAATCATTTACGGTTTTGCCAAGGTTGCCAAAATATCGC
>NZ_JAWRYR010000520.1:0-259 GCF_046940275.1 Pantoea sp. SIMBA_079 | reverse complement strand
CCGCCGGAAGACAACCGCGCGCTGGGCGCCTGCACTGCGTTCGAAGGCGATGTGCTGATCGTCGAATCCGAACACGACGACCGCGTGCCACACGCGAACATCGTCAGCTACATCGGCGCGTTCCGTCGCGCGCGGTCGATGACCTACCGCGTCATCCAGGGCGCCGACCACGCGCTGACCGACGTCGCCGCGCGACGCGCCTACAGCACGTTGCTGACCCACTGGACCTCGGAGATGGTGCTCGGCGCACGCCGTCGCG
>NZ_JAWRYR010000519.1:0-259 GCF_046940275.1 Pantoea sp. SIMBA_079 | reverse complement strand
CGCGAGCGACGCGGAGACCATCTCCGGGTACGTGTTCCGCGGACAGGGCACTCAGCACGTCGACTACGTCGGCGGCGACGGACACGTGCACGAGCTGTGGTGGCAGGCCGACGGCTGGCGGCACGTGGACCTCACCGTCGCTGCTGCGGCCGCAGTGCCCTTCCCGACCTCCAGCGTGGTGGGCTACGCGTTCGAGTCCGGACTCTTCCAGCCCGTCGCCACTCAGCACGTGCTCTACGCCGGGGCCGACAACCAGGTC
>NZ_JAWRYR010000518.1:0-259 GCF_046940275.1 Pantoea sp. SIMBA_079 | reverse complement strand
GCGGCAATTCACATTTAATTTATGAATGTTTTCTTAACATCGCGGCAACTCAAGAAACGGCAGGTTCTCTCACTGAATCAGGCTGTTAATCATAAATAAGACCACGGGCCACGGAGGCTATCAATGTTGAGTATTTTTAAACCAGCGCCACACAAAGCGCGCTTACCTGCCGCGGAGATCGATCCGACTTATCGTCGATTGCGCTGGCAAATTTTCCTGGGGATATTCTTTGGCTATGCGGCTTACTATTTGGTTCGTA
>NZ_JAWRYR010000517.1:0-259 GCF_046940275.1 Pantoea sp. SIMBA_079 | reverse complement strand
CCTCGAACGAGGCGAAGTCGGTCTTGACAGATGAACCGGTTAAGTTAGGCTTCCCCTGGCGCACCGCCGCAGGCCCTCGCAGCAGACCGGCAGCGCCCCCATCAAGAGACGAAGGAGTCACAATGAGGAAACGCGCCATCGCCGCAGCGGCAGTAGCCGCAGCGGTCTCGCTCGTGGTCGCGGGCTGCAGCAGCTCGGGATCCGGGTCGTCGGCCAGCGGCTCGACGATCACCTACTGGGCGAGCAACCAGGGGACCAG
>NZ_JAWRYR010000516.1:0-259 GCF_046940275.1 Pantoea sp. SIMBA_079 | reverse complement strand
CTCGTACGGGCTGCCGGCGTACTGGTACATCACCACCGGCACGCTCGCCATCGGCTGCATGATGTTGTTGTTCCAGTACTGGTTGCCGAACGCGGTGAACAGCAGCGGCGCGGTTTCGCCGGAGATGCGGGCGAGCGCCAGCAGGATGCCGGTGACGATGCCCGCCGACGCGCTGCGGTACATCACCTGCACGATGACCTTCCAGTGCGGGACGCCGAGCGACAGCGCGGCCTCGCGCATCTGCGTGGGCACCAGCTGC
>NZ_JAWRYR010000515.1:0-259 GCF_046940275.1 Pantoea sp. SIMBA_079 | reverse complement strand
GGTGTGCGCGACCATCCGCACGGTCGCGCCGCTGTTCGCCGAGCACTGGCCCACCTCCGCCGAGCACTGGATGCCCGGGGGCCGCATCCCGGAGCCCGGCGAGCTGATCACGAACCCGGCCTATGCGCGGGTGCTGCGCGGGCTGATCGGAGCGGGCGACGCCGCGGCGACGCGCGAGGAGCGCATCGAGGCGGCGCGGAGGGAGTGGGCAACCGGCACCGTCGCGCAGGCGGCCTCCGCGTTCGTCCGCACGCCGCAC
>NZ_JAWRYR010000514.1:0-259 GCF_046940275.1 Pantoea sp. SIMBA_079 | reverse complement strand
GTTGGCGGGTGTCGGGGCGCAGCCATGACCCAGTCACGTAGCGATAGCGGAGTGTATACTGGCTTAACTATGCGGCATCAGAGCAGATTGTACTGAGAGTGCACCATTGCGGTGTGAAATACCGCACAGATGCGTAAGGAGAAAATACCGCATCAGGCGCTCTTCCGCTTCCTCGCTCACTGACTCGCTGCGCTCGGTCGTTCGGCTGCGGCGAGCGGTATCAGCTCACTCAAAGGCGGTAATACGGTTATCCACAGAA
>NZ_JAWRYR010000513.1:0-260 GCF_046940275.1 Pantoea sp. SIMBA_079 | reverse complement strand
ATGGCGGTTATCCCAAAAGGCTGGTGTTCTGTTTGTGGATGAGCAGCATGGTGGCGGTATTGCCGAGGATGCGCTCGTTTGAAATCATCAGCTGCGCGGAATGCGCGTCACGCAGATGGCGTCCGAGGCTGAAGGGCGTATCGTTCTTGTAGCCCATGATGCCGCAGACCAGCATGGCGTGATTGATGATCTGCAAGATCATCTGTGAAGCGGCAATCTTGAGATTGTTCATCGCAATCGCAAAACCCATCGAGGCCAGC
>NZ_JAWRYR010000512.1:0-260 GCF_046940275.1 Pantoea sp. SIMBA_079 | reverse complement strand
GGGCCACCGGCTACTCGTACGATTCCGAGGACAACCTCCTGGCTGAGAAGAACCCGCTCGGCGCCACCACCACGTACACGCCGGACGGCCGGGACCGCGTGGGTACGGTCACCGACCCGAACGGGGGCACCTGGAAGCGGACCTACGACGGCGTCGGGAACGTCACGAGCGTGACATCACCGACCGGTGCCACGACCCGCTACTCGTATGACGACAGTGGCAACCTCACCACGGAGAAGGACGCCACCGGCGCTGTCACC
>NZ_JAWRYR010000511.1:0-260 GCF_046940275.1 Pantoea sp. SIMBA_079 | reverse complement strand
AGGGCGGAGAGATAATGTCAGTTTGCTGACCATGCGTGGGATAATGTTGCCGGATCTGGTCTGAACGCCATCTCCGGCTAACAAAATAATGTCGCTAAAACTAAACGATGCGGCAGGCGTCGGCTTCCCAGCGGTAACCGACGCCATAAACGGCGCGGATAAATGACTGTTCGGCGTCGAGAGATTCCAGCTTGCGGCGCAGGTTTTTAATGTGGCTGTCGATGGTGCGGTCGGTTACTACGCGGTAGTCGTCATAAAGA
>NZ_JAWRYR010000510.1:0-260 GCF_046940275.1 Pantoea sp. SIMBA_079 | reverse complement strand
CGAAGAACTGATCCCACAGGCGGATCTGGTGATTAACCTGACGCCGGACAAGCAGCACTCTGATGTAGTGCGCACCGTACAGCCACTGATGAAAGACGGCGCGGCGCTGGGCTACTCGCACGGTTTCAACATCGTCGAAGTGGGCGAGCAGATCCGTAAAGATATCACCGTAGTGATGGTTGCGCCGAAATGCCCAGGCACCGAAGTGCGTGAAGAGTACAAACGTGGGTTCGGCGTACCGACGCTGATTGCCGTTCACC
>NZ_JAWRYR010000509.1:0-260 GCF_046940275.1 Pantoea sp. SIMBA_079 | reverse complement strand
GGATCAGCTCGGCGCCATTCAGCGCCAGGCGCCGGGCGTTCTCCGGGAACTCGATGTCGTAGCAGATCAGCAGGCCAACCTTCCAGCCTTCCAGTTCCACCACCGGGAAATAGTCGGCGCCTGGGCTGAACATCGAACGGTCCAGTTCACCGAACAGGTGGGTCTTGCGGTAATTGCTCAGGCTGCGGCCATGCGCATCGATCAACTGCACGCTGTTGTAGATCGCCCCGTCATCGCCGCGCTCCGGGTAGCCATAGACA
>NZ_JAWRYR010000508.1:0-260 GCF_046940275.1 Pantoea sp. SIMBA_079 | reverse complement strand
AATTCCTGTTCGCCGCGCGCCAGCTTGCTGTCGTGGACCATCATGCCGGCGGGCTTGTCGACCACGGCCAGCCAGCGGTCCTCGTACAACACCTCGATCATCGCGTGCATCCGTCGCGTGCACGCGGCGGGGCACCGGATGCGGTCTGCTATTTTCGCCGATCTTCATCGTCGAACCGGACTGTCATGGGAATCGCGTGTCGCTGGACTGTGGTGGTGCTGCTGGCGGGCCTCGTCACCGGGCAGGCGGGGGCCGCGCCG
>NZ_JAWRYR010000507.1:0-260 GCF_046940275.1 Pantoea sp. SIMBA_079 | reverse complement strand
CTGGAGTCCGCCCGATGAGCGCCGCGATCCGTTCCCTCGGCCGCGCCGGCCTGTTCTCGCTGTCGGTGCTGCGCGCGTCGAAGCCGACCGCCGACCTGTTCTCCGAGCTGGTCCGCGAGATCTACAAGATCGGCGGCCGCAGCCTGCCGATCATCGCGGTCGGCGGTGCCTTCGTCGGCCTGTCGCTGACCCTGCTCGGCTATCGCGCGCTGGAGACCTACGGCGCCAGCAACCAGGTCAGCGTGCTGATCGGCCTGGGC
>NZ_JAWRYR010000506.1:0-260 GCF_046940275.1 Pantoea sp. SIMBA_079 | reverse complement strand
AAGGATAAATTAGGGGCTGTGTCACTTGCCATTGTCACGTCAACCCTGTTGATCGGCCTATGCGCACCTTTACTTGCGCCGCATGATCCGAATGAGGTACATATGGAGCTGCGCTTTGCAGAGGTATCTTGGCAATACTGGCTTGGCAACGACCATCTCGGTCGCTGCGTTCTTTCTCGGCTCATTTACGGTATTCGTCCAAGCGTTCTGTGGGTGTTAGTCGCGTTAGTCGCGTCTGCATTTATCGGTACCGTGCTCGG
>NZ_JAWRYR010000505.1:0-260 GCF_046940275.1 Pantoea sp. SIMBA_079 | reverse complement strand
CGCATCCTCCAGATCGAGGATGACCGCGTCCGCCCGCTCCAGCGCCTTGCCGTAGCGCTCGGGCCGGTCGGCCGGGCAGAACAGCAGCGCAGGGCCCCACGGAAACAGCCGCACCGAGTCCGCGTCGCTCACAGGATCCCGTCCGGCGCGTCGGCCCCGGGGTCGAGCGCGTCGCCGTCCGCGCCCGGGTCATCGGGGACGGCGTGCGCGTCCCGGCACCACACCATCACCTGGCGCGTCGCCGTCGCGACGACCACGCC
>NZ_JAWRYR010000504.1:0-260 GCF_046940275.1 Pantoea sp. SIMBA_079 | reverse complement strand
GGCTGCTCCAGGGCGAGACGAGCACCCACCAACATGCATTTTTCCTCAACGGTCACTGAAGAAAACAACGTTTTTCCAGATTGATCCGCACCCGTAGTCTATGCCCGTACCCGACCACGGAATGCTGACCATGCTGCACTTGCTGCTGACCACCCTGCTACCCATCATCCTGCTGATTGCCCTGGGCACCTTCCTGCGACTTCGCGGTTTTCTTGCCGAGAGCTTCTGGCCTGGCGCCGAGCGCCTGAGCTACTACGTAC
>NZ_JAWRYR010000503.1:0-260 GCF_046940275.1 Pantoea sp. SIMBA_079 | reverse complement strand
AGGCAGCCAGCGGCCCGGCCCAGCCACGCGCCGAGCAGGCGGTCCGGGTAGCGGCCCGCCTCGTCGTCGACGAGCATCCCGGGCGGAGCGGCGATCCCGGGCGTCCCGGCGGGAGCCGCATTCAGGATCTCGTCCAGGTCGTCCGGCTCGGCCGCCACCAGCGGTGCAGGGTCGGGACGCGCATCCATTTCGGCGAGCAGTTCGCGCGCCAGTCGCCTCCGTTCCTGCGGTGCGGGCTGCGGGGTGGCGCCGCTGACCGG
>NZ_JAWRYR010000502.1:0-261 GCF_046940275.1 Pantoea sp. SIMBA_079 | reverse complement strand
GCCCGAGTACGAGGCGCTGCTGGTGCCCGAAGACGGCATGCTGGCGCCGGCGGCGATGGTCGAGGACGAGCTGATTCTGGCGGTGCCGGTCATCCCGGTCGCGCCCGGCTCCGAACTGGTCGAGCGCGACTGGCCGGTGACGGCGGAAGAAGAGACATGCGTCAATCCGTTTTCCGGGTTGGCGGCATTGAAGAAAGAACGAAACAACTGAACCTGTTGCTGGAGCAATTCCCATGGCTGTGCAGAAATCCCGCGTTTCCC
>NZ_JAWRYR010000501.1:0-261 GCF_046940275.1 Pantoea sp. SIMBA_079 | reverse complement strand
CGATTTGAATGGACTGATTGGCAGCCTGGGTGTGCGGATGCGGTGGTAAAACGACTATTCAAGTTGTCAGGCGCGTTGATGCGCCTGACAACCTACACCGCCGCTCATAAACGGAAGTTGAACATATTCAGCAATGCCAAGCGGCAGGCCAGTGTCCACAGCTACAGCTGTCTAGACATTACCTAGCGCAGTCCCCTGCCTGACAGGCTTAACGTAGCCATAGACCTCGGGATCATTGAACATTTTCCACTCTGCATAGTC
>NZ_JAWRYR010000500.1:0-261 GCF_046940275.1 Pantoea sp. SIMBA_079 | reverse complement strand
CCCTGCGCCTGGCTGCAGTACTGGGTGGAACTGGGGACGCCCGAGAAGGTGGAAGCGTATCGCCAGTACCTCGTCAATTATTCCGACCAGCAACGTACCGCGGGCCGCTTCGAACGTCCTACCAATGTGCGGCTGCACGACGTGATGGACTGGCTGGACGACAAGGACGCGGTCCCAGGCGACGTGCGCCTGCAGGTGTGGCTGGCGTTGGGCTTCCTGGCCGTGTGCCTGCTCAACACCGTCGGCCTGCTGCTCGCGAAG
>NZ_JAWRYR010000499.1:0-261 GCF_046940275.1 Pantoea sp. SIMBA_079 | reverse complement strand
CTCCAGATTGTTCAGATCGCGAGGCCAGGCAGTATGAAGGGATGGATACGCAAGGCAGTGGCGCACTACGCCCATGCAACCGGGCGAGGGGGCAAATTCTACAGGAGGTTCTGCAACCCCTCTGGTCTTGAATGGGGGGCCTACCTGGCCCGATGGGGCAACTTTCACTCGGTCGGCAGCAATTTCTACGTCAATACAGGCTGCAAGTTTCTCGACCCGTCGCTGGTACGTATCGGCAACAGCGTGGGCTTGTCCGACTGC
>NZ_JAWRYR010000498.1:0-261 GCF_046940275.1 Pantoea sp. SIMBA_079 | reverse complement strand
AGCGTCTGGAACTCGAGTTCAAGCAAAAGGCCCGCGACTTCCAGTTCCAGTCCAAGGAGCTGAACGAAGCCAAGGCCGTTGCCGATCGCGACATGCTCAAGCAGCTGAAGCCGAAGCTGGATGGCGCTGTCGAGGAAGTGATCAAGAAGGGCGGCTACGACCTGGTCCTCGAGCGTGGTGCGGTCATCGATGTCAAGCCTCAGTACGACATCACCCGCCAAGTCATCGAGCGCATGAACCAAGCCCGTTGATATGAGTGTG
>NZ_JAWRYR010000497.1:0-261 GCF_046940275.1 Pantoea sp. SIMBA_079 | reverse complement strand
CATCCACGCGCACGCCATTGGCCTCGATGCGCGCGAGCACCGGCACCAGCGGCATCTCGATGTCGGCGTAGACGCGCGCCAGGCCCGCATCGGCCTCGATCCGCGGCTTCATGACCCTGTGGAGCCGCAGGGTGATGTCGGCATCTTCGGCGGCGTACTTCGACGCATCGTCGATGGCGACCTGCGAGAACGAGATCTGCTTGGCGCCCTTGCCGGCGACGTCCTCGAACTTGATCGTCTCCATCCCCAGGTGGCGCTTGG
>NZ_JAWRYR010000496.1:0-261 GCF_046940275.1 Pantoea sp. SIMBA_079 | reverse complement strand
CTGGGCGCCGCTTCTCTGGCCGATCAAGCTCATCATGACCGTCGGTATTTTGTTGCTGCTGCTGCAATGCGTTTCCAATTTCTTCAAGGACTGGGCCTCCCTGCGCGGAAAGCCGATCAGCACGATTGCGGGTCCTGCCATTGAGGAAGGACATCACATATGAGCTCTGAATTCATTACGCTCTTCATGTTTGCAACCATGATGGTGCTGCTGATGACCGGGCAGCGCGTATTTGGCGTGATCGGTTTCGTCGGTTCGCTC
>NZ_JAWRYR010000495.1:0-261 GCF_046940275.1 Pantoea sp. SIMBA_079 | reverse complement strand
CGAATGAACGATTTGGTCGACTGCCCATAGGCCGTTGTAGCGGTACGTCGTCGTGTTCCCGAGTGCATCCGTCACCTGCGTCATCCGGGCGGGCGGCTGGTACGAGAAGCGTGCCTCGCGCGTCACGACTGGCTCGCCGTCGGCGTCGAGTGTGTACGCGTAGGTTCTGATGCAGCGCGCCTGTGGCGTCTCGCCGTCCCACTCGGCGACGAACGTTGCGCCGGCCGGCGTCTCGTAGCGCGTCAGCAGGTGCGCATGATA
>NZ_JAWRYR010000494.1:0-261 GCF_046940275.1 Pantoea sp. SIMBA_079 | reverse complement strand
GCCGCCGGTGTCGCTTCGAGGGCGACCGGCTCCAGGCCGGGGACGCGCATCCTGGACGCTGGTGCCGGCACCGGCTACTACCTTCGCGCCGCGCTGGCGGCTGTACCGTCGGCTGCCGGCCTGGCGCTGGACCTCTCCCCGCAGGCCGTCGCCCGCGCCGTCCGGTCCTCCGGCCGGGTGGACGGCGTCGTCGCCGACACCTGGCGCCCGCTTCCCGTGCGCTCATCCATCGCGGACGCCGTGCTCGACGTGTTCGCCCCC
>NZ_JAWRYR010000493.1:0-261 GCF_046940275.1 Pantoea sp. SIMBA_079 | reverse complement strand
CTTGGGCAACGTCGCCTTCGTCATGGCGTACGCCGCCCTCATTTCGATCGGCGTCGGGCTCGTGCCCGCGCTGCTCCTTCACTACGTCGCCTGCCGTCGCCATCTACGGCGCGCGGGCGACACAGCTGCAGGCCGGGCATGACCACTTTCGACAAGCATTCGGTGCGCGTTTTCCGTTTCGTCCGGTGCGGCTTCGATGCCGCCACCGGCATCGCGCAACTCGTCTACGCCTTCGACGACGGCGCCGAGCTCGTCGAAACC
>NZ_JAWRYR010000492.1:0-261 GCF_046940275.1 Pantoea sp. SIMBA_079 | reverse complement strand
CCGGCGGTGTGGATGTGGAGGAGACCCCAGAAGCGCTCGTCGCCCAGGTGCCGCTGATCCGCGAGGTGCTGGACATCCTCGGCATCGCCATCGTCGGAGCCACCGAGCACGAAGCGGACGACGTCATCGGCACCCTCGCTACCCGGACGACCAGGCCCGTGGACGTGGTCACCGGCGACAGGGACCTGTTCCAGCTGGTCGACGACGAGCGGGACGTGCGCGTGATCTATACCGCGCGCGGCATGAGCAATCTCGAGGTCG
>NZ_JAWRYR010000491.1:0-261 GCF_046940275.1 Pantoea sp. SIMBA_079 | reverse complement strand
GCCGTAACTATAACGGTCCTAAGGTAGCGAAATTCCTTGTCGGGTAAGTTCCGACCCGCACGAAAGGTGTAACGATTTGGGCACTGTCTCAACCAGAGACTCGGTGAAATTATAGTACCTGTGAAGATGCAGGTTACCCGCGACAGGACGGAAAGACCCCGTGGAGCTTTACTGCAGCCTGATATTGAATGTTGGTACAGCTTGTACAGGATAGGTAGGAGCCTTGGAAACCGGAGCGCTAGCTTCGGTGGAGGCATCGGT
>NZ_JAWRYR010000490.1:0-261 GCF_046940275.1 Pantoea sp. SIMBA_079 | reverse complement strand
ATTTCCCGAAAATGCGTTAACCGAAGCTTCATGTTGAGACCTCCTTAACCAAGGCGGTGCAATATGGGATATTGCTTCGGCTGAACATCTCTATCAAGGCGAAGCGGCAAAGACAAAGAAAAACCGGAAACTTCAGGCGCCTCCTGGAAAACCTGCAATGGCTTTCCGAAGACAGGCGTTAAAAATCAAACAACTTGGTCGGATATCGATCTGTAACGCACAGATGGATGCACGATCTGAAAACAGGACGGCACCGTCGCC
>NZ_JAWRYR010000489.1:0-261 GCF_046940275.1 Pantoea sp. SIMBA_079 | reverse complement strand
TGGCTGGGGTGCAGGGATTCGAACCCCGGAATGCTGGTATCAGAAACCAGTGCCTTACCGCTTGGCGACACCCCAATAGGTGTTAGATCAAATTGTCTTTGTATGGCTGGGGTGCAGGGATTCGAACCCCGGAATGCTGGTATCAGAAACCAGTGCCTTACCGCTTGGCGACACCCCAATTATCTGGTGGCTACGACGGGAATCGAACCTGTGACCCCATCATTATGAGTGATGTGCTCTAACCGACTGAGCTACGTAGCC
>NZ_JAWRYR010000488.1:0-262 GCF_046940275.1 Pantoea sp. SIMBA_079 | reverse complement strand
CTATGACCAGCGCCACAAGACGTGGAAAGACCAGAACGCCGACCGGATTGAGACCTATGACCGTAAGAGCGTCGGTCTCCTCACGCATTTTCATGGAGCCGATCTCGGCAGTAATGGCGCTTCCTGAGCGCCCCGCGATCATGATAGCCGTCAGAAGTACGCCGAGCTCACGCAACACCAGAATGCCGACCAGATCGACGACAAAAATTTCAGCGCCGAAATATCGCAACTGAAACGCACCCTGCTGGGCAATGATAGCACC
>NZ_JAWRYR010000487.1:0-262 GCF_046940275.1 Pantoea sp. SIMBA_079 | reverse complement strand
GCAGGGCACCCCGGGCATGTCCGGGGCCACCATCACTGGCGACGGTCGCATCGCGTTGATTCTCGACGTTCCGAGCATGCTCAAGGGTTACGCCGCGCGGCGTATTTGATTTCGGTGGCGCGCCCTGCGGGTTGCGCCGCCTAATGGAGTGTTTATGGCAGTCAAGGTCCTGGTGGTGGATGATTCTGGTTTCTCCCGCCGCCGTGTCTCGGAAATCCTCTCGGCGGATCCAACGATCCAGGTAGTGGGAACCGCGACCAAC
>NZ_JAWRYR010000486.1:0-262 GCF_046940275.1 Pantoea sp. SIMBA_079 | reverse complement strand
AGCACATCGCCTGCTTCACCGACGACATCTACGCGACGATCGAGCAGATGCGCGAGAAGGGCATTTCCTTCCTCGACACGCCGGAAACCTACTTCGACGTCATCGACCAGCGCATCCCCGAGCACAACGAGGATGTCGAGCGGCTGCGCCGCAACAAGATCCTGATCGACGCCGATCCGGAGACCAAGCAGCGCAAGCTGCTGCAGATCTTCACGACCAACGCGTTCGGTCCGATCTTCTTCGAGATCATCCAGCGCAAGGG
>NZ_JAWRYR010000485.1:0-262 GCF_046940275.1 Pantoea sp. SIMBA_079 | reverse complement strand
CGACCGCGCGCGGCCTGCGCCGTTGCGATCTCACCGTGCACGTCACCACCAAGCTCAACCGCAGCCACCTGATCCACGGCCGCGACGCGCTGATCCTGCCGTGCCTGGGCCGCACCGAGATCGACATCCAGGCGGCCGGCCCGCAGGGCGTGACCGTCGAGGATTCGATGAGCATGGTGCACCTGTCGTCGGGCATCAATCCGCCGGCGTCGGACACGTTGCTGTCGGAACCGGCGATCGTCGCGCGGCTCGCCGACGCGAC
>NZ_JAWRYR010000484.1:0-262 GCF_046940275.1 Pantoea sp. SIMBA_079 | reverse complement strand
AAGATCAATACTCGCCTCACACGGATGGGAATCGCCTCCTATTCCATTGCCAGAAAGGCGGGCGAGGGAAACTTGTATTGCTTGGCACGTCCCGGCCAGGTCGAAGGCGACATGAAGTCTTTGAGTGAGGGTGAGAAGACCCTCATTTCCTTCCTCTACTACCTGGAATGCCTTGGGGGATCGGACACGGCTGAGGGCGGTGCTGTCGATCTTGGGAGGACCATTACAGTCATTGATGATCCGATATCCAGCCTGTCCCACA
>NZ_JAWRYR010000483.1:0-262 GCF_046940275.1 Pantoea sp. SIMBA_079 | reverse complement strand
ATAATACAAGCCTAAACTAATAAACAGGAAAAAAGCACCTGCCAAAATTGATGTAGATACAATAGAATTCTGAAACAAACTTCTGTGGGAAGCTGTTCCTGAAAGCCAAACACTTACAATCACCAAAGTAATAATCCCTATTGTTGAGTAGCTCAAAAATTTAGTTTCCAGGAAATATTTTTTTGGGATCTTCATTTTTGTGAATGAGAGATTTTAATTTAAAACGCTTCGACTCCGCTCAGCGTGACATCGCTACAAATAC
>NZ_JAWRYR010000482.1:0-262 GCF_046940275.1 Pantoea sp. SIMBA_079 | reverse complement strand
GGCACTTCCAGGTCATCGACCAGCTTGCCGGTGGGGAACATGGCACCGCCACCGCCGTCTTCATCGGCAGCAGGGTCGAGAAACTCCAGCTGCACCTCGGCCGCCGGGAAGGTGACCCCGTCCAGCTCGAAGTCGCCGGTTTCCTGCACTTCACCTTCAGTGATCGGGACGTGGGCGATGATGGTCTTGCCGATATTCGCCTGCCAGATACGCACCGTGGCGATACCGTTGCGTGGAATACGCGCCGGGTCGACCAGGCCAC
>NZ_JAWRYR010000481.1:0-262 GCF_046940275.1 Pantoea sp. SIMBA_079 | reverse complement strand
AAGCGGGCAACAAGACTCCAACGTCACTGCCGACAAGCTCGTCAGGTTGGTAGCCAAAAACGTTCTGCGTAGCACGATTGCAAGACTGAATCAGCCCTGTCCGATCGATCCTGATGACAGGGTTGACGGCTGTATCGAGAATGGTCTGTGTCAGTGCCAGGCTGTCGGCCAAGCGCTCCTCTACCTGCTTGCGCAGGCTGATATCGATAGCGATACCCAGGTATCCACTCAACCTGCCATCGGCATTGTGCATGCCGGTGAC
>NZ_JAWRYR010000480.1:0-262 GCF_046940275.1 Pantoea sp. SIMBA_079 | reverse complement strand
GGCAATCGGGCGGCCTTCGAGCTGGCTGGTGGTGGAAATGATCATGGATGCGCTCCGTTGGCCTGACAAAAAGAGGCCGCTTCTAACAGAGCGCAGATCAGCAGATTTAAGCGCCTACGCGTTGGCAGCCCGCAAGCGCTGACCGATGCGCGCACCGAATACATTCACCAGCAGGCCGGCCATCACCAGCAATGCGCCCCAGCCTTGCGTGGCGGTCAGGCGCTCTCCCAGCAGCAAAGCCGACGAACTCAGGCCAATCACC
>NZ_JAWRYR010000479.1:0-262 GCF_046940275.1 Pantoea sp. SIMBA_079 | reverse complement strand
GTACATCTGGGCCGGCCCGCACCACCTGCATTACACCGCCCTGCCCGACTGGGCACAGTCGCTGGGCATGGTGATGTCGCTGATCCTGCTGGCACCCAGCTGGGGCGGCATGATCAACGGCATGATGACCCTGTCGGGCGCCTGGCACAAACTGCGCAGCGACCCGATCCTGCGCTTCCTGGTGGTGTCACTGGCGTTCTACGGCATGTCCACCTTCGAAGGCCCGATGATGGCCATCAAGACGGTCAACGCCCTGTCCCAC
>NZ_JAWRYR010000478.1:0-262 GCF_046940275.1 Pantoea sp. SIMBA_079 | reverse complement strand
GAACATCATACCGTCGGTGGGGCTGGCAGACTGCAGTATCAGGAAGAACTCGCAGTTCGGCTTCAGGCAAAAACGTTGATTTGTGCCTGTTGCAGCGCCGTTTTGGCCATTAATTGGACATTTAATGCCTGCTTTTAACGCTTTCGCTCAAAAAATAGACGCTCGGCTATTTTTTTGCAATAAACACTTGTCACCCGCCGATAACTCCCTATAATGCGCCACCACTGAGACGGCAAAGCGGCAACGCAGACGGGCTCAGCAG
>NZ_JAWRYR010000477.1:0-262 GCF_046940275.1 Pantoea sp. SIMBA_079 | reverse complement strand
GGCAAAGCGACCTTGGCCTTTGGCTTGAACAATTCGTCGATGAAATGAGTTCCGGCCCCGGACGCGAATTGCTGCGTGAAGCGCTGGCCGGAAGCTCGACCGAACGTGCGGGCCAATGCACGGAATGTATCCTGCGCAACCTCGCCAGCATCATTGCTCGCGGTGTCCGGCAAGGCGCAACCCCGCCCGACGCGGAAACCCTGCTCGACCGAGTCGTGGCACCGGTGATCTACCGGATATTGTTCACGAAAACACCTCCCAC
>NZ_JAWRYR010000476.1:0-262 GCF_046940275.1 Pantoea sp. SIMBA_079 | reverse complement strand
CAAGAGAGCGGCATACACGCCTTTATTCGATTGGACCGAGAAGGACAGTGAAATCAGTGGGTCGAGCACAGGAGTCTCCAATCTATGAAAGTTGCACGTTCAAACAAAATTAGGCCAATGACACGAGGCCACACGCCATTTTAAGCGCTCATCGCTGCTACCCTTCTACAAAGGAAACTATCCATCCGATGACCTTTGCCCTCTGATGGGTCCCACTGTAAAGTTGGTGGCAAGGCCGCATCCCTTACCTAATAAATTATTA
>NZ_JAWRYR010000475.1:0-262 GCF_046940275.1 Pantoea sp. SIMBA_079 | reverse complement strand
ACGTACTCGACGCCGAGGCGCTTCAGCGACTGGTCCAGGCTGGCGAGCACGTACTTGCGGCCGCCGCCGCCCTGACCGTACGGGCCGGGCCACATGTCCCACCCCGCCTTGCTCGAGATGACGAGCTCGTCGCGGTGGGCGGCCAGATCCTCCTGCAGGATGCGGCCGAAGTTCTTCTCGGCCGAGCCGTACGGCGGGCCGTAATTGTTGGCCAGGTCGAAGTGCGTCACGCCGAGGTCGAAGGCGCGGCGGATGATGGCGC
>NZ_JAWRYR010000474.1:0-262 GCF_046940275.1 Pantoea sp. SIMBA_079 | reverse complement strand
AATAAAAATGAAGTTCTCACCCTCGCCATTGTGCCATTCCTTAACTGCTAAATCACTTACCATTTTCCCACTGACACTTACAAATTCATTTTCTTCGACTATCTCATTAATATTTTTTTCTTTATAATATTTACCCATCATTTGACCTCCTCAATTTTTAGAAAAATAAAACGAGTGAAGCACTTACACCCCACTCGCATGAACATATTTAATCAAACTTGATAAAATCAGTATAATTAATATCATCTGTTCCATTTACATT
>NZ_JAWRYR010000473.1:0-263 GCF_046940275.1 Pantoea sp. SIMBA_079 | reverse complement strand
CCTATTCCCCGCAACCCCGTGGCAGGAAGGCTCGACGATGCTTCCGGTGAACCGCAGCGCCCCCGAACTGATAACGTTGGCCGCATACCCCTGCGCAACTAACCCCAAGCAGCCTGTTACACACAGAGCAAACGTCTTGATGTCCATTGCTTCACTCCCGAGTGGGTTCACTCGTCTCCAGCCTATCCGATGACCGGTGACAAGCACGGCCCAGGTGTGAACACCCTCACAAAGCGGGCAACGAAAAACGGACACACATCCAG
>NZ_JAWRYR010000472.1:0-263 GCF_046940275.1 Pantoea sp. SIMBA_079 | reverse complement strand
ACCGGACGGCATCGAACGCGGGGAAGAACGCATCGGTGCCGTCGACTATGGTGTCGACGTGGGTCAGGTGCAGACGGGTCGCCAGCGGCAGGGTCAGCGCATAGATCTCGCCGCCGCCGATGACGCAGAGCTCGTCGGCGGCGGCGCACTGCGCCAGCGCCGCATCGAGCGAAGCGACCGCTTCCATGCCCGCGAAGGGCACCGCGCCGCTGCGCGTCAGGACGAGGTTGCGACGCTCCGGCAAGGCACGCCCCAGCGATTCG
>NZ_JAWRYR010000471.1:0-263 GCF_046940275.1 Pantoea sp. SIMBA_079 | reverse complement strand
GGGCCATCGCAACCGGTCCGTTGGCGCGGGACGTCTCGGAATGCGCATGACCGGCTGGAAGGCGTCACCTGCCGCAGGCTCGAACCAATCTGCTCGCGACCGGCGCACTGCGCCGGCCGCGTTCGCCGGCCTCAGTTGTCCGGCGTCGCGCCGGGATCGCGGCCCGGCGTCGCGTCCGCTGCCGACTGCGGCACGCGACGGATCTGCGAGATGTCGTAACCCAGCGCCGCGATCCGCGCGATCTGCGCGTCGTAGTCGGCCAC
>NZ_JAWRYR010000470.1:0-263 GCF_046940275.1 Pantoea sp. SIMBA_079 | reverse complement strand
GCCTCGTCCAGGTAGTGCGTGGTGAGCAGGACGGTCAGGTTCTCGGCCGTCGCCATGCGCTCCAGTTCCAGCCAGAGCTCCGTGCGTGCCTCCGGGTCGAGGCCGGTGGTCGGCTCGTCGAGGAAGAGCACTTGCGGCCTGTGCATCAGACCGATGGCGACGTCGAGCTTGCGCGCCATACCGCCGGAATAGCTCTTCACCTGCCGCCCGGCGTGCTCGGTGAGGCCGAAGCGATCGAGCAGCTCCCGTGCCCGGGCTTTCGC
>NZ_JAWRYR010000469.1:0-263 GCF_046940275.1 Pantoea sp. SIMBA_079 | reverse complement strand
CCGTCGATCTTGTCCGAAACAAGGGCGCGCGACGAATAATAGAGGATCGGGATATTGCTCATCTCATCGAGCTTCAGCTTTTCGGCTTCCGCCAGCGTCTTGGCACGCTCGTTGAGATCGAGAATCTTTTCGGCCTTTGCCATCAGCGCATCGTAATCGGCGTTCTTCACCTTGGAATAGTTGAAGCTCACATTGCTCTGGCTGATGAACAGGAAGTTCTGCGGATCGTTATAGTCACCGATCCAGCATGCACGGGCGATGTC
>NZ_JAWRYR010000468.1:0-263 GCF_046940275.1 Pantoea sp. SIMBA_079 | reverse complement strand
CGCGACGCGCGCGGCGCGCCGCTCGACCTCAGCCAGCATGCGCTGCGCAGCGTGTCGCCGGTGCATCTCGAGTATCTCGCCAACATGGGCGTGGCTGCGTCGATGTCGATCTCGATCCTGTCGGGCGGTCGCCTGTGGGGTTTGATCGCCTGCCATCACCGCAGCAGGCGCACGGTCCCGCCGGGCGTCCGCGCCGCGGCCGATCTGTTCGGCCTGTTCGTGTCGATGCGCGTCGCGGCCCGCGAGCAGCAGCACGCCGCCTC
>NZ_JAWRYR010000467.1:0-263 GCF_046940275.1 Pantoea sp. SIMBA_079 | reverse complement strand
CACGCGGAACGCGTCGACCAGCTGGTCGAGCAGCGGCACCTCACTCATCGGTGCGCCTCGCCGGCACGCCGGCGCGCGAGGATGCGCATCTGCATCGAACGTGTCGGGGACAAGCGCGCGTCCGTCAGAACGGCAGCTTCATGCCGGGCGGAATCGGCATGCCCGCGGTCGCACCGGCCATCCGCGACTTCGATTCCTCGTCGATCTTGTTCGACGCATCGTTGAACGCGGCGGCGACGAGATCCTTGGCCATTTCCGGATCG
>NZ_JAWRYR010000466.1:0-263 GCF_046940275.1 Pantoea sp. SIMBA_079 | reverse complement strand
ACGTCTTGATGAAGCCGATTTCCGCCGCCTTTGCTTCGGTCAGATATTCGCCGGTGATCACGAAAAGCATGTTGCCCTTTTCGGGCAGCGTCCATCCGACCATCGCGGACAGACGAACCGCGCTCTTGCGCTCAACGGTGAACACACCGCTCAGCACCCCACGCCCACGATTCAGTACAACTCGATCGACCCATGCTTCATTCATGGCGGCACCACACCTTGCTCATTGTTCTCAGGCCCGTGGCCCCTCTTCATTGATAGGC
>NZ_JAWRYR010000465.1:0-263 GCF_046940275.1 Pantoea sp. SIMBA_079 | reverse complement strand
GCCATTGGCAGTCCGCATCTTTCGATAACGGAATTCGACCGTCTGGAGCGCGCCATAGCGCAACGCAAGCTCGCTGTCCCGCTCTATGCCTGTACGGGCCGTCATGCGCTGGCCGAGCTGGAGAAAGACGGGCGCAGGCAGGCGCTGGAAAGGGCAGGCGTCGTCATCGTCGCCGATACTTGCGTCGTCGTCACACCTATTTTGCCAGCTAAGGATGACGCCATCCTGATGACCAATTCCGGCAAGTTCGCCCATTATGCCCC
>NZ_JAWRYR010000464.1:0-263 GCF_046940275.1 Pantoea sp. SIMBA_079 | reverse complement strand
CAGCAGGGTCTGCCCGATGCCGTCATCGACGTGCAGGGCGACGACGGCGTGCATTTCGAGGCGCGTGTCGTCAGCGCGTCGTTCGCGGGCAAGTCGACGCTGGCCCGCCACCGCATGGTGAACGCCACGCTCGGCGCGTTGCTGGGGCGCGAGATCCACGCCCTCGCGTTGCCGGTCACCAGGACGCCGGACGAGCAGGCCGCCGCGGGTCAGGGACAGGGCTGATGGACAAGATCATCGTGTCCGGCAGCCCGCCGCTGCAG
>NZ_JAWRYR010000463.1:0-263 GCF_046940275.1 Pantoea sp. SIMBA_079 | reverse complement strand
CGTGGTGCTGGTCACCGGTGGCGCGCAGGGCATCGGCCGCGGCATCGCACAGGCCATCCTCGGCGCAGGCGGACGGGTCGCGATCGGCGATCTCGACCGCAGCGCCGGCGCGGCCGCGTTGCAGGAATGGGACGTCGGCGACCGGGCGTTCTTCGCCACGCTCGACGTGTCGCGCGAGACCTCGGTCCGCGGATTCGTCGCGAAGGCGCAGGCGCGCTTCGGCCGCATCGACGGCCTGGTCAACAATGCCGGCCTCGCCGAGC
>NZ_JAWRYR010000462.1:0-263 GCF_046940275.1 Pantoea sp. SIMBA_079 | reverse complement strand
CTGGAGGTGCGATGACCGCCATTCTGGAACTGCGGGACGCCGGCTTCCGCTACCGACGTGCCCAGGCGCCGGCGCTCCACGGAGTGTCCTTCTCGATCGAGAGCGGACGCAGTGTCGGCCTCGTAGGCGAGTCCGGCGCAGGCAAGACGACGGCCCTGTCGCCCCTCCTCGGCCTGTCCCGTCCGACCAGCGGCGCCGTCCTGTTCGACAGCAAGCCCCTGGATGCGCGTGATCGGGAACAGGTCCGCCGGTTCCGCCGCAGC
>NZ_JAWRYR010000461.1:0-263 GCF_046940275.1 Pantoea sp. SIMBA_079 | reverse complement strand
CATCGGCCCGCGTGACCGCCTGCTGCTGGTGCAGGTGGGCAAGGAGCAGATCCTGATCGGCCATACCCCCGGCAGTATCGAGGCCCTGCACGTACTGGCCGAACCCGTGGAAGTGCCGGCAAGCGTCCGTCAGGCGACGCCGGAGTTTGCCCAGCGGCTGATGGAGCTGATGGGCAAGGACCCTAAGGACAACAAGTGATGAGCGGCGCGCTGCGTACGTTGTTGACTCTGGCGCTGCTGCTGGCTGCGCCGCTGGCCCTGGC
>NZ_JAWRYR010000460.1:0-263 GCF_046940275.1 Pantoea sp. SIMBA_079 | reverse complement strand
CGCGCAGCGAGGCCACACTGAAGGCCATGGCAATGCGGTGGTCACCATGCCCATGCACTTCGCCGCCGCCCAACTGGCCGCCGTCGATGATGATGCCGTCCGGGGTCGGCTCACACTTGATGCCCAAGGTGATGAGGCCATCGGCCATCACCTGGATGCGATCGGACTCCTTCACGCGCAGCTCTTCGGCGCCACGCAGCACGGTACGCCCTTCTGCGCAGGCAGCAGCCACGAACAAGACCGGGAATTCGTCGATGGCCAGC
>NZ_JAWRYR010000459.1:0-263 GCF_046940275.1 Pantoea sp. SIMBA_079 | reverse complement strand
CTGCAGCTCGACTCCGGGACGCTGTCCCCGCTCCTGCGCCGCATGGAGCAGTCCGGGCTGGTCCGGCGCGAGCGCCGCGAGAGCGACGAGAGGGTCGTGACCGTCACGATCGGCGAGCGCGGGCGGGAGCTGCGTCCGCAGCTCGCGCACATCCCGGCCCGGATCGCGGCGGGCACCGGCCTGCCCGACCAGCAGGCCGCCATGGCGCTCATCGACACACTGCACAACATCACGGAGACCATGCGCGCCGCGGCGCAGCAGAC
>NZ_JAWRYR010000458.1:0-263 GCF_046940275.1 Pantoea sp. SIMBA_079 | reverse complement strand
TCTGAAAAGTTTTCCTTAGTTCATGAAAATTTTGCTAAAGGTATAGTCGATTTGTATTCTTTTAAACAAGAATATGATGACTTTTTCAATTCAAAATGTAAAGAAAATGAATTCCTAAGAGAGAAAATTTTAAAGTTTAAAAAAGACAATAAGCATCTAATTAATGATCTAGATTGGAATGAAATAATAGATCTGAGAAACACAATTCTCGCCCATAACCTCCGAGATAAGAACAAAAGCCTAGCAAACCGTAATTTAACAAA
>NZ_JAWRYR010000457.1:0-263 GCF_046940275.1 Pantoea sp. SIMBA_079 | reverse complement strand
AATGCGACGAAGGCATGAACTACGCGCTAGGTTTTCTCGAAACCAATTATGGGCTGTCGCCTCATGACGTCAAATGGTGTATGGGCGTCGATGTCATTTCACATTATGAGTTGCCATTCGGTAACGCACTGAAAACTTCAATAACGGACCGAATGTACCAACGGTGTGGCGACCCGAAACAGGACGAGCCACCTGGAGATTACTCGGATGAATAGAGACGCTCTTCATGAAGCGAATTGTGCGCATCGGCGCCTGGGTGATAC
>NZ_JAWRYR010000456.1:0-263 GCF_046940275.1 Pantoea sp. SIMBA_079 | reverse complement strand
CCTATCGTCGTACCAGCTCGGTTAACTTCTGGCGCATCGAGGAGTTGGGCATCCACACCAACCCCAATCTGCACCTGGTCGAGTACGACCTCACCGACCTGTCTGCCAGCATCCGCCTGCTGCAAACCACCGAAGCTACCGAGGTCTATAACCTCGCTGCGCAAAGCTTTGTCGGTGTGTCGTTCGAGCAGCCACTGACCACCGCCGAAATTACCGGCCTGGGTGCAGTCAACCTGCTCGAAGCTATTCGCATCGTCAACCCG
>NZ_JAWRYR010000455.1:0-263 GCF_046940275.1 Pantoea sp. SIMBA_079 | reverse complement strand
CAACTCCTTCTCGAAAATCTTCTCGCTGTATGGTGAGCGGGTGGGCGGCCTGTCGGTGGTGTGCGATGACGAGGCCACTGCCCAGAGCGTGCTTGGCCAACTGAAGGCCACCGTGCGCCGCAACTACTCCAGCCCGCCCAACTTCGGCGCCCAGCTGGTTGCCGGCGTACTGAGCGATGCTGGCCTGAATGCCCAGTGGGCCGAAGAAGTCGAAGTGATGCGCAAGCGTATCCTCGACATGCGCCAGGCGCTGGTCGATGCCC
>NZ_JAWRYR010000454.1:0-263 GCF_046940275.1 Pantoea sp. SIMBA_079 | reverse complement strand
CGGTTGGTCTTGCTGGATCGAACCGACGCTTGGAGTATTCCGCCGGCCGGTCGACGCAACAACTGGGGGCGACCCTAGGACGTGACCGGGGCGTGCTGCACGGTGCTCAGCGAATCGACCAGGCGCCGGGCATCCGCGCCTTCGCGCTCGCCCATTTCACGTGCCTGTTCGGCGATCCACTGGTCCGCGGTCTCGCGACCATCCGCCTCGACCCGGCGCTCGTACTCGGGCACCAGCGCCTGCAAGGCCTGCTGCACCGCGTC
>NZ_JAWRYR010000453.1:0-263 GCF_046940275.1 Pantoea sp. SIMBA_079 | reverse complement strand
GGAACGCAGCAGGCCAAGACGAGAGCCGGCGCCAGGGCGCTCGCCACCAAGGCGACGGACGGCCCAGCGACGTCGGCAGTTGCCCCGTAGAGGAGCGCGCCCAGTGCCGTTCCGAGCTGAACCGCCGTGTCCATCCAGCCGTTCGCCTCGGTGCGCATGGAAGCGTCGGCATGCGCATCCGCCGAGACGTAGCCGGCGATCAGACCGGGCGCCAGGAACGCCCCCGCCAGGGCGAACCCGAGGAGCGAGGCGGCGAGGCCGCC
>NZ_JAWRYR010000452.1:0-263 GCF_046940275.1 Pantoea sp. SIMBA_079 | reverse complement strand
GGACGTGCGCCTCCGCTCGATCCGGGCGGAGGCGTACGCGGTGCCCACCGCGACCGGCGGCCGCGAGCGCCCGGAGAGCGACGGGACCATCACCTGGGACAGCACCGGCGTGCTCGTGGTGCGGCTCGAAGCCGGCGGCGTCACAGGGATGGGGTTCGTCCACACGTCGCCCGCCGCCCTCGGGATCGTCCGCGACCTGCTGTGCCCCGTTATCGCTGGGATGGACGCGCGCGACACCGAGCGGATCTTCTGGGCCATGGCCC
>NZ_JAWRYR010000451.1:0-263 GCF_046940275.1 Pantoea sp. SIMBA_079 | reverse complement strand
CTCCATTAATCAACAACAATAAGACTCCTCCCAAAATACCTAAGGGAATAATTGATAATACGATGATGATCCCTTTAAACGTTTTAAACTGAAGCAGCAATACCGCAATAAACAGGAATGTACTCAAAATAATTACTGAAATAAAGTTTCCTCCCAGTGCATCGCCTTCCGATTCTTTTTCTCCTGATAATTTATAGGAATAGCCATCTGGCATTTTCAGCTTGTCCAATTGTGGAATGATGTCAACCAATAAATCATTGGCA
>NZ_JAWRYR010000450.1:0-263 GCF_046940275.1 Pantoea sp. SIMBA_079 | reverse complement strand
CGCCGGGGCCCGTGATCACCGAGCCGTGCGCCCGGCAGATGGCCGACGGGGTGGGGCGCCTGCTGAGCGCCGACGTCGTCGCCGCCGTCACCGGCGCCGGCGGCCCGGGAGAGCAGGAGGGCAAGCCGGCCGGTACGGTCTACCTGGCACACGGGCGTCCCGGGGAGGTGGAGGTCGCCGAGCTTCACCTCGACGGCGAGCCGGAGGAGGTCGTCAACCGGACCGTCGAGGCGGCGCTGGACGCGCTGGTGCGCGACCTGGAG
>NZ_JAWRYR010000449.1:0-263 GCF_046940275.1 Pantoea sp. SIMBA_079 | reverse complement strand
ACGCCAGACCGACCATTATTAGTCTATCGTCCGACCGAAGACATGTGGCGCACGTGGATCTTTGGTATGCGCGTTGTGACTCATTGTTAGGCCGCATTAGTCGCTCGTCGATTCGCTGCCCCCGGCTGTCCAGACGGGTCACGAGGCCGGATGAGAATCCGGCCTCGTCTAGGCGCGGCACGTCGCCGCAAAGGAAAGTCGTTCCGTCAAGCATGGCAACCGCGCCGGGATATTGTGGTGGATTGGACTTTGGATAACCAACT
>NZ_JAWRYR010000448.1:0-263 GCF_046940275.1 Pantoea sp. SIMBA_079 | reverse complement strand
GAACGCCGCCGGCAGGGTCTCGATCAGCACGGTGACCTTGATCTGCCCGTCTGGCAGGCCGAGCGCGCGCTCCAGATGGCCGAGCACCCGCTGCCACAACGCGGCCTCTTCCATCGATTCCAGCTTGGGCAGGTAGAGATACGGGCCGCGGTCCTGCGCCGCGAGCGCGTGCGCATTGTGGAACGCGAACACGCCGACATCGAACAGCGATGCCGACATCGGCTGCCCGTCGAGTTGCGCGTGCTTCTCGTCGAGATGCCAGC
>NZ_JAWRYR010000447.1:0-264 GCF_046940275.1 Pantoea sp. SIMBA_079 | reverse complement strand
CCTGGTCTTCCTCGGGCACGAAGCTGCTGGACAGCTTGATGTAGAGGAAGCCGCAGACCACGCACAGCACCACGAACACCGCCATCCAGCGCGGCGCGTGCCCCACGGCGCTGCCGATGTGGCCGACGTAGGTCCGGTTGACCTTGTCGTAGTACTTGTTGAACGTGCGGACGACGACATTGCTCTTGCGCTCGCCGGGCGGCGCGTGCTGCTTGAGGAAGGTCGCGCACAACGCCGGGGTGAAGCCCAGCGCGAGGAACGCCG
>NZ_JAWRYR010000446.1:0-264 GCF_046940275.1 Pantoea sp. SIMBA_079 | reverse complement strand
ATATCCGGCAAGTAGGCGGTAAAACCGTTGCCCTTGAGCGCACTGGTCGTCATGCCCAACGCCTGGCACACCGCTACCTTGGCGGCAATGTCATCGCGGTCGGCCTGGCGCGAAGCCTGGACCAGCGCCTGCAGTTCCACATCGACCAGCTGCGTGCCGTGAATCAGCTCCGGCCCCTGTTGCCAGGCCTCCGGCGGGCAGTCTTTGCTGTCTGGCCGCAGCGGGATATGCGGGTTGATTTCTACCGGATAGATGCGACACACC
>NZ_JAWRYR010000445.1:0-264 GCF_046940275.1 Pantoea sp. SIMBA_079 | reverse complement strand
AACGAGGGCAACCGTCCGCAGTTTGTTTCCAAACACCTGGCCTCACTTTGGGCGAACTACAAGGTTGAGGGCAGTGGTCGGCGCGGCGACATGACGTTCGGCGTCGGCGGCCGCTATATCGGCGCCTATTACTTTACGCCGGACAATACGTCGGGCACGAGCGGTAATGTGGTGTTCGACGCCGCGTTTACCTATGAGTTTCTCGATAACTCGGCGTTGCAGGTCAATGTCAGCAACCTGTTCGACAAGAAATATGTCGCCTAT
>NZ_JAWRYR010000444.1:0-264 GCF_046940275.1 Pantoea sp. SIMBA_079 | reverse complement strand
AGAGGGCGACGATCGCCGGCGCGCGCACGGCGCGACGGGCGACGGGATCGGGGACGACGGCGGCCGCCGCGCGGTCGCAGCGGCGACGCGGGCGGCGGCGAGCCACGGCGCTGGCGCGCAGGGCCGTCATGCCGGGCTCAGCGCAGCCCGGTTTCGTTGCGGGCGATGACCAGGCGCTGGATCTCGCTGGTGCCCTCGTAGATCTCGGTGATCTTGGCGTCGCGGAAATAGCGCTCGATCGGCATTTCCTTCGAATAGCCCATG
>NZ_JAWRYR010000443.1:0-264 GCF_046940275.1 Pantoea sp. SIMBA_079 | reverse complement strand
CGAGGATCGTCCGGCAAACGCGCAGGCCTCGTTCGACTACGACGCGGGCCTCGACCAGTTCGGCCTCGCGGCGCGCGTGCTGGCGCCGCACCAGGTGCAGAGCCGCTACAACTTCCTGCGTGGCAGCGATTTCGACGACATCCGCATCTACGACCGGATGCTCGACGCGGCAGGCGTGCAGGCCTTGCGCAGCTTCCGCGCGCCGACGAGCGCCGTCGGCGATGGCGATCGGGCTGCGGCGTGGGCGTTCCGCCACGGCTGGCA
>NZ_JAWRYR010000442.1:0-264 GCF_046940275.1 Pantoea sp. SIMBA_079 | reverse complement strand
ATCAGGGACATAAGCGTGCAACCACACAGAACAGGCAGGGTCGGCGATTATACCGGCGGCGGCTGGCGACGCCAGTGACTATGCTTGATGTACATCAAGCGCTGGAGGGGAAAGCGCCGACTATAGTCAGGCACTGGTCGCCATCATCGAAGGGAGTTAACGCCCATGCAAGCCGTCCGCAGCATCCTCGTCGTCCTCGACCCCACACACGCCCATAGCCGGGCGCTTACGCGGGCCAAGCTGATCGCTGGCATCACCGGCGCA
>NZ_JAWRYR010000441.1:0-264 GCF_046940275.1 Pantoea sp. SIMBA_079 | reverse complement strand
CGAGGGTCTCGGCGAAGAAGCGCTCCAGTCCCTCGCGATCGAGGTCGAGCAGGTTCTGCTTGGCGGCAGTCATGTCGGCGGCGACCTCGGTCACGGGCTGATCACTCAGCGGGAAACGACTTCGTCGTTCTTGAAGAAATACGCGATCTCGGTCTGCGCGTTCTCGACCGAATCCGAGCCGTGGGCGGCGTTGGCGTCGATGGAATCGGCGAAATCGGCGCGGATCGTGCCCGGCGCGGCGTCCTTCGGGTTGGTCGCACCCAG
>NZ_JAWRYR010000440.1:0-264 GCF_046940275.1 Pantoea sp. SIMBA_079 | reverse complement strand
ATTTTTAAATGAAAAAACCATTGATGTAGTTGATTGTCATTCTGACGAAGGAAGAATCTCTATGTGATCAAATAGAAAAATTTACTGTAAAATACTTTTCCTAAAAGCATTTGGAGTAAATCCCGTATTCTTCTTAAAGAAAAAATTAAAATTCGGCTGGTCGGAAAATCCTACCGCATAACTTATCTGCTCTAAAGTCCAGGTAGTCTGCAACAAAAGCACTTTACATTCATCCAAAAGCCTTCCTTTAATATGTTTGCTTAC
>NZ_JAWRYR010000439.1:0-264 GCF_046940275.1 Pantoea sp. SIMBA_079 | reverse complement strand
ATATGCGCATCGGCTTCGGCGAGATGCTGAAGAAGCGTGCCGGCTGGCTCGGCATCCTGTTCCTCGGCGAAATGCTGACGGCAAGCGCCATGCAGCATTTCGAGGCGGAACTGGAAAAGGCGCTGGTGCTGACGCTCTTCATCCCGCTCATCATGTCTTCGGGCGGCAATTCCGGCTCGCAGGCAACGTCGCTGATCATCCGCGCGCTTGCCTTGCAGGAAATCAGGCTGAAGGACTGGTGGCGTGTCGCGCTGCGTGAAATCC
>NZ_JAWRYR010000438.1:0-264 GCF_046940275.1 Pantoea sp. SIMBA_079 | reverse complement strand
CCAATACTGCAACCTGGTCCGAGCCGATAATCAGGTGCCCAGGGTAGCTGCCTGCCAATGCCTCGGCCTTTTGCCTGGCCAGCCGGCGCACCAGCTCTGCGGGCGGCTCACCATCCAGGCGTTGCTCGTCTATATCGGGGCTTGCCCAGGTGAAGGACAGGTGCAGGCGTGCGAGCAGTTCGCGGCGATAGGCAGAGCTGGAAGCCAGTAACAAAGGAAGCATGGTAGACTCCGGGTTCGGTTGAACCAATTCTATCACGCACG
>NZ_JAWRYR010000437.1:0-264 GCF_046940275.1 Pantoea sp. SIMBA_079 | reverse complement strand
GAATCAACAGGTCATCGCTGGGCTGCACTTCGTCCAGCAGGTGAGTGGCCCACAGCACACTGAGCTGCTGCTCGCGGCACAACCGGCGCAGGTGCTGGTTAAGCGCCAGGCGGCTGGCCGGGTCGAGGCCGACGCTGGCTTCGTCCAGCAGCAGCAGGCGCGGTTCATGCAGCAGCGCGCGGGCAATTTCCACCCGCCGCCGATGGCCGATGTTCAGTTCACGCACACGATCGCGCCGGCGTTCACCAAGGCCTTGGCGGGCCA
>NZ_JAWRYR010000436.1:0-264 GCF_046940275.1 Pantoea sp. SIMBA_079 | reverse complement strand
GCGCTCGCCTCCAAGGACGGCCCCAAGCAGGTCGCGGAGCGGCTCCTGAAGCAGAGCCTGGATGCGGGCGCCCCGGACAACGTCACCGCCGTCGTGCTCGACATCGCGGACACGGCTCGCGGCGACATCGTGAAGGAGCCCATCACCGTCGGGTCTGCGGCGTCCCCGCTCGAGTTCGGCGCAGAGCCCAAGCCGACCACGCGTGCGGCGCGGCTCCCCGGCCTGCGCCTGCACCCCATCCGCCCGGCGACCGGCCCCACTCAC
>NZ_JAWRYR010000435.1:0-264 GCF_046940275.1 Pantoea sp. SIMBA_079 | reverse complement strand
GCTCGAGCTCCTCGTCGAGCAGGGCGTAGCCGCGCGAGCGGATGCGGCCGAGCTCGCCGAGGAGGCTGTCGAAGTCCGTGACCACGGCCTTGTCCTCGGGCGGTGCGCTGAGGACGGAGAAGCCGGAGGCCGCCATCACGGGGTCGGCCGGTCCGACGATGGGCAGGTCCTGCCCGTGCTCGGCGTACCAGCGCTCCAGCGAGCCGGTGTCCCAGTCGCTGAGCAGCACCCTCCCGGAGGGGGTGCGCCAGGCGGCGGTCGTCA
>NZ_JAWRYR010000434.1:0-264 GCF_046940275.1 Pantoea sp. SIMBA_079 | reverse complement strand
ATGAGTGAGCTAACTTACATTAATTGCGTTGCGCTCACTGCCCGCTTTCCAGTCGGGAAACCTGTCGTGCCAGCTGCATTAATGAATCGGCCAACGCGCGGGGAGAGGCGGTTTGCGTATTGGGCGCCAGGGTGGTTTTTCTTTTCACCAGTGAGACGGGCAACAGCTGATTGCCCTTCACCGCCTGGCCCTGAGAGAGTTGCAGCAAGCGGTCCACGCTGGTTTGCCCCAGCAGGCGAAAATCCTGTTTGATGGTGGTTAACG
>NZ_JAWRYR010000433.1:0-264 GCF_046940275.1 Pantoea sp. SIMBA_079 | reverse complement strand
CCAACGGCCCTCGTCTCATGCGGGTTCGGCGAGGGGGTTTCACGTTCCGTACCGCGGATATCCATCAAACTCCGCGGACCACTACTCCAACTGCAGGTGAGGATCCGAATCGGGTTGCGGCTCAGTCAGAGGACGGCTCGGCTGCAGATGCGCGGTCCTCCTTCTCAGCTCCGCGAGCACCGTTAGGTCTTCAAACTCGTCCTCCCCGACGGATTCGATCGGCGCGCTCACGATCTGGCTGGCCGGGCCGATGATGACTTCTAC
>NZ_JAWRYR010000432.1:0-265 GCF_046940275.1 Pantoea sp. SIMBA_079 | reverse complement strand
CGACACGTTGTCGCGCTGGCGCACGCTGGCGGCGATCGCGCGCGAGGACGTTTGCGGCGTCAAGGTGATGGAAGCGCACTACGATGCCCGCGCCATCCTCGCCGAACTCGACCACGCGCCCGGGCCGATTGCCGATGCGCTGTACGCGGTCTGGGCCGCGGAGCCGCCGGATGCGCGGCTGACGTTCGCGCGCACCGGTGCGGGTGCGGGCCGCGTCGACGGCATCAAGGCCTGGTGTTCGGGCGCGGACCTAGTCGATGCCAAG
>NZ_JAWRYR010000431.1:0-265 GCF_046940275.1 Pantoea sp. SIMBA_079 | reverse complement strand
AGGGAGGACACAGGATGGGCCCGCCGCCCGATCCGCCGCGCTGGTCCGCCTCCCTAGCGTTGAGGGCATGGCGCTGACTCTCACGGATACGGTGGCGCGCGTCGAAGCAGCCACGAAGACTTATGGCAGTGGCGCGGGGCGCGTGAGCGCACTCGACGACGTGACCATCGGGATCCCGGCCGGGCGGTTCACCGCCATCATGGGCCCGAGCGGTTCGGGCAAGTCGACGCTGATGCACATCATGGCGGGGCTGGACTCGGTCACG
>NZ_JAWRYR010000430.1:0-265 GCF_046940275.1 Pantoea sp. SIMBA_079 | reverse complement strand
CTGCTCGAAGGTGTCCGCGGTCTTGAGCAGCATCGCGTCGAGCGCGCCGGATTCCTCGCCGACCTGGATCATCTGCATCGCCAGACGCGGAAACCGCTTGCCGCGGCCCAGCGCCGTCGACAGGGCCACGCCGTTCTTGACCTCGGTCGCGGCGGTGTCGACGTCGTCCGCCAGCGCGAGGTTGCCGAGCACGTTGCGGCCGATGCCCAGCGCGCCGATCAGCGGCACGCCGTTGCGCAACAGCGTGCCGAGCGTGCGCGCGAGC
>NZ_JAWRYR010000429.1:0-265 GCF_046940275.1 Pantoea sp. SIMBA_079 | reverse complement strand
CATTCCGGTGGAGGCGCGTCGGGACATCCAGGCCGAGTACGACATCCAGGCCGGGCGTGTGCGCAAGGACTTGTCCGCGCGCGAGACGCCAGAAGGCATCCGCCTGACCGGCCACTTCCGTGGCATCGGCCTGCGCAACTTCCTCGCCCGCCAGACGAAGAAGGGCGTGACCTACGCGATCTTCCGTGGCGAGCGCGATCTGGAGGCCGGCGCCTTCATCGCGACGATGGCGAGCCGCAACGAGCACGTTGTGCATCGCTTTGGG
>NZ_JAWRYR010000428.1:0-265 GCF_046940275.1 Pantoea sp. SIMBA_079 | reverse complement strand
CACCAGAGCATTACCACCGCAGCCGAGCAGTTAAATAAAGTCCCTTCCGCCATCAGTTACACCATCAAGAAAGCGGAAGAGAGCCTGGGCGTTGAACTGTTCATTCGTAAGGGACGCTATATTGAATTATCGCCAGCGGGAAGTTACTTCATCGAACATAGCAAAACTATTCTTGGCGACCTGGAAGCATTAAAGCGCAACACAGTGCTGATTCACGATGGTATTGAGCGTGAACTGACAATTGCGGTAAACAATATTATTCCTG
>NZ_JAWRYR010000427.1:0-265 GCF_046940275.1 Pantoea sp. SIMBA_079 | reverse complement strand
ACGCCAATTCGGAACGATTTGCCGGCAACGGCCTGACGAATCCTTTCGGCAGCAATTTCCGGTGACATGCTACCTTTTTCACCGAAAATGATGACGAATTCCTCTCCACCGGAACGAGCGATAAAATCGCTCGGATGAAGAACGTCGACAATACGTTTCGCGATCTCTTGAAGGACCTTGTCGCCAGATTGATGTCCGTGATCGTCGTTAATACTTTTGAATTCGTCGATATCGAGCATTGCGAGTGCTCGATCATTTTTGCCAG
>NZ_JAWRYR010000426.1:0-265 GCF_046940275.1 Pantoea sp. SIMBA_079 | reverse complement strand
CCCGCGAAGGCGATCTGGTCTGCCATTGCTCGCCGGTCTCGGCCGCGCAGGTGTTGCGGCAACTGCTGTGGAAGGACGTCGACTCGGTGGTCATGACCTCGGCGACGCTGACCGGCGGCGGCGATTTCCAGTCCTTCGCCATCGATACCGGTTTGCCGGATCACGCCGAGACCGCGTCGCTGCCCTCGCCCTTCGATCTGCGCAGGCAGGCGCAGCTGATCGTGCCGAACTTCCCGGTCACGCCCGACGACCGCGAAGGCCACCC
>NZ_JAWRYR010000425.1:0-265 GCF_046940275.1 Pantoea sp. SIMBA_079 | reverse complement strand
CGCGGAACAGGTTGTCTTCCAGCCGTTCGAGCGACAGCAGGTCGATCAGTTCGGATACGGGGGGCGTCATCGGCGTCTTCGGTCGGCGGCAGGGACTCGCCCGGCGCGCGGACGGGCGACGGCAATTATAGGAGGCCGGCGCTGAAGCCCCGTGTGCCCGCGTGGCGTGCGCGTCGGGCGGGCGTCAGCTGCGGCGTTGCAGGTCCACCGCTGCGAGCACCTGTGCCCACGGGAAACGCGGGCCCGGATCGCGCTTGCGCGGCAG
>NZ_JAWRYR010000424.1:0-265 GCF_046940275.1 Pantoea sp. SIMBA_079 | reverse complement strand
CGATCGGCGGGGCGTGGAACCGCGCCGGACCGGCCCACTGCACCGGCGACGCGCGCTTGGAGAAGACCGGGTCGGTGAGCCAGTAGCCGCCACGCAGCTTCAGCAGCACGGTCGAGTGGCCCAGGCGCCAGAGGCTGCGGTCCGGCGCCGCGTCGAGATCCGCGCGGGTCAGCGCGACGACCGGGATGTCGCCGGCCGGCACCGTGTTCTCCGGCTTGCGGAAGAAGACATCGAAGCCCAGCCGCACGCTGGCCCAGAAGCCCAG
>NZ_JAWRYR010000423.1:0-265 GCF_046940275.1 Pantoea sp. SIMBA_079 | reverse complement strand
CGACACATCCTGCAGTTCCACGCTCAGGGTGGCGGCAGGCGGCAGGGCAATGCGCTGCAGGTAGAAGACTTCACCGTCCAGGCTGGCCTGGCTGTGTGGGGTTTGGCTGGAACAGGCTGCAAGCAGGGATGCGCAACACAGCATAAAGAGCTTTTTCATGGAATCTCCGGTGTCCTTGGAGCTGGCTTGTGGCCAACCCCAGGGACTTTAGCGGATTTTCCCGACCGATGAACCGTTAGAGTGCCGAAGTTTCCAGCCCGTCGTC
>NZ_JAWRYR010000422.1:0-265 GCF_046940275.1 Pantoea sp. SIMBA_079 | reverse complement strand
CTTACAGAAGTAATTTTAGATTCTGACTGTTGTACATTGTAACCTACTACTAATTTTAAATTCAAATCATTTGTTAAATCGTAATTAAAATTAGCCATCAAATCATTATAAAAGTATCTGCTAATAGCATTAGACTGAGATAATGATGAAGTAATAGCATTTACAGCAGTAGTTCCACCTTCAGTAGCAATTCTAGGTAAAGCTGTAGATGCCGCATATCCATTATTATAATTTAATACATCAGTAGAAGTAATTTGCGCAGTCC
>NZ_JAWRYR010000421.1:0-265 GCF_046940275.1 Pantoea sp. SIMBA_079 | reverse complement strand
CCTTTCCGCTGGTCAGCGACACGGACGAAGCGCTGTGCCGCGCATTCGACGTGATCCGCGAGAAGAACATGTATGGCCGCAAGGTCATGGGTGTCGAGCGGAGCACCTTCGTGATCGACCCCGACGACGCCATCGTCGCCGAGTGGCGCAAGGTCAAGGTCCCCGGCCATGCCCAGGCCGTGCTCGACGCGTTGCAGGCTGCGCAGGCCAGGTGATCGCTCCTCCCGTCCGCACGTTCCGCCGTCCCGGCCTCCGGGCCACGGCG
>NZ_JAWRYR010000420.1:0-265 GCF_046940275.1 Pantoea sp. SIMBA_079 | reverse complement strand
CCAGTACAAGCAGATCGCCAAGCTGTTGCATGAGCGGCGGCTGGACCGCGAGCGCTTCATCAGCGACGTGATGAGCCAGCTGCAGAACGAGTTGCTCGCCACTGGCGTAAATGCCGACATCAGTGGGCGGGCGAAACATATCTATTCGATCTGGCGCAAGATGCAGCGCAAAGGCCTGGAGTTCAGCCAGATCTACGACGTGCGTGCGGTGCGCGTGCTGGTGCCGGAAATCCGCGACTGCTACACCGCGCTGGGCATCGTGCAC
>NZ_JAWRYR010000419.1:0-265 GCF_046940275.1 Pantoea sp. SIMBA_079 | reverse complement strand
AAGCGTGTCTTTGCCAACTACCTTACCTTTGGTGATGGCCCGACCGACGCCCTGATGGTCAACAATGCCGACTGGCTGCGCAACATCAACTATCTGGAATTCCTGCGCGATGTCGGCCGTCATTTCTCGGTCAATCGCATGCTTTCGTTCGATTCGGTGAAGACGCGCCTCGATCGTGAGCAGTCGCTCTCATTCCTCGAATTCAACTACATGATCCTTCAGGCCTACGATTTCGTGGAACTGAACAAGCGCCATGACATTCGCC
>NZ_JAWRYR010000418.1:0-265 GCF_046940275.1 Pantoea sp. SIMBA_079 | reverse complement strand
AAGTAATGTCCAATCATTTTAATAAATTGTTTGAGTGCCTGGCACTTACCATAGATACCTAGCATAATATCGGCTCCTAAATCGTAAAAATTCACTACGCTTTCCGCGGGCACGACGTAAGCCACAACCGTCGCTGTCGCGCCGCTTGTTGCGTCTTACGTTCTGCGCTGTTCCTGCAGGCGTCTCCATACTTCACTCCAATTAACTAATAGATACTTTACAGCAATACACTCAAACACCCACCCACACTGGTGATGGTTTTAAG
>NZ_JAWRYR010000417.1:0-265 GCF_046940275.1 Pantoea sp. SIMBA_079 | reverse complement strand
GCGCCGCGCTTTTATAACCGGAGTTTTCTTTTTGTCTGAAGTCGAATTTAGCCACGAATACTGGATGCGTCACGCGCTGACGCTGGCGAAACGTGCCTGGGATGAGCGGGAAGTGCCGGTCGGCGCGGTATTAGTGCATAACAATCGGGTAATCGGCGAAGGCTGGAACCGCCCGATTGGTCGCCATGATCCCACCGCACATGCAGAAATCATGGCCCTGCGGCAGGGTGGTCTGGTGATGCAAAATTATCGTCTGATCGACGCC
>NZ_JAWRYR010000416.1:0-266 GCF_046940275.1 Pantoea sp. SIMBA_079 | reverse complement strand
AACCGGTACGCCACCGCGAATAGCGATGCCATTTTTGAACGGTGTGTTGTTGCTCAACCACAGAACTTCTTCTTCACCCGCAGGTTTCCACGAGAGAAGGTGTGCGCCCTGTAATGCAAAAGAGGCTTTTACCTGGGGATGATCGACCACAATGAGGTCCAGTTCATCCAGTTTACGACGGGAGAGGACAGGGGAGATTTGTTCGATGACCGGAAGGGCAAAAATTTTCTTAATCATGACGCAGTCCTTTAACTTCATTTTATCAG
>NZ_JAWRYR010000415.1:0-266 GCF_046940275.1 Pantoea sp. SIMBA_079 | reverse complement strand
CCAACTGCGGGATCGGATTGCCGGTCAGCTGCATCGAGATGAACACCGCCGGGATGGTGTAGGCGATGATCAGCACGATGTACTGCGCCACCTGGGTGTAGGTGATGCCCTTCATGCCGCCCAGCACCGCGTACACGAACACCACGCCCGACGCGATCAGCAGGCCGGTATTGGGGTCGACCTCGAGGAAGCGCGAGAACGCCACGCCGGCGCCGGTCATCTGCCCGATCACGTAGGTGATCGAGATCATCAGCAGCGACGCCACC
>NZ_JAWRYR010000414.1:0-266 GCF_046940275.1 Pantoea sp. SIMBA_079 | reverse complement strand
CCACGTACATCGACGAGGTGCCCGTCGGCTCGAGCGGCATCTACCAGAGCGCGGGTTCGCTGATGCTGGACCTGCTGCCCTACGACATCAGCCGCGTCGAAGTGCTGCGCGGCCCGCAGGGCACGCTCTACGGCGCCGGCGCGATCGGCGGCCTGCTCAAGTACGTGACGCGATCCCCGGACCTGGTCCACGACGAGTTCCGCATCGGCTTCGGCGGGCGTTCGGTCGCCGACGGCGGCCAGGACTGGAACGGCCGCATCGGCGCC
>NZ_JAWRYR010000413.1:0-266 GCF_046940275.1 Pantoea sp. SIMBA_079 | reverse complement strand
CGCACGGCGCTATTTCGCGACCGCCGAACGCTTCGACGCCGCCCAGGCGCTGCGCCTCGGCCTGCTGCACGAGGTAGTCGAGTCCGACGCGCTCGACGCCGCCGTCGAGCGCCAGATCGCGCTGCTCCTCAAGGCCGGGCCGACAGCCGCCGCCGGCGCCAAACGCCTGGTGCGCGACGTGGTGGCGACGTCCGACCGCGACCAGCTCGACCAGGCCAACGCCCGTCTGATCGCCGCCCTGCGCGTCTCGCCCGAAGGCCAGGAAG
>NZ_JAWRYR010000412.1:0-266 GCF_046940275.1 Pantoea sp. SIMBA_079 | reverse complement strand
AGCAGCAGGCCGCCTTGCAGGCGCGCAATCCCGACGCGGCGGATCTCGCCAGCGACGCCCCGGCCGACGGCCCGCGCCCGCTGTCCGAAACGCCGGCGACGCCGCCGCGCACGACGGCCGCCGCGTCGACCACGCCGGGCGCAGCCGCCACAGGCGATGCCCGCTATCTGCTGCAGGCCGGCTCGTTCAGCGGCTCCGGCGATGCCGAAGCGCTCAAGGCGCGGATCGCCCTGCTCGGCCTGAGCGCGCGGGTCGAGTCCGGCCAG
>NZ_JAWRYR010000411.1:0-266 GCF_046940275.1 Pantoea sp. SIMBA_079 | reverse complement strand
CATCCACGACGGTCAGCGTCTTCCAGGTGGTGCCGTCGGTGGTGTACTCGATCGTCAGGGTCGACCCCGACGGCACGGCCGTCGGAGCGATGGAGGTGGCGTCGAAGGCGTTCCAGTACGGCGCGTTCGCGGTGTCCTGCGGCTCGCTGACGACGATGGTGTTCGGCCGCACGGAGCTGGTGCCGCTCGGCGTCTGGGCGGACAGCTGCACCAGGCTGGTGCCGCCGGGGATGACCGTGCTTGGGGTGACGGTCTTGTCGAGGGTC
>NZ_JAWRYR010000410.1:0-266 GCF_046940275.1 Pantoea sp. SIMBA_079 | reverse complement strand
CGCTTAACGGCCTCTTCAAAGCCTTCGGAAGCGAGACGCCAGTTGCGTCCGAACGAATTCTTGAAGTCGTCAAGCTGGGATTCGAAGTGTGTAATGTCAATGTTTTGCGCCCTCACCAATGCCAGCTCGGACTTGTATTGAAGCGACTTCATTGCTGCGTTGCGTAACAGCGTGATTATGGGAATAAAAAACTGCGGCCTCACCACATACATCTTCGGAAATCGGTGAAACACATCAACGATGCCCGCGTTGTAGAGCTCACTGTC
>NZ_JAWRYR010000409.1:0-266 GCF_046940275.1 Pantoea sp. SIMBA_079 | reverse complement strand
CGTCGCTGTGGCTGCCGCTGCGCCTGTCGACGCCGATCGCATCGCGCGCGGTGCTGGCCGGCGTCGCCGGCATCGTCATCGCCACCGTCTACGTGCTGCGCCAGGGCTATGCGCCGGCCAAGCTGCTGCTGCTGGCGTGGTCGATGTTCCTGCTCGGCACGGCGGTGTTCACCCTGCTCGCCTTCGGCCTGCTGCCGAAGCACATCGTCACCGAATACGGTGTGCAGATCGGCTACGCGCTGGAGATGCTGCTGCTGTCGATCGCC
>NZ_JAWRYR010000408.1:0-266 GCF_046940275.1 Pantoea sp. SIMBA_079 | reverse complement strand
CGTCGCGCGACATCTGCGCGCGGAGATGCAGTCGCCGGGCGTCGCACTCCACGACACAGCGTGAGTCTTTATCGGGGTCAGGCTGGCCGGCGCACCGGGCTGGCCGGCAGGTCCCGCCCGTCGACGCACGGAGCGTCAGTCGTTCCGCGCTTCGACCGGAATTCCGCGCTCGGTGAGCCAGGCGCGGACGGTCGCGCGATCGCGCTTGGCGTCGCCCGACAGCACCGCGTCCCGGGCCCGGAAGAACGACGGCTGGAACGTCACCC
>NZ_JAWRYR010000407.1:0-266 GCF_046940275.1 Pantoea sp. SIMBA_079 | reverse complement strand
GAGTTGGCTTTCGAGGCAGCTTCGGCAGAGCCTACGATCGCTTGAGCGATGTCGGCCCGGCTAGCGCCGTTGAACAACTGGGATACCCAGTTCTGCAGGCCAGCTTCGTCAGCTTCGCGACCCAGGGCAGCTTCGTACAGGTTCTCAACGAAGGTACCGTTCGACGTATCCAGTGTCTGAGCCTCGGCCGAAACCGAGATGGCAGCCGCTACGTCAGCCAGGCTGCCGCCGTTGGCTAGCAGGTCGGTCCAGACGCTGGAACCGGC
>NZ_JAWRYR010000406.1:0-266 GCF_046940275.1 Pantoea sp. SIMBA_079 | reverse complement strand
CCTGCGTGCCGAACCGGGCGCGGGGCGCTATGTGGAACGGCCGGCGTACCCGTCAGTGTATGAGGTGCTGGGGCGCCGGGCCGAGCATCAGCGGCCGATGCCAGTTCAGCGCTGAAGCCATTGGGGCTGCTGTGCAGTCCATCGCGACACAAGGCCGCTCCCACAAGGACCGCGATCGCCTGTGAGAGCGGCCTCGCGTCGAGATGGGCCGCGCAGCGCCCCCAGAATCCACCGCAATACCTGTCGCCTGCACCATAAAAATAGAG
>NZ_JAWRYR010000405.1:0-266 GCF_046940275.1 Pantoea sp. SIMBA_079 | reverse complement strand
ACCGCGGCCTCGATCGCTTCGACGCGCGCAAGGCCGTGCTCGCCGATCTCGAAGCCGGCGGTTTCCTGGTGGAAACGAAGCCGCACAAGCTGCAGGTCCCGCGCGGCGACCGCACCGGCCAGGTCATCGAGCCGTATCTGACCGACCAGTGGTTCGTCGCGATGGACGGCTTCGCCAAGCGCGGCATGGACCTGGTCGAGAGAGGCGAAGTGAAGTTCGTCCCGCCGAACTGGACCAGCACCTATCGCCACTGGATGGAGAACATC
>NZ_JAWRYR010000404.1:0-266 GCF_046940275.1 Pantoea sp. SIMBA_079 | reverse complement strand
CATCGACTTCAAAGCCAACCTGATCATCCGCGGTTCAACCCAACCCCAGTAAGAAACAGCAGGTTTGTGCCTGCTGCTGTTGATCAAAAAATGAAACCGGTTTCATAAGGACAAGAACAATGCACGCGAACCCCGTTTCCATCAGTCTCTCCAGCTACGGCGCCGACTTTGTGCGCCAACGTGGCCAGGAGCAGTTTCTGGACCTGCTGGCAGCCGCTGGCGTCAGCCGCGTCGAATTGCGCGAAGAATTGTTCGCCAGCGCACCG
>NZ_JAWRYR010000403.1:0-266 GCF_046940275.1 Pantoea sp. SIMBA_079 | reverse complement strand
AACACGGGCACGGTGCCGTTCACGGCCGCGAACCCGGCCTCCTTCACTGACAACCTCGCCCGCGTGCTCGACGATGCCGCCTACAACGGCGACGCAAGCAACGGCGCGTCGGTGAACGGCAACATCCTCTCGTGGTCCGGCCCGCTCGCGGTGGGCGCGACGGCGACGATCACCTACTCGGTGACCGTGCGGACCCCGGACAACGGCGACCACATTCTCACCAACGCAGTTGTCCCCGGCACCGGAGGCAGCTGCGTCACCGCTGC
>NZ_JAWRYR010000402.1:0-266 GCF_046940275.1 Pantoea sp. SIMBA_079 | reverse complement strand
AGCGGCTACACGCAGGCCAACGAGGCGCTGGCCGCGTTCACCGAGCGCGTCGGCCGTCGCAAGCTGATCATGCCGATCTACACTGCGCTGGTGCAGACCGAGCCGGGCCTGGTGCTGGCGAAGGAGATCTTCGCGCGCGCCCGTCCGGGCTATCACCCGATCACCACCGGCTCGGTCGAGACGCTGATCGCCGACGCCAGGCCGGCGCCCGCGCCGCCGACTCCGCCGGCCGCCCCCGAGGCGCCCGACGCGCCCGAGGCCGATCC
>NZ_JAWRYR010000401.1:0-266 GCF_046940275.1 Pantoea sp. SIMBA_079 | reverse complement strand
GCATTCACTAGACCTGGCATAATCCATTTTCCTCCAAGGTCGACCACTTGATCGGCATCTGCCAATTGTTCTTCAGAATGCTGGCCGATGTAGGATATGGTTTGATCTTGTACAATCATCATCCCTTTTTCAAAGATTTGATTTTCCTTGTCCATCGTAAAAAAGGTACCATTCATATATATCGTTTTCATGTAATTATTTCCTCCAAAGTCTTTTCGTATCATTTAACAACATGTCATGTTACTATTCCGCATTCTAAACTAGCC
>NZ_JAWRYR010000400.1:0-266 GCF_046940275.1 Pantoea sp. SIMBA_079 | reverse complement strand
CCACCGGCGGCGCCTTGCCGACTTGTTCGCCCTCAAGGATGCACACCACACCAAACCCTTCGCCCTGCTTCATGCAGCGCCCGATCATGTCCAGGTAGCGCGCCTCGAAAATCTGCAAATCGAGAAAGCAGCCAGGAAACAGCACGGTATTGAGCGGAAACAGCGGTAGCGTCATCACAACTCCTCAAGCCACCAGGCTGACCGCCAGCGGCAGGAACACCGCTGTAGCCACCCCCATCAGGCTCATCGCCAGCGCGGCAAAGGCG
>NZ_JAWRYR010000399.1:0-266 GCF_046940275.1 Pantoea sp. SIMBA_079 | reverse complement strand
CCGAGCGGAATGCTGGCGACGACGCGCAGGCCGTCGGCCTGGCGGAAGCCGCTGCCTGGCATGCGCTTGAGCAGCCAGGCCATGCCGAGGATCAGGCCCAGCACCAGCAACAGCGCGATGAACGCGCCGCCCAGACCGGGCGACGGCGGGGCGTGCGCGCCGACCTGCAGCGGCGTTGCCGGCTGGCCGACGGTGGCGGTCGTGGGCGCACGCGGCGCGGCGACCGGCGCTGACGCCGTCGTCGTCGTCGCGGCGGCGGCGGACTC
>NZ_JAWRYR010000398.1:0-266 GCF_046940275.1 Pantoea sp. SIMBA_079 | reverse complement strand
CGGGAAAACAGCCTTATCTTTCTGGCTTTGATGTTTAAAAATAGCCTGCTTTTTTCGCTCCACTTCTTGCGGGCTCAAGGGTACTGCCATTTCAATTTCGTGGGTCTCAAATTCATGCCATGCTCCACGGTACATCCAAAGCCAGCAGTTTTTAGCCCAATTTTCTGTTTTTCTTAAACATTTTAAGGCTTCTAAAACGATATTAAAACAAATGATGTGGGTTCCATGCGGGTCTTCAAAATCTCCTGCAGCAAAAACCTGATGAG
>NZ_JAWRYR010000397.1:0-266 GCF_046940275.1 Pantoea sp. SIMBA_079 | reverse complement strand
GCTAATGGCTTCTACCTGCACCACCGCGCTGCACGGCGTCCAGGTAGAGGAGAACCCCATTGGCAGAGAACACTGCACCTTCGGCCAGCATCCTCTTCGCCTCCTCCCCAAACGAGCCCGCCATCGAGTTGGTGGAGGTCGAGCCGGATGCGTTCGGCGACCTGAATCTTGACCGACTGGTCGCTGATCTGACTGCCGGCCGTGACCAGTACGAGTTGAGGCCGTACTTCTTCACACCGCTTACGAGTGCTGCTGCGGTGCAGTTC
>NZ_JAWRYR010000396.1:0-266 GCF_046940275.1 Pantoea sp. SIMBA_079 | reverse complement strand
CCAACTTGATCGTTTACCCGTTTCAATGCACTGCTGGCAGGGCGATGATGTTTCCGGTTTTGAAAACCCGGAAGGTTCGCTGACCGGTGGGATTCAGGCTACTGGCAATTATCCGGGCAAAGCGCGTAATGCCAGTGAGCTGCGTGCCGATCTGGAACAGGCTATGCGGCTGATTCCGGGGCCGAAACGGCTTAATTTACATGCCATCTATCTGGAATCAGACACGCCAGTCTCGCGCGACCAGATCAAACCAGAGCACTTCAAAA
>NZ_JAWRYR010000395.1:0-267 GCF_046940275.1 Pantoea sp. SIMBA_079 | reverse complement strand
CTTTACTTGCCTGAATGAGCAGCAAACTCATGAGATAAGAGCGTTTACTCGTGAATTTGGATCAAATACTCGTGAAATTAGGTCGTTTACTCGTGAATTTAGTGGATTTACTCGTGAAATTGGATCAAATACTCGTGAATTGATCTTTACTTGCCTGAATGAGCAGCAAACTCATGAGATAAGAGCGTTTACTCGTGAAACAAGTGGATTTACGCGTGAAATTGGGTCAAATACTCGTGAATTTGATCTTTACTCGCCTGAATGAGC
>NZ_JAWRYR010000394.1:0-267 GCF_046940275.1 Pantoea sp. SIMBA_079 | reverse complement strand
CTGGCACCGCCGTTTCCAGCGCGGCGTTGCGCATTCTGCGACACAGCTGGGCAGCGGACGGCGCTACCGGCCACCGCGTGCGGCTGACAAGGTTTCCCCTCCGGCGCGGCGCTCGATGCGAGCCACGCCGCGCGGAACGCCCACTCACCGCAGCACTCCACCAAGGATGTCGCCATGCCCTTCCGTAACGGCCTCGATTCCCTGCTCCGCCCCGAAGATTCGGTGCTGGTCCTGATCGACCACCAGCCCTATCAGCTCGCCAACCTC
>NZ_JAWRYR010000393.1:0-267 GCF_046940275.1 Pantoea sp. SIMBA_079 | reverse complement strand
AGCATTTCCAGGCGGTGTGGATCGAAGCTGTCCCGATCATCCGACAGGCTGGCGATGAGCGCGTCGCGGCGCACCGGCGTGCCGGGCGCTGCCGCGAGCAGACGCATGATCTGCTGCTCGGGCAGCGACATCGCGACCGCGCGGCCATCGGGCAGCAGGATGCGCCAGCCCGCCGCATCCAGACGCCAGCGCCCCGTCGCCTCGCCGGCGCCGGTTCCCACGCGCCGGTAGACATTGCGCAGCGTGGCGACCAGCGTGTCGGACTGG
>NZ_JAWRYR010000392.1:0-267 GCF_046940275.1 Pantoea sp. SIMBA_079 | reverse complement strand
CGGGTCGGTCACCGCTGCGCCCGCTTCCTGCCGACCGACACGTTGAGCTTCACGCAACTGGTCGAGGCGCGCCAGGCCGCGGCACTGGCAGGCAGCCTGCCCGCCGAGGCCGCGCTGCTGGCGATGGGCGAACCGCTCGACGACGACGCGGACTACAAGGCGGCGCTGGTCGATCGCGTGCAGGCCTCGCGGGATCCCGAGGCGTTCGTCGCGCTGGCGCCGGCGATGGGCGTCGCCGCCAGCGACGATGCGGCGCTCGCCGGTCGC
>NZ_JAWRYR010000391.1:0-267 GCF_046940275.1 Pantoea sp. SIMBA_079 | reverse complement strand
CGGGTAGAGAAGATGTCGCCAGAAGCGTTTGAAGAGAGCGTAGATGCCATTCGACTGGCGGCGCTTGATTTACATGCATACTGGATGGCGCATCCGCAGGAAAAAGCTGTTCAGCAACCGATCAAAGCAGAAGAGAAACCGGGGCGTAACGATCCTTGTCCGTGCGGCAGTGGTAAGAAATTTAAGCAGTGCTGCCTGCATTAAGAAGTCAAATTGGGTGTCAGCGTTAATTCTGGCACCCAATAAGGAATTTGAGGCTATCTGATC
>NZ_JAWRYR010000390.1:0-267 GCF_046940275.1 Pantoea sp. SIMBA_079 | reverse complement strand
CTACCTTGTCATTGTAGCGCTTGTCGGCGCTTACATCCTGAAGAAAACCGTCATTGGTCGCTATGTCTATGCCGTAGGCAGTAATGAAGTTGCTGCTCATCTTTCTGGTATTAAAGTTCAGCGCGTGAAAATTTTCGTCTATGCCTTCTGTGGATTATTAACGGGGATTGCAGGTGTCATTCTGGCATCTCGTCTCAACTCCGGACAACCGACGGTAGGTGTGGGTTATGAACTGGAAGCTATTGCCGCGGTAGTGATTGGCGGAAC
>NZ_JAWRYR010000389.1:0-267 GCF_046940275.1 Pantoea sp. SIMBA_079 | reverse complement strand
CGCATCGTTCTGTGCCTGAACACTCACCGGACCCTGGTTGGCAATGAGTTTGATCCCCAGCTTGCGAACAAACACGCTAAGCCCCTGCCCCACACCCACGAACAAGCGCTTGACCACACTCATATCGGCTTCGCCACCGGCGTTGAGCATCACGTTCTTCTGCGCGGCCAGTTGCAGATGCCCGCCACTGGTCAGCGAGATACCTTGCGGTGCACTGAGCATCAGTACAGAGGACTTGAGCTGTTCCAGGTCTTGCTTGAGCAGGTC
>NZ_JAWRYR010000388.1:0-267 GCF_046940275.1 Pantoea sp. SIMBA_079 | reverse complement strand
ACGCGACCGGCAACTTCGTCAAGATCGCGCAACGCATTCCGGTACGGATCGCGGTGGATCGCGACCAGCCGCTGGCGGCGCGGTTGCGGCCGGGCATGTCGGTGGAGGTCAGTGTGGATACGGGAGCGGGGGAGCGCGCGGCCGACTCGCGGCCTTCGCGCGCGCCCTGAATCCGGGCCCGCCGCGCCTCCGGCGATCGGCGGCAACCGCGGCCTCTCTGACTGGCGATGCGTCGAAAGGCTGCAGGGCGTCGCGCGTCAGTCGCGT
>NZ_JAWRYR010000387.1:0-267 GCF_046940275.1 Pantoea sp. SIMBA_079 | reverse complement strand
GGTCATTTTGCATTGACAGGACATCTATTTCCATTATTGAAAGCATCTCCAAATGCAAGAGTGATTACGCTTACCAGCGGGGCGGCAACATTAACAGATGGTATTGATTTTGAAAATCTGAAATTGGAAAAACCGTACAGCGAATGGCAGGCTTATGCGGTAAGCAAGTTGGCTGATATTCTGTTTACTTACGAACTCGACAGAAAAATAAAAGGAGCGGATTTAAAGATAATTTCTGCGGCTTCGCATCCCGGCGTTACCCGAACC
>NZ_JAWRYR010000386.1:0-267 GCF_046940275.1 Pantoea sp. SIMBA_079 | reverse complement strand
CTGGCGCACGCTGTCGCGGTCGCGGGTCATCGGCGTCATGGCGTAGGCGCGCTGGCCGAACACGATCAGGCCGATGCGATCGCCGGCGCGGCGATCGAGGAAATCGGCGATCACGGCCTTGGCCGCGGTCAGGCGGTCGACGACCCGGCGCCCGATGACCATGTCTTCCTCGCCCATGCTCGCCGACAGGTCGACCGCCAGCATCAGGTCGCGCCCCGCCTGCGGCGGCGCGACCGGCTCGCCCAGCGTCTGCGGACGCGCCGCGGC
>NZ_JAWRYR010000385.1:0-267 GCF_046940275.1 Pantoea sp. SIMBA_079 | reverse complement strand
CGCGGCGTCATCGACAAGATCGTGCTCGCGATCGCGCCGACACCCGGCGACCGCATCGTCGAGATCGGTCCCGGCCAGGGTGCGATGACTTTCCCGCTGCTCGACCGGCACGGCGCGCTGACGGCGATCGAATTCGACCGCGACCTACTCGCGCCGCTGACCGCCCAGGCCGCTGCCCACGGCGCGCTGACGCTGGTGCATGCGAACGTGCTCGACGTCGACCTGACCGCACTCGCCGACGGCACGCCGATCCGGCTCGTCGGGAAC
>NZ_JAWRYR010000384.1:0-267 GCF_046940275.1 Pantoea sp. SIMBA_079 | reverse complement strand
CGATTTGCGTCTTCATTCCGCTCTGGACTTCGGTTCTTGTTCGCTCCTATGCCTGGATTGTCCTATTGCAGCGGAATGGGATCGTGAACGGGTTTCTCAGCGCCGTCGGTTTAACTGAACAACCCTTCAAGCTTCTTTACACGCAAGGAGCGGTGACATTGGCGATGGCACATGTACTCATGCCTTTCGTTGTACTGCCCATCTATGCTGCGCTCAAAGCTATACCCAAGGACCTTGATCGAGCTGCTCTGAACCTAGGCGCAAATC
>NZ_JAWRYR010000383.1:0-267 GCF_046940275.1 Pantoea sp. SIMBA_079 | reverse complement strand
CGCAGCGACCTCATCGCCACCTTGGTTTCGATCGCGACCGAGCGCGCCCTCACCGAAGCAGCCCTTGTCCTGCATCTTCTTATAGATCTCCAGCTGGTCCTTCCAACCGGATTTTGCGAAGTTGAAAGTGCCGGCGGGAGTCTGCTTGGCTGCATCCGGGTGCGGGCCGTAGACCAGTGAAGCGGTCTGCGCGTATGAAAGCATCTGCGGCCCGGAGAGTGCGTCGCCGAGCCCCTGCGCGTAGGCGTAGACGCCTGCCTTCTTCGC
>NZ_JAWRYR010000382.1:0-267 GCF_046940275.1 Pantoea sp. SIMBA_079 | reverse complement strand
TGAAGCTGCACAAAAATCAACGCCGACGCTCCTTTCATTAATGGATGAAGGCGTACGGTTTACTAACGGCTATGTGGCACACGGTGTTTCCGGCCCCTCCCGTGCCGCAATAATGACCGGTCGAGCTCCCGCCCGCTTTGGTGTCTATTCCAATACCGATGCTCAGGATGGTATTCCGCTAACAGAAACTTTCTTGCCTGAATTATTCCAGAATCATGGTTATTACACTGCAGCAGTAGGTAAATGGCACTTGTCAAAAATCAGTAA
>NZ_JAWRYR010000381.1:0-267 GCF_046940275.1 Pantoea sp. SIMBA_079 | reverse complement strand
ACAGCGTGCGGCGCCGGGCCACGGTGGCCTATGGCGACGGCCTGCCCGAGGATTTCGAACTGGCGCTCGACCGGGAGGTGGACGAAGCCAGCGCCCCGGAGAGCTACGTCGACGAGGTGAGTCTGGGCCGGGCGATCGACGCGCTGCCCGCCACCCAGGCGCGCCTGGTGCGGATGTCCTTTCTCGAGGCGCGCAGCCACAGCGAGATCGCCCACGAACTGGGCATGCCGCTGGGCTCGGTGAAATCGACCCTGCGCCGCGCCTTCG
>NZ_JAWRYR010000380.1:0-267 GCF_046940275.1 Pantoea sp. SIMBA_079 | reverse complement strand
CGTGCTGGGCGCCGCTGCTGCTCGATGCCGCCGGTGGCCTGACTGTCGACGGCGCCGAGGCGATCGACTGGTCGCGGCCCTACCTGGTCGTCGCCAACCACCAGTCGATCCTCGACATCTGCGTGGTGTTCCGTGCCGTGCCGGTGCCGCTGCGCTTCCTGCTGAAGGACGAAATGCGCCGGGTGCCGTTCGTGAACTGGTATGCGCAGGCGACCGGCATGCTGTTCATCACCCGCGACGACCGCCGCTCCGGGCCGCTGCTGCGGC
>NZ_JAWRYR010000379.1:0-267 GCF_046940275.1 Pantoea sp. SIMBA_079 | reverse complement strand
CAGGACAGCAGGGAGACTAGATTGTCAGCAAAAGCACTGAATCGGTAAGCGAAATGCAAGGGAGATTTCTAAGAGAACGGGAAGCAAAGCCGGCCTTTAATGGGCCGGTTTTCGTTGTTAATAACATTAGATTTGAGTCAAACCCCTTGTCTTGTTAAGCTGGTATCAAATGAAATCGGTTTTACCCGAATGCAGGGGGCATTTCGCCTCAGTTGGACAAATCAGAGTTGTACGATTTGAAATCACAGCTTTTGCAAGCGGAAAAGG
>NZ_JAWRYR010000378.1:0-268 GCF_046940275.1 Pantoea sp. SIMBA_079 | reverse complement strand
GATCGCCGCGGTCCGGCCGGGGGCAAGCGCGTTAAGCTTCGTCAGGATCGGGGGGGGCGCGGTCTCCTTAAGAACCGGCGACCAGTGGAGGCCGGCGAGCGACGCGGGGGAGAGACCCGCTTTCTTCAGGAGGTCGGCGTTGTAGAAGAGCCCGATGCCGGGGTCCGCCAGCTGCGGCACTCCCCACAGCGAGCCCTTCAGCGTGTACTGCTTCACGATGTTCGGCTGCCACTGCTTCAGGGACGAGGAGCCCAAGGTCTTTCCAATA
>NZ_JAWRYR010000377.1:0-268 GCF_046940275.1 Pantoea sp. SIMBA_079 | reverse complement strand
GGTGGCTTGACCATGACCGAAGCCGATATCATGCATGAGAATGGCGACTTCTGGGTAGGCCGTGACCGCTCAAACCGGGCTTATGTCGTTTACCGCGCTGGGATCACGCATAGCGTATCAGATAGCGCATACGATTTGACGCCGAATGGCCTGTCCATCGCGAAAGCCCGTTGCGACTATCTCGCAAAGCGGAACGCCTAAGTCCCCTCAATTCAACCTAACGTGCTGCCCGAAGTGCGCCCTTGTGGACGTTACCACTGAGCGCCAC
>NZ_JAWRYR010000376.1:0-268 GCF_046940275.1 Pantoea sp. SIMBA_079 | reverse complement strand
CCTTCGCGGCCGGCGGGCGGGGTGACGCCGACGTCGGTCAGGAAGTCCGAATTGAGATCGAGCGAGTCGGCCTCGGTCTTGTTGACGTTGCCGTAGACGCGGAACGACAGCGCCTCGGTGAGCGGACCGCTGAGGGTCACGCCGGCGCGGTGGCTGCCGCCTTCCTCGCCGTGCTGCGGTACGAGGCCGTACAGGCTCAGCGAACCGGTCAGGTCGCCGGTCGGCCGCTTGGTGATGATGTTGACCACGCCGCCCGAGGCGCCGGAGC
>NZ_JAWRYR010000375.1:0-268 GCF_046940275.1 Pantoea sp. SIMBA_079 | reverse complement strand
CTCAGGTAGCCGCGGATGCGCTCGATCGTCGGCGCCGGATCCGCCGTCGGGAAGGTCTCGCTGTGCACCGGCCGGGAGGGGCCGTCCTCGTTCGCGGTCGCGCACACCACCTTCGTCCCGCCGGTCTCGACGCCGACGATCATGCGCCCACGGTCGCCGCGGCCGCGGCCAGCAGCTCGTTCACATGGCGGAGTACGAGAGGGGAGAGGGCCGCATCCACGTCGATCGGTTGCGGCGCGGTGAGCTCGAAGACCGCACTCTCTCCGGC
>NZ_JAWRYR010000374.1:0-268 GCF_046940275.1 Pantoea sp. SIMBA_079 | reverse complement strand
CGCCACCCAGGTCATCACCTACTCGGTGACGGTCAAGAACCCGGACAACGGCGACCACGTGCTGACGAACGCGGTGGTCCCGGACGGCCCGGGCGGCGACTGCGCGACAGCGGGCGGGTGCACGACGACCACTGCGGTCCGCTCGTACACCGCGACCAAGACCGCCGACACGAACGTCGTGAACCCCGGCGGGGTCATCACCTACACGGTGACGCTGGTGAACACCGGCACGGCCGACTACACGGCCGCCACCCCGGCGACCTTCACC
>NZ_JAWRYR010000373.1:0-268 GCF_046940275.1 Pantoea sp. SIMBA_079 | reverse complement strand
CAGAGGCTGTCCGTCATCACGAAAACCGAAATATCGAGCGCGGAAACGAAGTGAAGACATTTCGTTTCTGATCGACATAAATGAAGGGCCCGGATATCCGGGCCATTCATTTATTCGGGCTTCTTTAGCGCTTTTTCTTGTTACGCCAGGGTGCGTTCTTCTGCAGCCGCTGGCCATGATCGAGACATAGAGAATGACCTTATCGACATTCTCGGCCAGTCCGTATTCACCTCTCTGCGCCTTGACCTGTGCGGCGTTCTTACAAGCG
>NZ_JAWRYR010000372.1:0-268 GCF_046940275.1 Pantoea sp. SIMBA_079 | reverse complement strand
GCATAATACAATATTACAACCCTTTCCCCGTCATGATGCGCCAACATTACGCCAAAAACACGCCAGTTTTCTGCCAAACAAAAAGCATCCAAAGGATGCAATTTATATAACTATTCAATATTAAGTAAATCCTCTACCAAGTCTAGTATTTCAAAATCCGTCAAAGAATTATATAATAGCACTGTGCCATCAACATTAATTCTAATTGTTACAGATTGTTGAGGCATATCATAATTTATTATAACCGCAGATAGTTGACCCTTTCTTA
>NZ_JAWRYR010000371.1:0-268 GCF_046940275.1 Pantoea sp. SIMBA_079 | reverse complement strand
CTCGTGTTCCCGGCGCTTAACAACATACTGCCTTACTGCCCTACCCCCTATTCCCTTAAACAAGGAACCAGAAATGAAAGTACAACCCAAAGCCTCGCACTTCATCGGCGGCGCATTCGTGGAAGACAAGGCAGGAAAGCCTTTGCCAGTCATCTATCCGGCGACGGGTGAAGAGATCGCCAAGCTTTATTCCGCCACGCCCGGCGTGATCGAGGCGGCTTATGCGGCTGCGCTGAAAGCGCAAGGCGAATGGGCCGCGCTGAAGCCC
>NZ_JAWRYR010000370.1:0-268 GCF_046940275.1 Pantoea sp. SIMBA_079 | reverse complement strand
ATATTGGTGATGCCGAACTCACGGGTTTGCCCAAGGGCGATATACGCATGGCAAGTTTTGCCACGGACCGGAAAGTGACCGTAACCGAGGATCGCAAGCCAACGCAGAAGATCGTGGATATCAAAGTCGTGGATGGGGCGATCCGCACGACAGAAAAACTGCTGGAAACCACGACCTATACGATTTCGGGTGCTCTGGATGGTGAACGGACAATAGTGATCGAACATCCGGTTCGTGAGGGCTGGTCGTTTGTGTCGCAGGCAGAGAA
>NZ_JAWRYR010000369.1:0-268 GCF_046940275.1 Pantoea sp. SIMBA_079 | reverse complement strand
CGATTGGGTCGATTATGCGTCGATGGGAATATCGGATGCGACGGAACTCTATAAGGTCGTTCGCCCAGTACTGGAAGCTGTTCTGATCAAGCAGGACATCATTGATCTGGCGCTACGGTCGCAGGTTGACACGATCGCTCATCCTGAGCTTGTGGAACACATCGTAGAACTCCGGCAGGCATTGCGTGACAGACTGGGTAAGGAAGACCTGGATGACCTCGTGGTTCCCTTTGAGCCGGACGAGTACAACCCTCAGGCAACCATTGGC
>NZ_JAWRYR010000368.1:0-268 GCF_046940275.1 Pantoea sp. SIMBA_079 | reverse complement strand
GCCAGAGAAACGGCGGCGCTGGAAGCGGTAACTGCGCCATCCACCGTTATCGCTACAGGCGGCGGCATTATTCTGACGGAATTTAATCGTCACTTCATGCAAAATAACGGGATCGTGGTTTATTTGTGTGCGCCAGTATCAGTCCTGGTTAACCGACTGCAAGCTGCACCGGAAGAAGATTTACGGCCAACCTTAACGGGAAAACCGCTGAGCGAAGAAGTTCAGGAAGTGCTGGAAGAACGCGATGCGCTATATCGCGAAGTTGCGC
>NZ_JAWRYR010000367.1:0-268 GCF_046940275.1 Pantoea sp. SIMBA_079 | reverse complement strand
CCAGGTTGCGCAACATCGAGAACACCGCTGAGGCTGAGCCGGCTTCACGCTTGTCCAGCCCGGCCACCGCCAGCACTGATAACGCGACCATGATGAAAGGCTGGCCAATACCGCGTACCACCGTGGACGGGATGATCACGTTGTCGGCACTGTCGGCGCTCAGGCTAGCCCCCAGCCAGCAGCCCAGCGCCATGATCAAAAAGCCGCTGGCGACCATGAACTTGGCACTGGTCCAGCCCATCAGCCTGGGCATCAACGGCGCCAGCAG
>NZ_JAWRYR010000366.1:0-268 GCF_046940275.1 Pantoea sp. SIMBA_079 | reverse complement strand
ACGGTCGCCGCGAGGCTGTCCCCGCCTGGCGCCAGTTCGACGGTGACGAACGCGGTCACCGGGTAGCCGAGCCGCTCCGTGTCGATGGTGGGTGCGAAGTCCCGGACGACGCCGCTCCGCTGCAGCCGGTCCAGCCGCGCCTGCACGGTCCCGCGTGCCACCCCCAGCCGCCGGGACGCCTCGAACACGCCCAGCCGGGGCTCCGCGGCCAGCAGCGCGATCAGCTCGGCATCGAGCGCGTAGACCATGCGGCCCTCCTTCGGTCCTC
>NZ_JAWRYR010000365.1:0-268 GCF_046940275.1 Pantoea sp. SIMBA_079 | reverse complement strand
CCGATGTCCGTGGCGCACGGCACACGCCACGGACCGCGGGAACGAAACGCCACCGAGCCGCCAGCCAACCGAATCGGGGAGTACGCGCCATGCGTAACCGTCCAGGCGACACGGCCCCGAAGTTCGCGCGGCTCGCGCGCGAGATGGAACAACAGATCGCGGCCGGCGTGCTGCGTCCCGGTGATCGCCTGCCGTCCGTGCGCCAGGCCTGTGCCAGCCGGGGATTGAGCCCGAGCACCGTCTTTCAGGCCTATTACCTGCTCGAATC
>NZ_JAWRYR010000364.1:0-268 GCF_046940275.1 Pantoea sp. SIMBA_079 | reverse complement strand
CGAGCAGGGAAGAAGTCAGGCCAGCACGTGTCGATGCCACGACGCGGGCGGCGAATGTCGAGGCGTTCAATCCATGATCGCAAACCGCCATGAGATAAGTATCCAGCCCGGCAACTTCCACTTCGTCAGGCATTCCGGCATTCATCATGCGGAGTATGTCCGCACTATGCGGCAGTGTGGGATCAGGGCGGATGGGGCGCCGCCCCTTGCGTTCACGCAAAATGGCGGTTGTGAAAACTGCCGGTGCGGCCATCAGATGCAAGGCGGC
>NZ_JAWRYR010000363.1:0-268 GCF_046940275.1 Pantoea sp. SIMBA_079 | reverse complement strand
CGAGATATCGCGCAACACTAAGCGATCGTTATCCACCAGCCACAGCGGCGTGTCGAACACCAGCTCGGCAAGGTTATCTTCCAGCAGCGAAACGCGTCCCGTAACGTGGCTGGCGGCGTGGTGAATATGCAGCGGCTGCCACTGGGTCAGCGGCGTATGGGTTTGAAGCTCGACAATCACCCGAGTGAACGGCTCTGGCGGCACATCGGCAAGCAGCCAGTCGCCACGGTTAATCTGCTCTTTTTCCGCATCACCCGCGATGTTAAGC
>NZ_JAWRYR010000362.1:0-269 GCF_046940275.1 Pantoea sp. SIMBA_079 | reverse complement strand
AAGACGCCATCGCGGCCCAGGCAATTTGGGGATTGCAGAAATCTTGTGCCCCGCTGCTGACACCCCGGCCGCGTGTGTCCCGCTTCCACAGCGAATACCACAGCCCCTGGGCTTGTGATTTCTCTGCGGGAGCGGGCTTGCCCGCGAAGAGGCCCGTACAGGCGGCGAAGGTCTGGAGTAGACTGTGCCACCTCCGCATTCAAAAGGACGTTGCCATGCTGAAGATCTGGGGCCGCAAGAATTCGAGCAATGTGCGCAAGGCGCTGTGG
>NZ_JAWRYR010000361.1:0-269 GCF_046940275.1 Pantoea sp. SIMBA_079 | reverse complement strand
AACCGGGTGACTTGATCAACACTGGAACCCCTCCCGGAGTGGGGATGGGCTTCCGGCCCGAGATCTGGCTGCAGGCCGGCGACGTGATGGAACTCGGGATCGATGGCCTCGGCGTGCAGCGTCAGAACGTGATCGCGCCACGATGAAAGCCTTCGTCGTGCGCGCCCCCGGCGAGGCCGGCGTCGAAGAGGTCGCCGACGCCGTCGCCGCTGCTGGCGAGGTGCTGATCGACGTCAAGCGCGCCGGTGTCTGTGGTACCGACATCGAGT
>NZ_JAWRYR010000360.1:0-269 GCF_046940275.1 Pantoea sp. SIMBA_079 | reverse complement strand
ACCGGTTGGGCTGATACCACCATGCTGCATAGCGAAGCGAAACATCCGGTTTGCGCCTACAAATGGATGAACTGGTCATTAACGCCAAAAGTGCAGGGCGATGTGGCGGCCTGGTTTGGCTCGTTACCGGTAGTGCCGGAAGGGTGTAAAGCCAGTCCGTTATTAGGCGAAAAAGGTTGTGAAACCAACGGTTTTAACTATTTCGACAAAATCGCCTTCTGGAAAACGCCTATAGCAGAAGGGGGCAAGTTTGTTCCCTACAGTCGCTG
>NZ_JAWRYR010000359.1:0-269 GCF_046940275.1 Pantoea sp. SIMBA_079 | reverse complement strand
CGCGACGGACGCCAACGCGGGCAGGCCCAAGCCCGCGAGCATCAGCAGCAGCGGCAGCGTGACGGCCGGGATCGCCCACCGCAGGACGGTCTGCCAGGAGGCCCCGAACCGCCGCGCGATGACGGCGTTCGTCAGGTAGAACAGGGCGATGCCCCCACCGAGCGACACCGACAGTGCCGGCGGGAGCGGAACGGCCGGATGGGAGATGGCGGCGGCCAGCGCAGCGGACAGCGCCGTGACCCCGGCGAGCAGCAGGAACGGCAGGAAGC
>NZ_JAWRYR010000358.1:0-269 GCF_046940275.1 Pantoea sp. SIMBA_079 | reverse complement strand
AGAAAATAAATAAACAAAAACATAAAACTCTAAAATTTAAAAGTTATGGAAAAGCTAATGAAAAGAACTGTACAATTTTTATTTGCAGTGATCACACCAAAAAAAAACGTTTTGATCCGATATAAAAATTAACGATCCTAAAAACACAATAACACTCCAGATTATAACTGATAAAAATTAAAACAAACACTATTCACTCTTTTAAACATAATATTCAGATCTGATAACATGAAGATGAATAAAAAATTTAAACACTAAAAAAAATGAAA
>NZ_JAWRYR010000357.1:0-269 GCF_046940275.1 Pantoea sp. SIMBA_079 | reverse complement strand
ATATCAACCCACTTGCTAAGTATATTGGCAGAGATCGCACATGCTATGAAATTTAGCAACGCTAACATCCCCATACCTACTCCGATCTGCTCTTTTGGCAACATTCGGGAAATGGAATTTGACATAGAAATGGTCATGAACGTCTGTCCAACTTGCCCAAAGATCAAAAAGACTGATATGAACAACGATGAAACACCAGCAAAAGCAGATAATAGAATAAAACAAACCACTAAATTCAATTTAATAAAAGGATGTGCAGTAAGGCGAAG
>NZ_JAWRYR010000356.1:0-269 GCF_046940275.1 Pantoea sp. SIMBA_079 | reverse complement strand
CAAGCTGTTTGCTGCCGTGGCCGGCGCAGTATTGCCAGCCGGTCTGGCACTCGCACCCGAAGTCTATGCCGTCATCGGCATGAGCTCGCTTGCCGTCGCAGTCGTGGGCGGCCCTATGACCATGACCTTCCTGGCACTGGAGCTTACCGGCGATTTTCCGATTTCCATGCTCGTGCTCGGTGCTGTCGTCTCGTCCTCGCTGATGGTGCGAAAGACCTTCGGTTACTCCTTCGCCACATGGCGCTTCCATCTGCGTGGAGAGGCCATCC
>NZ_JAWRYR010000355.1:0-269 GCF_046940275.1 Pantoea sp. SIMBA_079 | reverse complement strand
CAGGTTCAATATCAGGTACCGGACTTTATCCGCGTCCAGGCGCGGGTCCTGGCCCGTTCGGCGTTTCGTGTCAAAGGCTTGAGGGTATACAGCTTGGCCATCGCCTCTGCCGTCGGATACAGGTTGGGGTTGTTGCGAATCGTCGGATTCACCTTGTCGGTCGCATCCTTGTTCGGGTTCGGATACCCAACGAAGTCGCTGATCGGCGCAATGACCTCTGGCCGCAGCAGGTAGTTGATGAACGTATGCGCATCCTCCGGGTTGGCTGC
>NZ_JAWRYR010000354.1:0-269 GCF_046940275.1 Pantoea sp. SIMBA_079 | reverse complement strand
GCGGGACGCGGAGCGCTGGCCGCCTGCAGCGCGAGCGCATCGTCGTTGCGCCAGCGCCCGTCGAGCCAGTCGCAGCCGCTGGCCACCGGCTTCATACCGACCGCGCGATGGCCCTGCGCCCGCAGCGCATGCAGCAGCGCGACGCTGGCGTGGGTCTTGCCGACGCCGGTGTCGGTGCCGGTGACGAGAACACTGCGCGCGCTCATGCCTCGCCCGCCGCCATGCCGGCGCGCACCCGCGCGAGCCGTCGCGCGCTGCGCAGGCCGAAC
>NZ_JAWRYR010000353.1:0-269 GCF_046940275.1 Pantoea sp. SIMBA_079 | reverse complement strand
CTCGCCGAGGCGATGCTGGTGTCGCTCGGCGGCGGCGTGCTGGGCATCGCGATCGGGGTCGGCGGCGCCTTGCTGGTCGGCCGCTTCAGTGATCTGCCTACCGCGCTCAACAGCCAGATCGTGCTGCTGGCGGCAGGCTTCTCGATCGCCACCGGCCTGTTCTTCGGCTACTACCCGGCGCGCAAAGCGTCGCAGCTCGATCCGATCGACGCGCTGCGGCAGCAGTAGTCGTGGCGGAAAAAGGGCGCCCGAGGGCGCCCTTTTTCCTC
>NZ_JAWRYR010000352.1:0-269 GCF_046940275.1 Pantoea sp. SIMBA_079 | reverse complement strand
GACTGGCGCGGTACACGCAAAATCGCCGACGGGCTTCCTATCGGAACAATCGCTTCGTTTCGGCATGACCAACATGAGACTAAGTCGGCCCCGAAGATGCACAAGACCGAGCGACGAAACGATCCAGCCACCTTGTGAAAAGCTGGCACCGCTGCGTCGTCCGCAGCGTTCAGCGGAATACTGGCAATTCGTCGAGAACGTCATCCAGCAGTTCAGTCAAGGCGGCGAGTAAGGAAGTAGTCACTCCCCCACCGCAACAGTGCACGCAA
>NZ_JAWRYR010000351.1:0-269 GCF_046940275.1 Pantoea sp. SIMBA_079 | reverse complement strand
GCGGGCGCCGGCCAGCACAACGTCTGAGCCGTTACGCCGCAGACGTGTCGCGCAGGGTGTGGATGTCGATGACAAAGCGATATTTCACATCGCTTTTCAGCATGCGATCATACGCCTCATTGATCTGATCCATGGCAATCAGTTCAATGTCGGAGGTGATGCCGTGCTCGCCACAGAAATCGAGCATCTCCTGCGTTTCAGCGATGCCGCCGCTCAGCGAGCCAGCGACACTGCGGCGCCTGAAAATCAGGTTAACCACCTGAGGTGCC
>NZ_JAWRYR010000350.1:0-269 GCF_046940275.1 Pantoea sp. SIMBA_079 | reverse complement strand
ACAGAGTTTACCGGCGGGTGATGGCGGTTTGTCTCTGGGGCAGGGGGTTATTGCTGCGGCGCGTTGGTTAGCGGGTGAAGTCCAGAACGGATAAAACGTGTTGCATTTGGACACCATTGCCGGATGCGGCGTAAACGCCTTATCCGGCCTACGGCTCGGTTTGTAGGCCTGATAAGACGCGCCAGCGTCGCATCAGGCTCCGGGTGCCGGATGCAGCGTGAACGCCTTATCCGGCCTACGGCTCTACGGCTCGGATTTGTAGGCCTGAT
>NZ_JAWRYR010000349.1:0-270 GCF_046940275.1 Pantoea sp. SIMBA_079 | reverse complement strand
CGGATTGTCGGACGTCCCGGTTTCAGGCGCGGTGAGGCCGCGCCGCATGTTGGAAAGCGCGATCGCCTCCGCCGACCAGCCAAGCGGGATCAGCGAAGTCCAGCGCTCGGCAATGTCGGCGCTGGTCACGGCAGAACCCTTGTCGCCGAAGGCTTCCAGAAAGGCGATCTCGAAGGTGATGTCGTCATTATAGGTGTTGGGCTCACGCACATAATCGCGGATCGGACCGAAGACCTCGGCGATGTTTTCCGCCGTATAGCCTTCGAGCGC
>NZ_JAWRYR010000348.1:0-270 GCF_046940275.1 Pantoea sp. SIMBA_079 | reverse complement strand
CCCCTGGCCGTGGGCACGTTTGCCCCTGACAAGCGCGCAGGCGCGGGCCGCCAGCGGGCTTGCCGGCAGGGCAGTCAGGGAATTCAAGGCAGCCGAAGGCCGCGCCACACCCCACAGGGTGCAGCCGGCTATCAAGGTTCTAGCGGCGGACGGGTCGCTTAGTAGCGGCCTCTCGGAGTGGCGCAGGGCACGGGTTCACCCGCGGCCAAGGGCAGGAAGCTGTCGCTGGCAGCGTCATAAGCTTCGATCTTGCTGGTCTCGATGTCGTAC
>NZ_JAWRYR010000347.1:0-270 GCF_046940275.1 Pantoea sp. SIMBA_079 | reverse complement strand
GGTGTACTGGCCCGCCGCATGCCATTCCAGGTCGACAGCACCCTGCGCAAGGCCATTAATGACGGCCAGGTGATGTTCATCGACCAGCACCTGTCGGAAACCGTCGAGCAACTGCGCAACCAGCAGCTGAAGCTGCCGGACATCGCGGTCATCGAAGCCGTGGCCATCACCGAGCAAGGCCACATCGTGCCAACCACTTCGGTGGGCAACTCGGCCAGCTTCGCGATCTTCGCCAAGCAAGTGATTGTGGAGATCAACCTCTCGCACAAC
>NZ_JAWRYR010000346.1:0-270 GCF_046940275.1 Pantoea sp. SIMBA_079 | reverse complement strand
ATCATTGAAGAGATGATACCAAGCACTGCTTTCCACTTTGATGAAGCGTTCAACCATATAAAGACGCTGCTCACTATCATTCCAATAGAAAAAAGCACGCCGCTAATCACTTTCATCCATGCAATTTCAAAAATTGGTTCGACTAACAAGAATACGCAACCGAGTGCGACTAAACCATATGTAGAGATAAAACGCTTACTCGTAAAATCAGTCTTCACGTCGTTTCGTTCTTCTTCCGACATCTTTTTATAACCCCGCCACATCATGAAG
>NZ_JAWRYR010000345.1:0-270 GCF_046940275.1 Pantoea sp. SIMBA_079 | reverse complement strand
CAGATGCGAACAATCTAGATCCTCACTTTTTAACGACGATCGTGTCTGGTTCTATTGTGAATAACAAAATCTACGAAGGCTTAGTCAGACTCTCTAAAGATATGACCTATCAACCTGCACTGGCAACAGAATGGGAGCAGGTAAACGACGTAACCTGGGAATTCAAGCTTCGACAAGGAGTAACATTTCACGATGGCTCTCCATTCAACGCTTACGCAGTTAAAAAAACATTTGAGAGAATATTGGATAAAAATATTGGTGCAACACGAG
>NZ_JAWRYR010000344.1:0-270 GCF_046940275.1 Pantoea sp. SIMBA_079 | reverse complement strand
ACACCACGTGTGCAAGAACCGCTTCGAACTGGGCATCCGCGGAGGGCTGCCCGGCGCACTGGCAGAGCACCTCGCCTACCCTGCCGCCTACCTTCACCCGCTTCCGGACTCCGTCAGCGATTCCGCCGGCGCCCTCGTGGAACCGGCCGGCAATGCGCTGCGTTCGGTGTGGGGGGCCGACCTTTCGCCGGGCGACCGGGTCCTGATACTCGGTGCGGCGACGATCGGACTTCTGGTTGCCCTCTTCGCTCGTGCCGCCGGAGCGGAAGT
>NZ_JAWRYR010000343.1:0-270 GCF_046940275.1 Pantoea sp. SIMBA_079 | reverse complement strand
GGATATCGGTACGCTTTATCTTTTGAAGTTTTATACCGACGTTCTGGGGCTGCCAGGCACCTATGGCGGCATTATCTTTTTGATTTCAAAATTCTTTACTGCGTTTACCGATATGGGTACCGGCATTATGTTGGATTCCCGACGCAAGATCGGTCCAAAAGGTAAGCTCCGTCCTTTTATTCTGTATGCGTCATTCCCGGTCACCTTACTGGCGATCGCCAACTTTGTCGGCACACCGTTTGATGTCACCGGTAAAACGGTGATGGCCAC
>NZ_JAWRYR010000342.1:0-270 GCF_046940275.1 Pantoea sp. SIMBA_079 | reverse complement strand
CAGTATTTTGGTCAGTCACTCTCCAGTCGACAACTGCTCGACCTGGCAAAAGACATCACCATCGCTTACCGCACCGAATTAAAAGACACCCAGCAGTTACAAAAGTGCGCTGATCGTCTTGCCCAGAGTGCGCAGGATTTTCGTCTGCAACTCGGTGAGCCAGGTTATCGCGGTAACCTGCGTGAGCTGTTAGCTAATCCGCAAATTCAGCGGGCATTTTTACTGCTCGATGACACCCTGGAACTTTGTTATGACGTGGCGAAACTGTCA
>NZ_JAWRYR010000341.1:0-270 GCF_046940275.1 Pantoea sp. SIMBA_079 | reverse complement strand
GGAAGTACAGGTGCGCGGGAAGCGTCTCGTCCAGAGAGGGGCGGTAGATCGCGAGAGCGATCGTGCCCCCCTCGACGGGAATGTGCACGATGCGCTTCTCAGCAACTTCGGGACCGGGTTCCGCGACCAGCTCGACCAGGGCAGCCCCGTCCGCCTCGCTCAGGGCGCGCCACGCGGGGAAGTCGATCTCGGCGGGCAGCGGGGGGGTAGGGACGAAGGCGGTGAGGATCGGATCAAGTGCCATGAGAATTCCTTCTGACGTTAGAGGCA
>NZ_JAWRYR010000340.1:0-270 GCF_046940275.1 Pantoea sp. SIMBA_079 | reverse complement strand
CACGCCGAAGAAGGCCAGGGTCTCGCGCGGATGGCGGTAGACGTCGCGCGCGGTGTTCTCCGGGCTGCGCCAGTCGCCGGCCAGCACGGTGTCGAGCCGCGTGAGGTTGGCGGTATCGAGGTCGGTGGCGGTGTCGGCCTGCGTCTGCGGACCGGAGGCGCAGCCGGCGAGGGACAGCACGAGGGTGGAGCACAACAACATGGAGCGTTGCATGGTCGGAACTCCGGTTCGCGAAAGTCGCGCAAGGGTGCCACAACCGCCGCAGCGCCG
>NZ_JAWRYR010000339.1:0-270 GCF_046940275.1 Pantoea sp. SIMBA_079 | reverse complement strand
CCAAGGAAGACTTAATTGGGATTTTCCGTTCTATACATCTATTTAAAATAATATAAGGTTATAAACCATGATGAAGAAAATAAACTTCGTTGAGCCCTTCCATTTTTCAGAATGATTTTCACACCTTTTGGGTCTTTACTCTTCCCTCCGTTTACTGATAATTATCTTTCTATACATTCCATTCAGCATGATCGATCGATTTTCTTCCATTTTCATATTTTTTTCATGTCTACTGAACAAGTCTTCAAACCTCAAGCCAATATCTGTACC
>NZ_JAWRYR010000338.1:0-270 GCF_046940275.1 Pantoea sp. SIMBA_079 | reverse complement strand
CGGGAATCGCTCTGCGCCGGCGAGTGGACGCGGATGCGACCGCGCTCGCGAGATCCGCCCGCACAGGCTCTTGTGGCCGCTGCGCCCAGCCCGTAAACTGCGCACCCCGCGCCTTCGGGCGTGGCAGCGACAACGTCGCTCCGGGCGGTTAGCTCAGCGGTAGAGCATTGCCTTCACACGGCAAGGGTCGCAGGTTCGAACCCTGCACCGCCCACCATGCATCCAGTGTCGAAGAAAGCCGGCCCCGCGCCGGCTTTTTCCGTTCTGCGC
>NZ_JAWRYR010000337.1:0-270 GCF_046940275.1 Pantoea sp. SIMBA_079 | reverse complement strand
CCAAGCGCCTGATCGGCGCGACCGCGACCCTGGAGTTCCGCGCCGTCACCGGCGACGAGAACCAGGCGGCCGCGGCCGTGGCATCGGGCAACATCCCGGCCGATTCGCGCGTCTACTACAACGATCTCGACCAGCCGCTGCTGCTGTCGCGACGCGTGCTAGTGTCCGGCGACCAGCTGATCAACGCGACGCCGCAGACCGATTCCCAGACCGGCACCCCGGCCGTGGGCATCACGCTCAACAGTGCCGGCGGCAAGCGCATGCTCGACC
>NZ_JAWRYR010000336.1:0-270 GCF_046940275.1 Pantoea sp. SIMBA_079 | reverse complement strand
TTTTTGAGCTCTTCACCTTTGCGCAGCAGGATTTGCTGAAGCTGAGCAATCCGCTTGACGATAAAACCGCGACCGGAACGGTGCTGATTAACCCGGCGTATGGTGAGCGCCTTGAGATCGAGCCGGCGCTGATTGCGCTGCACAGCCAGCTGGGCCGCATTATGACGCAGCAGTTTGGCGGCTGGAATCTGTCACTGTTCAGCGCCTCACCCGATCTGCTGAGCTGCATGCAACTGCGCGCGGAGCGCCAGTTTAAAGCGAAAAATGGCC
>NZ_JAWRYR010000335.1:0-270 GCF_046940275.1 Pantoea sp. SIMBA_079 | reverse complement strand
CTTCAGGGCCGGTCCGGATCCGGCAGCTTCGCGGGGACGAACGGCGACGTCGGGTCGCTGGCCGGGAACGTTTCCTCGAGCGCTTCGTCCTGGTTGTCGCTGTCGCGCTGCTTGCGCGTGGGGTCCGGGTCGGGCGATCCGGCGGGCGTCGTCATGGCAGGGGCCATGGGGGTGCGTCGGTTGGTCATGGGGAGGCTCGCAGACAGGGGGAGGCCGACCTTACGGCGGCCGCGCGCGCCGCCGCGTGAGGAACGCGGCGCGCGGTTGACG
>NZ_JAWRYR010000334.1:0-270 GCF_046940275.1 Pantoea sp. SIMBA_079 | reverse complement strand
CACGCAGGCGTCCGCCGACGTCGACGGTGGTGCGAACTGATTCGAATAGACAGCGGGCAGCGCAAAGGCAGTCTCCAGATTGCCGCCCAGACTCAGCAGCACCACCTGCTCACCTTCCGATGGTCGCCACCATGTGCGGGCATTACCCGCGCGCAGCGTCAGCCAGCTGATCCAGTTGGTTTCAAGGTCGCCCGTTTTCACCCGACAAAGCCAGTTTTCCCGGTCCACTTCGGTGACTACACCTATGCGGATCAGATTGGTGATAAGGCG
>NZ_JAWRYR010000333.1:0-271 GCF_046940275.1 Pantoea sp. SIMBA_079 | reverse complement strand
GCCTTCTCAGCGATCGTCATCTCGGTGAGTGCATTCATCATCATCCTTCGGCGGGTGGTGACGGGATGTGCGTCATCGCAGGGAACCCGGGCTCGGCATCCGTCCTCGGCGAGCCGAGGACGGAAGAGCTAGTAACACGTGTCACGTCCAGTCTGTGTCGAGGTGCCGCTCCTGTCAACACTGCAACGCGTGCAGCCGGATCGACCTCACCGCGCGCCCCTGACTCGCCAGGCGATCACGATGCCGCCGATGATCACCAAGAGACCCGCAC
>NZ_JAWRYR010000332.1:0-271 GCF_046940275.1 Pantoea sp. SIMBA_079 | reverse complement strand
CCCGTTCAACCCGCTGGCCAGTCTGGACATTGCCACCAGCTTCAAGCGCGTCGAACTGACCACGTTGACCCCCTACTCCGGCAAGTTCGCCGGATTCCGCATCCGCAAGGGCCGGCTGAATCTGGACCTGCACTACTTGATCACCAACGGCCAACTCAAGGCCGAGAACAAGGTAGTAGTGGAACAACTGCAACTGGGCGAGAAAGTCGACAGCCCGGATGCGGTCGACCTGCCGATCCGCCTGGCGGTGGCATTGCTGAAGGATACCGAG
>NZ_JAWRYR010000331.1:0-271 GCF_046940275.1 Pantoea sp. SIMBA_079 | reverse complement strand
ACCGCCGGCGGCGCCGCGGTCAAGAACCAGGACCTGTGGCAGCGGCTGCAGGCGGCCTGCACGCGGCACCGGATCGACTGGCGCTGGGTCAAGGGCCACTCGGGCCATCCCGAGAACGAGCGCGTCGATGCCCTGGCCAGCGCCGCTGCGCGCGCGCAACGCACCGCCGTCGCCTGACCCGTCCTTCGCCTCCAGGAACCCGACCCCACGCATGCGCCAGATCATCCTCGACACCGAAACCACCGGCCTGGAATGGAAGAAGGGCAATCGC
>NZ_JAWRYR010000330.1:0-271 GCF_046940275.1 Pantoea sp. SIMBA_079 | reverse complement strand
CGATCTGGGTGGTGACGTGCGCCAGTACACAGCCCTGAGTTGGGATGTTGAATTTGTCGATCACGCCATAGATGGTATCCAACACGCGGCTTAAGTTTTCCACGTCGTCAGTCACCGGGTTAACGCCGATCACCGCATCGCCCACCCCGAAGGAAAGCCCTTCGTAGATTTGCGCGGCGATACTTTGCACGTCGTCACGGATGTCATTTGGCTGCAAACGGGCGCAAAAGGTGCCCGGAATACCGATGGTGGTATTGGCCTTTTTGATTAC
>NZ_JAWRYR010000329.1:0-271 GCF_046940275.1 Pantoea sp. SIMBA_079 | reverse complement strand
AGTACCGGGGAGCGTTTTTTTGCGCCCCGCGTGGTGAAGGGAGTCGCCCTATATGCAGACAGCACCTACACCGTGCCCGCCGCGCCGCTGTGATCGAAGCATGGCCGCCGGCACTGCGCCGGTGGTGAGAGATCAACTGACACAAACAGAAATCAAGAACAGGGCGTCGAGCCGACACTGCAATGCCGACTCGACGCCGCAACACACGCGATCAGCCGCGTGCAATTGGCCGAGGCCCTGCCACCCCGCGCGGGAGTGGAGCAAGTCTCGG
>NZ_JAWRYR010000328.1:0-271 GCF_046940275.1 Pantoea sp. SIMBA_079 | reverse complement strand
GGCCTATCCGCGGATGGGCCCGGGCAGCGACGATTTCCGCCTGATGGAATCCGCCTGGTGCGCCGACGACCGCAAGCAGGCGCTGACCGACGCCAAGTCCGGCCGCCGGGTGCCGCCCAAGACCTGCGACAGCCCGGTGGCCGCGCATTACGCACTGGGCCAGCGCGCCGGCCTGACCGGCACGCCGATGATCGTCGCCGAGGACGGCACCCAGATGCCGGGCTACATGCCGCCGGACCAGCTGCTCTCGGCGCTGCAGCGGCTCGAGACC
>NZ_JAWRYR010000327.1:0-271 GCF_046940275.1 Pantoea sp. SIMBA_079 | reverse complement strand
CCGGATGCCGCCGAGAAGGAGGTCGCCTGGCAGCTGGAGCGGTTGTCCGTGCCGGGCAGAGACGCCCTCGGTCGCCTCCCGCGGCTCGGCGAGGACTCCGCCGGGCCGCTCGGTGCGGGCCTCCTGGCTTCCGGCGAGTTGGGGAGGATCATCCGCGAAATTCAGGACCGCCTCGCGCAGCGGCAGGCATGACGATCGAGCGCTGCGGCGCCCGCTTCACCCACGTGGAGCAACCCGGGTCCGGATCAGGCGCGGACGATCACCGCGGCGC
>NZ_JAWRYR010000326.1:0-271 GCF_046940275.1 Pantoea sp. SIMBA_079 | reverse complement strand
ATGGAAAATCATATCTTCGGTCATAAAAACCGCGGACGGATAAGCTGTTGCCGCAAATCCTTTTGTAAAAGAAGAGATCTCTGTAAAATTGATCGTTTTAAAAGGATTTTTTCCAAAATTTTTAATGCAGTAATCCAACGTGATTTTTGCATTTTTAATTAAATGATCAACATTTTCAAAGTGTTTTTCATCATAAAAAACATTAATTGTGATTCCTTTGTAATGAACACTTTTATGTTGATATTTCCCCGATGAAACAGCAAACCGAAAC
>NZ_JAWRYR010000325.1:0-271 GCF_046940275.1 Pantoea sp. SIMBA_079 | reverse complement strand
ATTTCCGCGGCAGGAGCCTCGGTTCCACACGCCGGCCAGTCCTCACGCCGTCGTCAGATCCGGCTCCGCAGACTGCCGCCCAGCAAGTTCCTCGCAATACCTGCGCGCGGATAAACGCTAAGCAATTGTTTTCTTGGCAGCTTTTAACCGTTATTTTAGTGTTAACATCGCCTTCACACAGCTGACTTTAGGCTATGTCTCAAGGCGTTTGCGTTAACGCCTCATTTCGATGCCTCGACGCATTCCCCCTATTTCCACGGAGCTAAACAAC
>NZ_JAWRYR010000324.1:0-271 GCF_046940275.1 Pantoea sp. SIMBA_079 | reverse complement strand
CATTTTGCAGCGAACCGGGCACAGGCGATGGCTGAAATGGGTCGGTCTGAATTCTTGACTCGTAATCAAGTTCCAGGGTCCGCGTGGGTGGCTAGGCGGAATATTACGATGTTAGGGCTCCAGCCTACGATGTTTTCCCGGCGACCACTGCTACAGCAGGCGGCAAAAGCCGTCCTATGGTAATCTTAAAACGGTGGGATAGATGAAATTCAATCCTCTATCTCTGCAAGCTTTACTGACAAGTGTTTGGTTCCTGCTAATTGGTAAACAG
>NZ_JAWRYR010000323.1:0-271 GCF_046940275.1 Pantoea sp. SIMBA_079 | reverse complement strand
ATGTGAAGAAGCAAGTGGCTGACTACAAGGCACTGGCCAAGGAATTCGGCCTGATCCAGTAAGCCTTCCACGACCTTTCATAGCCCTTGTGGGTGCGGGTTTACCCGTGCCCACAATCGAGGATTCCCCAATGATCCTTCAACGCATTTTCGCCCTGGCCCTGCTTGCGGTGTGTGCCGCCCTGGCCGTCATGGCCTGGCCCTACCAGGCTGCATTTTCCTATGAACCGGTGGGCCCGCGCGCTTACCCGCTGCTGGTGCTCGGCCTGATG
>NZ_JAWRYR010000322.1:0-271 GCF_046940275.1 Pantoea sp. SIMBA_079 | reverse complement strand
ATCCGAACCCCGATGAAAACCGCATCCATCGCGCCGACAAGACGGGCCGTCTCGTCTCGGTAAAGCCCAAGGCGCCGGCCAAGGCCTTCACCGCCGGCAGCATGTTTGAAAAGATCAGCATGATCACGCGTCCGCCTGAAAAGACGGACGCGAAAATGGCTTTCTCCAGCAAGCTGGAAGGCAAGGAAGTCGCCATCACCATGGCGTTCCATGCGGTTCAGCCGCCGAAGCCGCGCGCCGAAATGCCGACCCAGCTTGCCAAGCTCATTAC
>NZ_JAWRYR010000321.1:0-271 GCF_046940275.1 Pantoea sp. SIMBA_079 | reverse complement strand
CCGATGACGCCCAGCTGCCCGTGCTCGACCAGCCGCACGGGAATACGTTCGAGCGCCTCGCGCATCGGTCCCTTGTTGAGGAACCGCGCGACGAACGCGCTCTGCATCAGGTAATCGCGGATCTGCGGCAGGATGCCCCCCGCCAGATAGATGCCGCCGTGCACGCCGTAGAGCAGCGCCATGTCGCCGACGGTGCTGCCGAGCAGGCCGCAAAACGCGTCCAGGCTCTCGCGCGCCAGCGCATCCCCGCCCTGCATCGCCGCGGCCGTGA
>NZ_JAWRYR010000320.1:0-271 GCF_046940275.1 Pantoea sp. SIMBA_079 | reverse complement strand
GTGGTGATAACCGAGTTTTCGATATCCACATTTTCTGGCAGATTTCGGGTATCAACACTTAATGATGTTGTTATGTAACTGCTGACTGATGGAATAACTCCGATGCCATACCGATTAGTTACCGCGCGTTTATTGTTCAACGGAATATCTTCAGTGCCGTCTGCGTCGATCATAAAACGCGAGTCAGCACTACCGCTATAGTCGTGGAAAGCGGCACCGTGGCGAGTCGCAGTGAATGAACCATTCCAACTGGCATTCAGAGAATAATAAC
>NZ_JAWRYR010000319.1:0-271 GCF_046940275.1 Pantoea sp. SIMBA_079 | reverse complement strand
GGTTGATTGCCAGCCACGCCCAACGGTTGCGTAACGAACGCCAGACCGAGGCGAAAATATCCTCCTCTTCACGCAGACCCGCCATGTTGAGGACTTCGGTCTCGCTCTCCTCACGGATCAGGTCGACCATTTCGTCGATGGTCAGACGGCCGATCAGGCGTTCGCTCTTGTCCACCACCGGGGCGGATACCAGGTCATAACGCTCGAAAGCCTGCGCTGCATCGTAGGCATCTTCCTCGGGCTGGAAGGAGACAGGGTCGGTCGCCATGAC
>NZ_JAWRYR010000318.1:0-271 GCF_046940275.1 Pantoea sp. SIMBA_079 | reverse complement strand
AATATCAGCCTGATTTCGAATAATACCGATGGTCGATATGCAGATGATGCCGTGAAAGGGGACGGGAGCACCGTGACGGGCGTCGAAACCGGGGCCGGTCTCGGCGCGGTCGCAGGCGGCGGTGCCGGACTGCTGACGGGGCTTGGCCTTCTGTCCATTCCCGGCGTCGGCCCGGTCGTGGCAGGTGGCTGGCTGACCGCCACGCTGGTCGGGCTCGTTGGCGGCGCGACAGCCGGCGGCGTCGCAGGCGGTATCGTTGGCGCCCTCGTTG
>NZ_JAWRYR010000317.1:0-271 GCF_046940275.1 Pantoea sp. SIMBA_079 | reverse complement strand
CGGGTCAGTTCGACACACTCGTGCCTGGTGTCCGGCTTGCCTCCGCGACGATCTGTCAGCGGGCGAAGTCACCTACGACCGGCTCATCTGGCAGCTCCAGCCAGTAGCTCATTGCTCGCTTCACAAGATAGTACTGATTGATCATTGTCACAGCTGCGGCAACATCCAGCATCCAAATCGCAATATCGCAGCGGAAGCTCACATCTGTTGGAGTTGCATGAGCGACTTGAGCGCCCACTACGATCGGTCTCTCTATCGTAGAAGGCCATAC
>NZ_JAWRYR010000316.1:0-271 GCF_046940275.1 Pantoea sp. SIMBA_079 | reverse complement strand
CAGGTTGCCATTGTCTTTTGCTGTGGCAAGCCCCACCATCGCTGCTTTCGACTGGTCTGAACAGGGCTTCGCAGTGGCGATATCCTGGTTGCTCAAAACCGTTGTGCGACATGTCGGCTTTGCCGCGCTGCTGGGCAGTCTTCTGCTGGGCGGCTTGCACGCGGATTGGGATTTCTCCCAGATCAGCCGCAAGTCGCAGGGCCTGTACGGCCCACTAGGTGCCGGGCAAGGCCGCATCGATGCCTGGCAGAACTTGATGGCCACGCAGAAG
>NZ_JAWRYR010000315.1:0-271 GCF_046940275.1 Pantoea sp. SIMBA_079 | reverse complement strand
AGATGACATCGGCATCCGCGACACTTGCCGGAAGGTCAGTGCTGAACTCCAGCCTGCCATCGCGAATGTTGCGGGTCATCAATTCATCGAGACCCGGCTCGAAGATGGTGACCTTACCGGCCTTCAGCCGTTCGATGATCGACGGATTCTTGTCCACGCAGGTGACGTGAAAGCCGAATTCGGCAAAACACACACCCGAAACCAGCCCCACATAGCCCGTTCCGATCATCGCCAGCTTCATATGTTCAGTCCTTCAGTTTGCATTCGCGAG
>NZ_JAWRYR010000314.1:0-271 GCF_046940275.1 Pantoea sp. SIMBA_079 | reverse complement strand
GCGCACCAGGCGGTGCACGCCGATTTCGGTGCGCAGCCAGCCAAAGGCGTACTCGCCCTTGATGTGCACGGTGGCACCCTTGATGCCGGCCACTTCACCTTCGGAGAGCTCGATGATGGTGGCGTCGAAACCACGCTTGTCGGCCCAGCGCAGGTACATGCGCAGCAGGATGTTGGCCCAGTCCTGTGCTTCGGTACCACCGGAACCGGCCTGGATGTCCAGGTAGGCGTTGTTCATGTCCATCTCGCCGCTGAACATGCGACGGAACTCA
>NZ_JAWRYR010000313.1:0-271 GCF_046940275.1 Pantoea sp. SIMBA_079 | reverse complement strand
CCATCAAGCCCGATATCTCCTGTCAGTGCACCTAATACATCACCCGGGCGCATTTTGGCTTTTTTCCCGCCATCGATACACAACGTTGCCATTTCTGCTTCCAGCGTCGCAATGGAACTATTAGCTGGCGGCGTTTGCCAGTTAAGTTTTATCTGCAACATGTCAGAAATGATATTGGCCCGCTGTGCTTCTTCCGGAGCACAGAAACTAATCGCCAGACCGCTATTTCCTGCACGAGCTGTACGACCGATGCGATGTACATGAACTTCAG
>NZ_JAWRYR010000312.1:0-271 GCF_046940275.1 Pantoea sp. SIMBA_079 | reverse complement strand
GCCAATCATCTGCCCGACACCTTCGACCTGGCTGCTGGCCCAAGCCTGATCTGGAACCCGTTCGACTATGGCCGGCGCAAGAACACCGTACGCGTGGAAGATGCCCGCTTGCAGCAACTGATCGAGCTGTATCAGCAGAGCGTGCGCGAAGCCGCCCGTGAGGCCGACGATGCAGCCAGCGGGCTGGTGCGCTCGCTGCAGAGTGCAACCATTCGCGACCAGGCCTCTCAGGCTGCGCAACGCTCGCTGAATCTGGCCAGCTCGCAATACC
>NZ_JAWRYR010000311.1:0-271 GCF_046940275.1 Pantoea sp. SIMBA_079 | reverse complement strand
CCCCGGTGCGGGGCGCATCGACATCGTCCGCGACGGTCGCTACGCGCGCCTGACGATGACCGACGGCCGCGTCGTCTTCATCGGCGCCATCCAGGGCAGCCGGCCGCCGATCTGGTCCGAGGTCGGGCTGCGGTTCGTCGCCGATGGCGACTTCATCGAACTGTCGCAGGAGAGCGGCCGCGTCGTGCCCTGCACACGCGATGGCGACGTCGACGCCGCCACGGATGCTGCGGCCGGCTGATCGCGGCCTTCAGGCGCGTCGCCGTGGGCC
>NZ_JAWRYR010000310.1:0-272 GCF_046940275.1 Pantoea sp. SIMBA_079 | reverse complement strand
ATGGGCTGCCCGGCAAAAAAAGTCTGCAACAAAGCCGCAGGCTCTGCTTTATTGAGAGATGAAGCCTTGGTCAGCGAGATCCTCCACGCCGTGGTCAGCGCCGTGGACGTACCGGTGACCCTGAAAATCCGCACCGGCTGGGACCGGGCGAACAAGAACGGCCTGAACGTGGCGAAGATCGCCGAACAGGCTGGCATCCAGGCGCTGGCGGTGCATGGCCGCACACGTGCCGACCTGTACACCGGCGAAGCCGAATACGACACCATCGCTGC
>NZ_JAWRYR010000309.1:0-272 GCF_046940275.1 Pantoea sp. SIMBA_079 | reverse complement strand
CGAATGGCAACAGATTTCGATCATGGAAGCCGTGTTTGGCTCCGAAGCCCGCGCCCTCGCTCCTCTTCTCAAAAGCACGGAAGAGGTAGAGCGCTTACTTGGTCTGGTCGCCGATAAGACGAACTATGCGGGTTCTTCCTTCAAGGAATATGAAGCACGTGCCAAGACAACTGCAAATGCTCTGCAGCTTCTGCGCAACAATCTCGCGGCCATTGGCATTGAGATGGGCGATAGAATGCTGCCAGCCATCAATGAGGGTGCGGCGGGCATAC
>NZ_JAWRYR010000308.1:0-272 GCF_046940275.1 Pantoea sp. SIMBA_079 | reverse complement strand
CCCGTTAACCTTCTCCAGCGCTTGGTAGATCGGCACTGTACCGATCGGCACCGGGCTGTTACGCAAAATCCACTCGCGGGTTTCGTGAATATAGCGACCGGTGGAGAGATCCATCACCGTATCCGCTCCCCAGCGGGTGGACCATACCAGCTTTTCCACTTCTTCTTCGATGGAAGAGGTGACCGCTGAGTTGCCGATATTGGCGTTAACTTTTACCAGGAAGTTACGGCCAATAATCATCGGCTCCGATTCCGGATGATTAATGTTGGCCG
>NZ_JAWRYR010000307.1:0-272 GCF_046940275.1 Pantoea sp. SIMBA_079 | reverse complement strand
CCGTGTCGTCGCCGAGCAGGTCGACGCCGGCGCCGACTGGATCAAGCTCTACACCGGTCTGTCGCCCGCGCTGTTGCAGGCCGGCATCGAGGCCGCGCATGCGCACGGCCGCCCGGCGGTCGGGCACCTGGAGGACGTCGCGTGGACCGACGCCCTGTCGATGGGACTGGATGGACTCGTGCATCTGATGCCGGTCAGCCCGGATCTGCTGGCGCCCGCCGACGCCGCGGCCTATCGCGCGTCCCGCCGTCCCGGGGCGTTCGCGTTCTTCG
>NZ_JAWRYR010000306.1:0-272 GCF_046940275.1 Pantoea sp. SIMBA_079 | reverse complement strand
CGTCTTTCTTCGGGTGATTTCCGTTTCAACCGCACCCAGTTTGCCGCAAGTTGCGCCACAAAATCCACGCGGTTTTCATGCGGCTCGTGGGTAACGATATTCGCCTCCACTGCCGCGTCGAACTGTTTGGCCGACTTGAAGGAAACCGCACGTGAAAGCACGCGCCCGTCCACTTCCGGCAAGGCGACATTCATCGCCAGATCGCGCGCCAGCAGCCCTTGCTGCGACGATTCCCACACGGACTTCGGCGTACCGGAAAAGATGACTTGCAG
>NZ_JAWRYR010000305.1:0-272 GCF_046940275.1 Pantoea sp. SIMBA_079 | reverse complement strand
CATGTTCTACATTTCGATGTGCATTGCTGCGCGCTTGCTGTTGCGCGCACCGGGCGGCCATTGCTGACCGCGCCGGAGCTACTACATTTCTTGAACCTCGATACCGTGTACAGCTCGCATCAGGTGCCGTTTCAACGAGTACACGGGCGTTTTCATGCCCTTCACGTCCTCGACTACCTGCCTTCCGTCGCGCTCGTACACAAAATCCGCCACGTATGTCCGGGCGCGCTTTCGCTTCCCATCCATCACCACCGCCGGCGCGATTTCAAAAC
>NZ_JAWRYR010000304.1:0-272 GCF_046940275.1 Pantoea sp. SIMBA_079 | reverse complement strand
CGCAGATGAAGACCGGCGACCGCGTGCCGCTCGAGCGGATCCACGCCGACCAGCACTTCACCCAGCCGCCCCCGCGCTTCACCGAAGCCTCGCTGGTCAAGGCGCTCGAGGAATACGGCATCGGCCGACCGTCGACGTACGCGTCGATCATCCAGACCCTGCAGTTCCGCAAGTACGTCGAGATGGAAGGCCGCAGCTTCCGCGCCAGCGATGTCGGCCGCGCGGTCTCGAATTTCCTGTCGAGCCACTTCACCCGCTACGTGGACTACGAC
>NZ_JAWRYR010000303.1:0-272 GCF_046940275.1 Pantoea sp. SIMBA_079 | reverse complement strand
AACGATCTGGACGGAAAGCGTGTCGAGTTCCGCGCCGTCCGAGCTTATCTCGAAGGAGAATTGAAATAATGGCTAAGTTCAAAAAAGGTGACCGCGTTCGTCGTATTGGCGTCTCCTTCGGTGATGCCACGCTGGGCGACGAATACACGGTACGCGACGGTGGTCCCGGCTTCGTAACGATTGAAGGCTCCAGCAGGCTTTATGATCCCGACGCCTTCGTACTGGCGGAACCTGAGAAACCTAAGGCTCCCGCTCCCGTCAAGGCCACCCTT
>NZ_JAWRYR010000302.1:0-272 GCF_046940275.1 Pantoea sp. SIMBA_079 | reverse complement strand
AGAAATATGCTTGCACCCAATGGGGCAAAAGAAACTTTTGGACGCGCTCCTTATCTTGTCAAACGTAAAGCAGGTTTTTGTTACAACACACTCTCCGTTTATGCTCTCATCCCCTAAAATAAAAACTAGTGAGCTCTTTATCTTTAAAAAAGATAATAATAAAAATCTAATCTCAATTGCTAACACATCACCTATGTTCCCATGGAGTCCTTCGTGGGGGGAAATCAGCCATAAAGCATACAACTCGCCAACAGTTGATTTGCACAATGAGC
>NZ_JAWRYR010000301.1:0-273 GCF_046940275.1 Pantoea sp. SIMBA_079 | reverse complement strand
CGTATGAGGTACGCACTGCCGTGCTCACCGTGACCGAGCTGCGCGCTCTGCCCACACCTCCGGTACCGGAGGACCACGGGATCTGGAAGGACATCCCTGATGACCTCGACGACCCCATCGCAACCGGTGAACTGGTCGAGATCGCGAACGGTGACCGCTTCTTCACCAAGCTCCTTCCCCAGAAGGACATTCACGTTACGGTCAACCGCCGTCCGGTAACCGTCCGCGGGGCCTCGCAGACCGGGCTGTCGATCAAGGAGAGCGCGATCGCCC
>NZ_JAWRYR010000300.1:0-273 GCF_046940275.1 Pantoea sp. SIMBA_079 | reverse complement strand
CGACCAATAGCGCCATGAAGGCGGGAAGGATTCGGCATGAGGGATTTCCTGCTGGGGAACGCAGCGACGCACGGGCGTCGCGTGGAGCGCGTCATCCTGGGCAACGAAACCGCATGTTTGATGACACGCGATTTGCACGCGCAAGTCGGCGTGATCGCGGTCACGCACGCACGCGCCGACCGGCGCGCCTCCGACAGACGGCCGCCTGCTTGCTCGCAGTGCACGCTCCGTCGGCTCGATACGCGACGCAGCCGGGTTCATCGCGACGGCAAC
>NZ_JAWRYR010000299.1:0-273 GCF_046940275.1 Pantoea sp. SIMBA_079 | reverse complement strand
ATCAATTGCAGCAGCTGCCGCTCCCCGACCATCGTCGCTTCCGCTTGTGAACGCAGATCGCCCAAACGCTCCTCAGGCAGACGCATGTTGGCGGCCAGCAAATTAGCGACATCAGAGAGAAAAATGCCTTTGCTCCACATCCGGATCGGCGGGACACGTATGCCCTCGCCATAATGGTCCTGCGATTGCACATCAAATGAACCGGGAACCGAGCCACCAACATCAGCCCAGTGTCCATTGGATTGCATGAGCGCAATCAATTCCCCCTCGTAG
>NZ_JAWRYR010000298.1:0-273 GCF_046940275.1 Pantoea sp. SIMBA_079 | reverse complement strand
CAACGACAACACGTTCCTGGTCTTCGCCCCGGGCGTCGCCCGTGTCGAGCTCGATGCGTGGGCGCGCAGTCTGCGCGACGGCATCGGCAGCCATCCGTTTCCGCTCGCCGACCAGCAGATCCGACTGCGCGCCCTCGTCGGCTACGCCGATCTGGCCCACGGCTACGGCGAGCCCGGCGCCGCGCTCGCGGCTGCCGAGCAGGCCCTGCGCGAATCGCGCGGCACGCCGCTCGGCATCGCCGTGCACATGCCGTCCGACGAGCCGGTCGGCGA
>NZ_JAWRYR010000297.1:0-273 GCF_046940275.1 Pantoea sp. SIMBA_079 | reverse complement strand
ACCAGAACACGGTCGACAGCTTCGGCAGCCTCACCACCGTGGTCGGCCAGGAGCAGATCCGCGACCTCAACGCGCTCGACCTGTCCTCCGCGCTGCGTCGTACACCCGGCGTGGTGGTGTCGCGCTTCAACCCGGTCGGCTCGTTCGGCGGTGCCGAAGGCGGCGCGGTGTACATACGCGGCATGGGTGCCAGCCGCCCGGGCAGCGAGATCAAGACCTACATCGATGGCGTTCCCTTCTATATGGGCGTCTGGGGCCACCCGCTGCTGGACC
>NZ_JAWRYR010000296.1:0-273 GCF_046940275.1 Pantoea sp. SIMBA_079 | reverse complement strand
CCTCGGGGTCGCGCCGGGCTCACCAGTACAGCTCCCATTCGGGGTCCACCGTGCGCTGGAGCGCCTCCAGGTAGAAGTAGTCGCCCCACAGGTTGCCTTCGTCGACGCCGTGGTCGCCTGGCAGGTTGTACACGCCGTGCAGAATCAGGGCGTCCGACGCCTCATCCTCCGGCGTGTAGTCCGCGATGAGGGAGGCGAGGATCCCATCGGCCGCCTCCGTAGCGCGCGCGGCCGCCTCCGGGTCGTCCTCCAGCACGGCTAGCTGGCGCAGAC
>NZ_JAWRYR010000295.1:0-273 GCF_046940275.1 Pantoea sp. SIMBA_079 | reverse complement strand
CAGCAAACCGCTGATCGTGGGGGTGGCCAGTTCTCCGGCCCTCAGGGCTTCTATCAGCTTCCGGACGACCATCCGCTCAAGCGCTTCTTCCGTGATTTTGGCATGGACCCGCGCGGCGATGCACGTCCCGATGCGCGCCCTGATCGCCGCGGCCCCGGCAAGCGCGGTCCTCGTCCCGGCCACGAACGTCCGGTTGCCCAAGGTTCCGGCTTCTTCATCTCTGAAGACGGTTATGTCGTAACCAACAACCACGTTGTTTCCGACGGCGATGCC
>NZ_JAWRYR010000294.1:0-273 GCF_046940275.1 Pantoea sp. SIMBA_079 | reverse complement strand
CCGGCCTGATCGACGCCGCGTTCATCATCTCGGTCGCCGTCGGCCTGCTGTTCGCGTTCGCGTCGCCGTTCATCGGCCCGCTGGCCACGCAGCTCGCGGGCTGATCCAGCCGCCCGGCGTTCCGGTGCGGCCATGCCTTCGCGCATGACCGTGCCGGTGGATGACAGGGGGCGCGTGCGCGCGCCCAACCCTTCACGACAGGCAGTCACAAGCCCATGAATATCGGTCTGACCCTAATTGCCCAGGCTCTGGCGTTCGCCGGTCTGATCTGGA
>NZ_JAWRYR010000293.1:0-273 GCF_046940275.1 Pantoea sp. SIMBA_079 | reverse complement strand
GAAGATTTCTTTTTTCATAGTACTTTTAGCGGTATTCAGCTATGCAATTGTTGAATTTTTCGACTATAATCTTTGGATAGGAAATTTACTTTTCCTAGTTTATGCCGGAATTTTAGTATACTCAGAAAAAGATCTGCTTTTATCGAAAATTAAAAGATAAATTTGGTCTTTGTTTTGATGCTTATCAATTCGTTTTAATTTAAACAAATATTTAAAAAACAGATAGAGATACCACAGAAAATGGTTTTATTATTATCTTTATCAAAAATTATC
>NZ_JAWRYR010000292.1:0-273 GCF_046940275.1 Pantoea sp. SIMBA_079 | reverse complement strand
CTGATGGACGGCGACGTCGACATCGATGTCGACTACTCGACGCTGAACTACAAGGACGCACTGGCGATCACCGGCGCCGCGCCGATCGCGCAGGTGTTTCCGCTGATTGCCGGCATCGATCTGGCCGGCACGGTCACGGCCTCGACACACGCACGTTTCGCACCCGGCGATCCCGTCGTCCTCAACGGCTGGGCGCTGAGCCAGACCCACCACGGCGGCTACGCGCAGAAGGCGCGGGTCCGGGGCGACTGGCTGGTGCGACGTCCCGATGCC
>NZ_JAWRYR010000291.1:0-273 GCF_046940275.1 Pantoea sp. SIMBA_079 | reverse complement strand
CTGCGGCCCGCACAGGAACAGCGCCGCGGATGCGACATCGTCGACGGCGCCGAAGCCGCCGAAGGGAATCGAATCGCGGATGCGCGCGTACAGGTCGGGATCGCTGTCCGCGCGCCGCGCCCACAGGCCGTCGGGAAACTCGATCGAGCCCGGCGCGATCGCGTTGACCCGGATCCGCTCGCGGGCGAGCTCGGCGGCCAGCGTCGTCGTGTAGTAGTTCAGCGCGGCCTTGCAGGTCGAATAGGCCGGCGCACGCGGCGTCGGATTCAGCGC
>NZ_JAWRYR010000290.1:0-273 GCF_046940275.1 Pantoea sp. SIMBA_079 | reverse complement strand
CCGTCAGTACGTCGGGCGAAGGCTTCTTGCAGGGGCGGCCTGAACTGGGAGAACTGCGCTATTCCAGCCCGCTCTCTGGCTGGTACTGGTCTGTCGACCCCGTCACGCCGAATCTGTCCGGAAAACTGCAGTCACCTTCGCTGCTTGGTCGCATCGTGCCGGAAATGCCGGTCTCGCAGGCCCCGTTCGACAGTTCCTTCATGCGCAGCTACACCTTGCCCGGTTTCCATGGCGAGGAACTTTTCATCGTTGAAACCGAAGTGGTTCTGGACG
>NZ_JAWRYR010000289.1:0-273 GCF_046940275.1 Pantoea sp. SIMBA_079 | reverse complement strand
CCACAGGTCGCGGAAAACCCGAAAGAGCTGGTGGTATATGGCGGTATCGGCCGCGCTGCGCGCAACTGGGCCTGCTACGACAAGATCGTCGAAACCCTGACCCGCCTGGAAGACGACGAAACCCTGCTGGTGCAGTCGGGCAAGCCGGTCGGTGTGTTCAAGACCCACAGCAACGCACCGCGCGTGCTGATCGCCAACTCCAACCTGGTGCCACACTGGGCCAACTGGGAACACTTCAACGAACTGGATGCCAAGGGCCTGGCCATGTACGGC
>NZ_JAWRYR010000288.1:0-273 GCF_046940275.1 Pantoea sp. SIMBA_079 | reverse complement strand
GAACAAAACGAATGAGCGCTGCGACGGTCATACTGACAGATGCAGAAGGCAAACCTTTGCCGATGGGAGCGGAAGTCTTGCAGGACGGAACAGGACAGCCCGCAGTTATGGGGTATGACGGCCGTGTATGGCTTACCGACCTGTCTTCGAAAAACAACCTGACCGTAACGTTGCCCGAAGGGCTTGGCACATGCCATGCAAGCTTTGATTACAAGCCGGTTCCGGGCTCCATACCTGAAATTGGCGGGGTGATATGTAAATGAAACGGAGAGC
>NZ_JAWRYR010000287.1:0-273 GCF_046940275.1 Pantoea sp. SIMBA_079 | reverse complement strand
ACCGGGATGGACCCTGGTGGCATTGATCGAGCCAGCACCGGAGCTGTGATACTCAGGCGCCTGGCAGCACGGGCACCGGGCGCTTGTCCTCGTCGATGGCGACGAAGCTGAACACCCCATGGATCGCCCGGTCACGGCCATCCAGGTACATGTTCTCGACAAACACATCCACCTGCACCTGCAAGCTGGTGTTGCCGACCTTGATCACCGTACCCACCAGCTCGACGATCGAGCCCGCCGGAATCGGGTGCTTGAAATCGATGCGGTCGGTAG
>NZ_JAWRYR010000286.1:0-273 GCF_046940275.1 Pantoea sp. SIMBA_079 | reverse complement strand
CCGCAGGATCTCGACGGCTTCGTTCAGGATCGCAACCGCATCCGGACGCAGGGTCGAACGATCGAAGTCGAAGTTGACGCCGTTCAGATCGATGGTGATCGGAGCCGGGGCCGGAGCAGGCGCCGGAGCCGGAGCCGGCGGCGGCGGCGGAGCCGGCGGAGCCGGAGCGACCGGCGGCGGGCCCAGCGGGATCACGACACCGACCGACGCCATCGCGTCACCGAAGTAGCTCTCTTCCTGGTTGTGCGGATAGCCTTCCCAATCCGGGCCACC
>NZ_JAWRYR010000285.1:0-273 GCF_046940275.1 Pantoea sp. SIMBA_079 | reverse complement strand
CCACTAGCTCATGGAGACGCAGTTTTTCTTGGCTTCCAATGGAAAGATTAGTCAACAAAACTAGTTGGTCTTGATTAAGTACGAGCACCTTGCCCGCCCGCCCCCTATTTACAATAAAGTCAGCACCAAGCTGACCTTCAAGTTCAAGCATGTATTTCTTATTAACCCCAGAACGATGACTCTGGAGCACCCGGAACTGCTCCATCGCAACTGCTTCAAGCTGTTGGAAAACATCTTCAATTGTCGCAGACAGCTGAGCTGGCGGTAACATCC
>NZ_JAWRYR010000284.1:0-273 GCF_046940275.1 Pantoea sp. SIMBA_079 | reverse complement strand
CCCCAGTCGAATGTCGTACGCGAAATCGACAGGTCCTTCAGACCCGACTTTACGAAGCTCACGATCTCGTTGCGACGTTCCGCAGGCATGATGAAGCCCGGATTCTTCTCGTAAAGATCGAGCAATTTGTCCTGATAGGCTGAGAGACGGAAGAAATAGCTTTCTTCCTCAACCCATTCGACAGGAGTCCCTTGCGGACCGTAGCGCACACCATCCTCGCGGACTTCCGTTTCCTCTTCGCCGTAATAGGCTTCGTCACGCACGGAATACCAG
>NZ_JAWRYR010000283.1:0-273 GCF_046940275.1 Pantoea sp. SIMBA_079 | reverse complement strand
CTATAGGAGGTACATTAAACCTTTCTACATATTGATCATAATTATTAAAAATCAATTTACCTGTAGGATCAAAAGCGACTATCCCGTTTGCTCCAATTGGGCAATCTCCGAAAATTCCTTCATCATAATAACTAACCCATATATCTTCATTCACATCAACCTGACAATCTTGAATCCCTTCTCCGGCATAAAACTTAGCGTATTCACTTCCGTCCGCATTATAAATAACCGCATTATCATCTTCATAATTAAATATAAGTAACCATTTCTCGC
>NZ_JAWRYR010000282.1:0-273 GCF_046940275.1 Pantoea sp. SIMBA_079 | reverse complement strand
CATTGCCCAGCCGAACTGGCAGTCGAAAGACGACTTCATGAAACTCGGCGAGCCAAACCTGTTCTTCGGGGTGGCCGCCGGCAACATGGACTCGATGATCAACCGCTACACCGCAGACAAGAAGATCCGTTCCGACGACGCCTACACCCCGGGTGGCCTGGCCGGCAGCCGTCCGGACCGTGCCAGCCTGGTGTACAGCCAGCGCTGCAAGGAAGCCTACAAGCATGTGCCGATCGTGCTCGGCGGCATCGAGGCTTCGCTGCGCCGCATCGC
>NZ_JAWRYR010000281.1:0-273 GCF_046940275.1 Pantoea sp. SIMBA_079 | reverse complement strand
ACCCAGCAGGCCGGCCTGGACACGATCCCGGCCATGGTCCGCGAAGTGGCCGACGAAGCCGCCATCGCCATGGCATTGATCGAGAACATCCAGCGCGAAGACCTCAACCCACTGGAAGAGGCCATGGCGCTGCAGCGGCTGCAACAGGAATTCGAGCTCACCCAGCAGCAGGTGGCTGACGCTGTGGGCAAATCGCGGGTGACTGTGGCCAACCTGCTGCGCCTCATTACCTTGCCCGATGCGATCAAGACCATGCTCGCCCACGGTGATCTG
>NZ_JAWRYR010000280.1:0-273 GCF_046940275.1 Pantoea sp. SIMBA_079 | reverse complement strand
GGGCCTGCAACGGCTTTGTCTTAAGCCAGTCCGCCTTCCCGGAAATATTGATACTCAAACGTAGAGCCTTTCATAAAGTCCGCGAATAATGCCGGCGGTTGCCCCCCAGATGAATCGCTCGTGATAGGGCATGGCGTAATAAAAGCGTTCCTTGCCGTTGAACATCCTGCTTTCCCGCCGGTGGTTCTGCGGATTCATCAGGAAGGAAAGCGGAACCTCGAAAATATCGGCCACTTCGTCCGGGTTGGGATGCACGTCGAACGGCGTTTTCAC
>NZ_JAWRYR010000279.1:0-273 GCF_046940275.1 Pantoea sp. SIMBA_079 | reverse complement strand
GACCGTATTTCGGTTGATCCGATTCTTGTCGGTGACATGCCGAAGGACATGCCGCCGGAAGGCTCGCTCTTCACCGATACGCTGAATTTCACCCGCGGCACCACGCGTTCGGAAATCATCGACCGTATGATCGCTTCCCAGAAGAAGCTCGTGGACGAAGCCTGGGCAAAGCGTAATCCCGACCTGCCGGTCAAGGACAAGAACGAATTCGTGACGCTGGCTTCCATCGTGGAAAAGGAAACCGGGATCGCGTCCGAGCGCCCGCATGTGGCC
>NZ_JAWRYR010000278.1:0-273 GCF_046940275.1 Pantoea sp. SIMBA_079 | reverse complement strand
ACCTGGCTCAGCTTCGTCTCGGCCAGGGTCTGGTCGGCACGATTGCTGCAAGCGCCCGTCCGCTCAACCTGACCGATGCGCAGAGCCATCCAGCCTTCGCCTATCTCCCGGAAACAGGGGAAGAGGCCTATAATTCCTTCCTTGGCGTTCCCGTCCTTCGCGCTGGCCGCACTTTGGGCGTTCTTGTCGTCCAGAACAAGACCAAGCGGGCTTATCGCGAAGACGAGGTCGAAGCACTTGAAACCACCGCCATGGTCCTTGCCGAAATCATCG
>NZ_JAWRYR010000277.1:0-274 GCF_046940275.1 Pantoea sp. SIMBA_079 | reverse complement strand
CTATGACTGCCTGACCGGTGACCAGACCCTGTTCCAGCGGGCAGACAACATCGAGAACGACTGGCGGGCGGTGCAGCCGTTTCTCGATGCCTGGGCCCAGGGCGGCGAAGTGCATGAGTATTCGGCTGGCGAGGACGGACCTGAGGCTGGCAATGAATTGCTGACCCGCGACAAGCGGGAGTGGCACCGGTTGGGGTGAGAGGTTTGCAAGCCTGTGCCGGCCCTGTCGCGGGCCAGCACAGGCAACCACACAAAGGAGTCCCAATGCCTGCCC
>NZ_JAWRYR010000276.1:0-274 GCF_046940275.1 Pantoea sp. SIMBA_079 | reverse complement strand
AAAGGCAAGCTGACAGGGGAGAGAACATGCTCGGGAGGTTTTTTCTAACGCGGCCCGAGGCCGCTAAACGTACTGTCCAGATAGCGTTCTTTGTTATTCTGACAGCACTCTTCTGTTTCATGAATATCCGGTTCTCCGGCATAACAAACTGGCTTGGCATCGACCCGAAAGTCGCAAAAGCCGGCTTCACCAAGGCGACGCTAATCTCCTCGATATTGCTTAGTATCGTCATCTTCGCGAATTGGAGCTTCCTGAGACTTTTTCCGCGTTGGGC
>NZ_JAWRYR010000275.1:0-274 GCF_046940275.1 Pantoea sp. SIMBA_079 | reverse complement strand
CAAGTGGTCGAGATCTGGGTTGGTCCATTTTACGGAGATGCGCACATGCAAGGGCGCAAGGCAATGCTGGTGCTGCACGGCAAGCAAGCGATGAACGAAGACGTCCGCAGCGCCGTGCGCGACCTGCGCGATAGTGGCTGGGTGCTGGATGTCCGGGTGACCTGGGAGGCGGGCGATGCGCAACGGCTGGTCGCCGAGGCACTGGCGGCGGGTTACAGCCATATCGTCGCCGGTGGCGGGGACGGCACATTACGTGATGTGGCCGAGGCCATGG
>NZ_JAWRYR010000274.1:0-274 GCF_046940275.1 Pantoea sp. SIMBA_079 | reverse complement strand
GACGAGGTTTACGCGATTGCCGAACTGATCCGCCGCCAGCGCGGCGGGGCGGCAGTGGTCATGGGCGCGCTCAGCCCACGCACGCGAAATGCGCAGGTGGAGCTTTACCAGTCCGGCGACGTGGATTTCCTGGTGGCGACCGATGCCATCGGCATGGGGCTCAACCTGGATGTGGATCATGTCGCGTTCGCGCAGAACCGCAAGTTCGATGGCTATCAGTTCCGCGATCTGACGCCCGCCGAAGTAGGGCAGATCGCAGGACGCGCGGGCCGGC
>NZ_JAWRYR010000273.1:0-274 GCF_046940275.1 Pantoea sp. SIMBA_079 | reverse complement strand
ATCTGCAACACTTTACCCGCGCTGCCTCAACCCTGTATGGCGGGCGTGAAGCGGCTTGCGAACAAGGGTTGTGCCGGGCGCTTGGGCGAGGTCAGCCGATCTCGCGGGATGTGGTCGGCGTGTGATAATAAAGCGGGAAGATCAGGCCGTAGGGAATGGTCACGACATCGGCCATCTGGTCGTCGGTGGGGCGATCATTGCTCATGCTTTCGCGGTCCGTGTGACCGGCATCGATATCCAGCTCCGACAGTACGACGATGATCGTGCTCCAGAG
>NZ_JAWRYR010000272.1:0-274 GCF_046940275.1 Pantoea sp. SIMBA_079 | reverse complement strand
CTACCAGTCGATCGTGCCGCGCACCACGGTCTGCACGCGGCCACCCGACCATACGTCGCCGTTGCCGTCGACATGCAGTTCGATGATCGCGTCGTAGCCGACCTCGCGGCCCTGGCTGATGCGGTAACGGCCGTCCGCGCCCGGCAGCGCGTCGCGGGAGGCCAGCCACGCCGCGAGCGTCGCGTTCGCCGCGCCGGAGGCGGCGTCCTCGAACGGTCCGGTCGCACCGACGAAGGCGCGCACCGCGAGGTGGTGCACCGGATCGTCCGAGCGC
>NZ_JAWRYR010000271.1:0-274 GCF_046940275.1 Pantoea sp. SIMBA_079 | reverse complement strand
AGAATCCAATACCTAATATGCATACATGGACATTTACTATCATCCATCGGTCAGTGAGAAAGTCTAGTGTTACGTGACTTCACTGGGGCCCATTCCTTTATTTAAGGGTCCACTCTATACATTTATTTTAAATTTGCAAAATAATCAAACCGATATCCTTCTCCATACGTTTATATATAGTGAGGGGACGAACTCTGACTTGATTAAACATTTCAAAGAAAGGTGGTTGTGACAACCAGCAAGATATTGACAGGGATTTAAACAATGATCAAGA
>NZ_JAWRYR010000270.1:0-274 GCF_046940275.1 Pantoea sp. SIMBA_079 | reverse complement strand
CCGGTACTTCCGGTGCTGGCTGCTGACGCCGAGGCATTCCTCAACGTGGCCCCGCTAACCTGGAACGACCACCTGACACGCCTGGAAAACCACCCGCTTAACCCGTTCAAGGCCCTGATGAGCCGTATCGAGCCAGCCAAGGTCGAAGCCATGATCGCTGCCAGCAAGGAAGATCTGCTGGCTGCCGAAGCCAAGGCCCCGGCGGGAAATGGCGAACTGACCAAGGACCCGCTGTCGGCAGAGATCGAGTTCGATACCTTCGCGGCCGTCGACC
>NZ_JAWRYR010000269.1:0-274 GCF_046940275.1 Pantoea sp. SIMBA_079 | reverse complement strand
AGCTCGGCGTCGGAGCGCGCGTCGTAGACCAGCACCTTCCCGGGAGCGAGCTCTTCGCGATTGCCGTGCAGCACGAAGGCGAGGCCGAGCTCGTCGAGCAGCGCCGGCCTCGGGTCGTCGAAGGTCAGGTCGAACAGCATCACGCCGTCCACCCGCGCTTCGGCGCTCCACCGGCGGTACGCCGCGACCTCCTGGCCGGCGTCCGCACCGACCACGCGGAGCAGCAGCGACTGCCCCGTCTCGGCGAGTTCGCCCTCCACACCGGCGAGCAGGC
>NZ_JAWRYR010000268.1:0-274 GCF_046940275.1 Pantoea sp. SIMBA_079 | reverse complement strand
CTGGCAGCCGACCAGGAGCGCCTGGTGCAGGCCGGCTGCAACCTGCTGTTCGCGCCCACCGTGGAAGAGATGTACCCCGACGGCATGAGCGTGCAAACCCGCGTCAGCGTGCCCCAGCTTTCCGAAGGCCTGTGCGGCGCCAGCCGGCCTGGGCACTTCGAGGGCGTGGCCACCGTAGTGAACAAACTGTTCAATATGGTCCAGCCAGACCTTGCCGTGTTCGGCGAAAAGGACTATCAGCAGTTGGCGGTGATCCGCGCCATGGTGCGCGACC
>NZ_JAWRYR010000267.1:0-275 GCF_046940275.1 Pantoea sp. SIMBA_079 | reverse complement strand
CGTCGCTCGCTGACTGACCTGCTCAATTCCTTCACCCCTACGGGAGCCGCTCCCGGAGGGGGCGCGCTCCGTAAAACTGGAGCAATCATGTTCGACGAAATCATTGACAAGATGGAAGCCGCGATTGCGGCCCTCATCGGACTTATCCGCGCTGGCCACCCGCTGTGTGGGACTGTTAGCGGCAAAGACTCGACCTGCGCAACGATCCTCATGCTGGAGGCTGTGCGCCGCATTGGACAGACGGGAGAATCCCAGCCTGCTCATTACATCTCGAC
>NZ_JAWRYR010000266.1:0-275 GCF_046940275.1 Pantoea sp. SIMBA_079 | reverse complement strand
CGAGCCCTAAGGGAAAATAGACCAATTATTTTCCGCTCTGATAATCGAGCTAGGCAATTTGCCCGTACTGCTGCATGTTTGTAAGCCTTCAACGGGATTTCGGGCCTTCTGCCAGTGGATGAATCTGTTAATATGCCTTATTTCCCATAATCACCGTATCCATTGTCCGCTTCCCCTTCTGTCCCTTCAATCCTACTTATGCTTCATTCTTTTCTGGCGTTATATCCATCAAGGTTTGTAGCTATATACAAAACGGTATGCTTTTTCATTTTTCC
>NZ_JAWRYR010000265.1:0-275 GCF_046940275.1 Pantoea sp. SIMBA_079 | reverse complement strand
CTCGATCTGACTGCAAGAGTGATCCATGGCGGTTCGCGCTACGCTGATGCTGCGAACAGTAAGAAACTCGGAGACTATGTGACTGCTGATTTAGTGGCACTCTATTCCATCGACAAGCAATCGCAGTTGAAGTTCTCGGTGGAGAATATCTTTGACAAGGACTATCAGACCAGCTCTGGCTATATTGCGCCGGGGCGCACCATCAATGTCGGATTGACCCGGAACTTCTGAGGCTGAACAGAGAATGAAAAGGGCGTCCGCAAATTGGATAATCA
>NZ_JAWRYR010000264.1:0-275 GCF_046940275.1 Pantoea sp. SIMBA_079 | reverse complement strand
CAGCACAAGCTCGGCCTGATGCGCCGCGCCGACAACAGCACCAAGACCTTCCGCGAACTGTCGGCCGAGGTCGCGACGCTGCTGACCTACGAGGCGACGGCGGATCTGGAAACCGAGGACGCCACCGCCGACGGCTGGGCCGGCCCCGTGCAGGTGCGCCGCATCAAGGGACGCAAGATCACCCTGGTGCCGATCCTGCGCGCCGGCCTCGGCATGCTGCCGGGCGTGCTCGACCTGATTCCCGCGGCCAAGGTCAGCGTGGTCGGCATCAGGCG
>NZ_JAWRYR010000263.1:0-275 GCF_046940275.1 Pantoea sp. SIMBA_079 | reverse complement strand
CTGCATTTCAGCATTCTCAATGCCGCGCGACCAACATGCGAAACGGTTTAACAAACGTCAAGTCGTTCTTTGCCAGCGTACAATGAAAGAAGGGCTGCGATTTCTCACAGCCCTTCTTTCAGGATTATCGTCGGCGAAGCCGGATCAGCGCGGCTTCACGCCACGGCTCTCGCCACGAATGACAAACGCCAGACGATCGAGCACGGCATTGACCAGCTTCGGCTCTTCCTCCGTATAGAAGGCCTTGGCGATATCGACATATTCCGACACGATGA
>NZ_JAWRYR010000262.1:0-275 GCF_046940275.1 Pantoea sp. SIMBA_079 | reverse complement strand
CTTGGCACCGGTGTCGAGCTTGGCGGCCACTTCCAGGTCCAGGTCGCCCAGATGCGCGTATTCGTTGAGACCATACACGGTCTTGCCCGCAGCCTGGCCAAGGGCCGGCAGCAGGGTGAGGCACAGCAGCAATAAAACGGGTGTAAGTCTCATATTCCTGGCGCGGTGCATTGCAAGGTTCTAGGCAAGGTTCAGGTCAAGGTGACTGGCAATTACTGCGCAAGCTTCCTCGTTTATCTGTCAGCAAGCATGAATGCATGACAGACAGGCTATCC
>NZ_JAWRYR010000261.1:0-275 GCF_046940275.1 Pantoea sp. SIMBA_079 | reverse complement strand
CTCGGCAGGCTCTTCGGATCGTTGTTGATGGCAAAGCCGAAAAGCAGGAGCTGCATCAGCGGAACGACCAGCATCATGGCGAAGGTGATGCGGTCACGCCGCATCTGGATGAATTCCTTCACCAGCATCGCGCCAAGCCGCTCGAAGGAGAACCAGCCGTTCATTGCTCACCGCTCCGGGACGCCCTGTCTTTCGACATATTGTCCTGCGCATTGGCCATGAACTGGATGAACACATCTTCAAGGCTGGTTTCGCCCGCCTCGACGCTAATGCCC
>NZ_JAWRYR010000260.1:0-275 GCF_046940275.1 Pantoea sp. SIMBA_079 | reverse complement strand
ATATCTGAATGTAGTCTAGCGATCATGACTGCGGATGCACACTCCAATGCTGCTGTCGGCGGGCAAAACACTTTATCGATTTTCATGAAGACGGCTGGAGCGATGCAGCAAAGCTTGCCAAGGGCAAAAATTTGGTCTTTGTGTTGCGCAACATTTTATGGAGGAAAGAATGTCCGAACCGAAAGCCATCGTCATCGCCAGCGCGGCCCGTACTGCGGTGGGCGCTTTCAACGGTGCGTTTGCCACTATCCCGGCGCATGAACTGGGCGCTACGG
>NZ_JAWRYR010000259.1:0-275 GCF_046940275.1 Pantoea sp. SIMBA_079 | reverse complement strand
ATGCCAATGTTCATCGCGGGCTGCATTTTTTGTCGAATGCGGCAACCGATGCCTATGAAAAATCGCGTGAGACGGTACGCCGTTTCCTGAACGCCGGTTCGGTTGACGAAATCGTCTTCACAAAAAATGCGACCGAGGCGATCAACACGGTCGCCTACGGCTATGGCATGCCGAATATCGGCGAGGGGGATGAAATCCTGCTGTCGATCATGGAGCATCACTCCAACATCGTTCCGTGGCATTTCATTCGCGAAAGACAGGGTGCGAAGCTCGTG
>NZ_JAWRYR010000258.1:0-275 GCF_046940275.1 Pantoea sp. SIMBA_079 | reverse complement strand
CTGGCGGCGAACATCGCAGGAATGATTGCGGTGAGCACCGAGGACGGCACCTCACCGACGCTCCAGGTGAAGCTCGGCGAGAAACTGGGCGACGCCGGCGAGGTGCTCGCAGACGATCCCGCCGTGCCCGGGGAGCTGCAACGCTCGACAGTGATCGGCGCGCCCTCCGGTGCGACGATCTCCTTCGGGCTGAGCTATGCCGGATTCCAATACGCGGAAGTGTCCGGAACGACCGCACCCGTCTCCATCATTGTCGACCGCGTGTCCGCTGCCCC
>NZ_JAWRYR010000257.1:0-275 GCF_046940275.1 Pantoea sp. SIMBA_079 | reverse complement strand
CCGGGCGACGGTAATCCTTTTTCTCTTCGTAATAGAACGCGGAGTAGATCGGGTCGATCGACGCGGTGGAGCCGGCGATCTGCGCGGTGGACATGTTCGGCGCGACCGCCATCAGCCAGCCGTTGCGCATGCCGTTGACGCCGACCTGCGCGGCGAGGTCCATCCACTCGGGCGAGTTGTAGCTGCGGTCGCTGAAGTACGCGCCGGTGTGCCAGTCGCTGCCGGCGAACACCGGGTAGGCGCCCTTTTCCTTCGCGAGTTCCATGCTGGCCTGC
>NZ_JAWRYR010000256.1:0-275 GCF_046940275.1 Pantoea sp. SIMBA_079 | reverse complement strand
CGGACGGCATCTGGGTGCTCACCGCTCAGGACGGCGGGGCCGCCGGCCTGGCGCCGTTCGGCGTGACGCCGACGCCCATCCCGTGACCAGTTCGCCCACGCCGACGACGCGTTCGCTCACGGCGCGCGCAGATGATACACGCGGATTGGCGGAATGGCGCCCTTTCCCATAAGATAGATCCTTGGTGTCTTAGGCACGTTTCCCACGTGCCTTTCGCCGATTACGCACGACCAGCAAACCACTACTTTTAGCGACAGTGAGGCTATGGCCAAAAA
>NZ_JAWRYR010000255.1:0-275 GCF_046940275.1 Pantoea sp. SIMBA_079 | reverse complement strand
GTCTTGTAGATGGCCGTGGTGAAGGTGTCGAAGTTGAATACGGCCACTGCACCGAAGTCGGCCAGGGTTTCCATCAGCGCCAGGGCGATACCGGCACCGATCGCCGGCCGCGCCATGGGCAGGGCCACCCGCCAGAACGCCTGCAGGGGTGACAACCCAAGTACCCGCGCCGCCTCCATCAGCCCCTTGCCCTGAGCCAGGAAGGCCGTGCGTGCCAACAAGTAGACATAGGGGTAGAACACCAGCACCAGAACGGTGATTACCCCTCCGGTGGA
>NZ_JAWRYR010000254.1:0-275 GCF_046940275.1 Pantoea sp. SIMBA_079 | reverse complement strand
CGCGGTGGGTGGCAACGGAGTGGCGTCGAGGCTGGCCGGCATCAATATCAACCGCTACATCGTCGGGGTCTTCGTGGTCACGGGGCTCGTCGCGTCGATCGCCGGAGTCCTGATTACGGCCCGCACGGGGTCCGGCCAGCCGGTTTCGGGCTCCGCGGGGCTGGAGCTGCAGGCGGTCACTGCGGCGGCCCTGGGAGGCGCCGCTCTTAAAGGAGGCAAGGGGAGCGTGATCGGAACGCTCTTGGCGGTGGTGCTGCTGGGTGTCCTTTCCAACG
>NZ_JAWRYR010000253.1:0-275 GCF_046940275.1 Pantoea sp. SIMBA_079 | reverse complement strand
AGCATGTACTGGACAAAGCTGTTGGTAGCGCTGAGGTCGAAGATGTAGAACTTGTTGATCTGAGGCGGCACGACCAGCAGTGGGCGTGCGTGCTGCTTTTCGCTCATCGGCGAGTACTGGATCAGCTCCAGCAGTTCGTTGCGAAATACCACTGCGCCAGGGGTTGCGGCCAGGTTAACGCCCACTTCAAAGGCGCGCTCGTCCACCTGACGCGGCAGCCCATCGTTGTGACGCAGGTCGTCGAGCAGGTGGGCCACGCCGCGTACCAGGCTCTG
>NZ_JAWRYR010000252.1:0-275 GCF_046940275.1 Pantoea sp. SIMBA_079 | reverse complement strand
CGATAATGAAGTGTGACCCAGCCAGCGCCCGGCTCCCTGCATGAGCAGGCCATTGCGTCGTTGGGCGCCCGGATCGTCTCCGGCGACATCCCGGTCGGGACGGTCCTGACGCCCGAGGGGTTGGGCATCTCCCGCACCGTCCTCCGCGAGTGCATCCGCGTGCTCGAGTCGCTGGGTCTCGTGCAGGCCCGCCGGCGACGCGGGACGGTCGTCCTGCCCGCCGGCCAGTGGCAGGCCCTCGACCCCCGGATCCTGGGCTGGCGCCTGGCCGGGCC
>NZ_JAWRYR010000251.1:0-275 GCF_046940275.1 Pantoea sp. SIMBA_079 | reverse complement strand
GTACCACTCGTTCACGAAGTGGAACGGCCTGACGCCAGCCATCTGGAACGGCCTCGACAACTACGCCTACATGTTCACCAAAGACCCGGTGTTCTGGCCCTCCCTCGGTGCGACCGCCTACTACGTGCTCCTGACCGTGCCCGCGTCGATGATCGCAGGACTGTTCCTCGCCGTGCTCGTCAACCGCGGCCTCCGTGGTGTCCGGGTCTTCCGGACGATCTTCTACCTCCCCGTGGTGCTCCCCGCCGTCGCAGTACTCACCCTCTGGAAGTACA
>NZ_JAWRYR010000250.1:0-275 GCF_046940275.1 Pantoea sp. SIMBA_079 | reverse complement strand
ACCTTCGTCCGGTTGCTGGCCCGTCTGACCGATGCCGAACTGCCGCTGGGCAGCCCGGCGCTGGCGGACCGCTTGAGCCAGTGGATCGACTGGACGCGGGCGGTGGTGCTGTCGAAGGTGCTGGACGCGAAGCCCGCCGAGTCTGAACCAGCGACGCAAGTCGTTGATCGCGATGACGCCGCCGTCTGCGCGAAGGCGCGGACGACGCTGCTGGCGGCGATCGCCGAGGCGCCGGAGCTGGCGATTCCCCAACCGCCTGCGGCCGGGACACCGGA
>NZ_JAWRYR010000249.1:0-275 GCF_046940275.1 Pantoea sp. SIMBA_079 | reverse complement strand
ACTCGTACACGTTCCTTCGTCCGGGCCCGCACGAGTCCGACTTCGGGGCCTCGCTGTTCTGGTGGGAGGCGCCGGACGGCTCGCGCGTGCTCGCCTACCGCATCCCATTCGAGTACGGCAGCCCGGGCGGTTCCGTCGACGGCCAGACCGAGAAGTCGCTCGCCTCGCTCGACCGCAGCGTCGGCTTCGGCGAGAACGCCGTCGCGATGGTGTTCTACGGCGTGGGCAACCACGGTGGCGGCCCCACGATCGCCAACATCGAGTCCATCCACCGG
>NZ_JAWRYR010000248.1:0-275 GCF_046940275.1 Pantoea sp. SIMBA_079 | reverse complement strand
CGCTTCTGCGATCAGTTTACCTACGGTTTCGTCGGAGTTAGCGGAGATGGTACCAACCTGAGCAATCGCTTTAGAATCAGAGCACGGTACGGACAGCGCTTTCAGTTCTTCAACTGCAGCGGTAACCGCTTTGTCGATACCACGTTTCAGGTCCATCGGGTTCATGCCCGCAGCAACAGCTTTCAGACCTTCAGTGATGATAGCCTGAGCCAGTACGGTTGCAGTGGTGGTACCGTCGCCTGCAGCGTCGTTCGCTTTGGAGGCAACTTCTTTCA
>NZ_JAWRYR010000247.1:0-276 GCF_046940275.1 Pantoea sp. SIMBA_079 | reverse complement strand
ATATGGAGCACACATGGACGGGCTTCATCTGCCTGTCGCGCAACGGCGCACCGAGTTTCGGACAGATTGCGAAGAATGTCTACACAGCGCTCTGCCAGAACGGCGTCGGCATCACCAAGGGCACGATAGGCGGCATTCTTGCCGCCGACATGGCCTGCGATATCGACAATCCGCTCATCGACGACATGCTCAAGCTCGGCAGCCCGACCGGGTTGCCGCCACGGCCTTTCCTCGATCTCGGCGTGCGGGCGCGTTTCGCATGGGAGCTGTGGCGGG
>NZ_JAWRYR010000246.1:0-276 GCF_046940275.1 Pantoea sp. SIMBA_079 | reverse complement strand
CGAGCAGCAGGAAGCCGATGATGCCGGGCGCGATGAAGAGGTAGCCGGTCAGCGTGGTGCGCCAACGTCGGCGGGGCCGGGCGACCGGGTCCGGCTGAGGCTCGGCCTGAAGCGCGTCAGCCGCGAGCGGTGTGGTGAGAGTACTCATATCGCCATTCCTGTCAACGTTGACATTTCGAGGACAAGCATGAAGTTACCCGAGCGGACAATCAATGTCAACGTTGACATTCCGCCTCGAGCAACTCCACCTGCGTTAGCGGGAGCAGTCGTCCACCG
>NZ_JAWRYR010000245.1:0-276 GCF_046940275.1 Pantoea sp. SIMBA_079 | reverse complement strand
GGCAGGTCATGCCGTCACGGCTGCGTCACCGCCTCGACGCGCTCGAAGTCACCACCGTGGGTGGGCCCGGCGATGCGGCGCCCACGGACGTCTCGCTCGACGTGCTTCTTGCCGTGGCGTACGCCATCCGCGATCGCGAGACCCTCCGCTTCGACTATGTCAGCGGCAGCGGGTCCGGCACCGACGACCGGCAGCCGCTCGCCCCCCGTCGCGTCGAACCGCACCATCTGGTCGCCTCCCGCGGGCGGTGGTACCTCCTCGCCTGGGATCTCGACC
>NZ_JAWRYR010000244.1:0-276 GCF_046940275.1 Pantoea sp. SIMBA_079 | reverse complement strand
CGAGCAGGCGCTGGAGACGGCGATGCTGATCGTGCGCAAGCAGGCCCAGGTCGCGCGCGGCTGAGAGGGCATTCCTGCGCGGACTGAGGGCGCTCGGTCGTGAGGCCCGGCTCCCCATGTCGAGCGTCACTGCGGCGCGTGACGCGTGCGTGGACCGGTTCACTGTCCTGATGTCGCCGCTGTCCGGTCAGCAGGCTTGGCCTCGAGCGGCGCCGTTTCGATCGCAGGCGCGACATGGTGACCGTCCGTCGGCGACGTGACGTCAGTCGCGGCCTC
>NZ_JAWRYR010000243.1:0-276 GCF_046940275.1 Pantoea sp. SIMBA_079 | reverse complement strand
AAGGCGTGCTGGTCGGCACTTCGACGATGAATAACGTGATGATGCCGAAAATCGCCGGGCTGGTGGAGGAGATGACCGGATTACGCTTCCGTAACAAACGCGCCAGTGCTTTCGGATCTCACGGCTGGAGCGGCGGTGCGGTGGATCGTCTTTCCACGCGCCTGCAGGATGCGGGTTTCGAAATGTCGCTCAGCCTGAAAGCCAAATGGCGACCAGACCAGGACGCTCTGGAGTTATGCCGTGAACACGGTCGCGAAATCGCCCGTCAGTGGGCGC
>NZ_JAWRYR010000242.1:0-276 GCF_046940275.1 Pantoea sp. SIMBA_079 | reverse complement strand
ATCGAGATCGCACGCGGGCTCGACAAGGACCGCTGGTTCCTGTTCGCGCACATCAGCGAGTAGCAGGGTCTTCGGAAGGGGCCGTCCGCGCGAGCGGGCGGCCCCTTCCGCGTATGCGGAGCGGTGCGGCAGCCTGCCGACCATGGACATGCGCTCCCGAGGCGCAGTACGCTCACGCCCATGGTGCGCCGGGTGATCGTCGCGTGCGGTCTGGTCGCCGTCGCGGCCATCGGACTGCTCGTGGCCCCGGCGGCCGGCGCGGCCCCGATCACGACC
>NZ_JAWRYR010000241.1:0-276 GCF_046940275.1 Pantoea sp. SIMBA_079 | reverse complement strand
ATGCTTATCTGGACCGGCAAAGAGAAATATACGCTCGTGGAACACGAGGAGATATTGGATTGTCTGTCTGTCCAGGATGCAGACCGCGCTGAAGCTGCCATGCTTCGACATCTTGAACGGTCGCGTACACTTTACAAAAAAGAATAGAGCTTTTGCGAAGGATAGGGAGGGGTATTCGCAGCCCCTCAGCTGTCAGATTTCTCGAACCCGGCATAAATATCCGCTCTGGTTTGAGGCACAGCGGAAATACCGCGTTTGCGCTTTGAGGCCAGTGTC
>NZ_JAWRYR010000240.1:0-276 GCF_046940275.1 Pantoea sp. SIMBA_079 | reverse complement strand
GACCTGGCTCGACGACTACCCCGACGTCTTCCGCGGCGTCGAGCGCGACGACCAGTAACAGCGACCAGTAGCGCCCCCTCAGTTCTCGGCGCGACCCAGGCGCCAGTAACCCATGAAGGCCACGCGCGAGCGGTCGATCCCGTGTCCGCGCACGAGAAGGCGCCGGAGGGTCTTGACGGCCGCCGACTCCCCCGCGATCCAGGCGTAGAAGCCGGCAGGGACGGCCTCGGCGGTCTCCCACAGGATGTCGTTGTCCACATCCACATCGTCCAGCGC
>NZ_JAWRYR010000239.1:0-276 GCF_046940275.1 Pantoea sp. SIMBA_079 | reverse complement strand
AGAGCAGAGACTTCCGCTACGGCTCAGCGCTCACAGTCGTCGCGTTCGTCATCCTCACCTTCTTCTCCCTGTTGTATCTGCGTCTCACCAAGAGAGGAGCCGAGCGATGACCGTTCTCGATCGGCCAATGACTCATCCCCCGGCAGAGGAATCGGTGCAGACTGCCCCTGCTCCGGATCGGCGCCGACCGAACCGCCGCGGTCGCAGGGCTCTCGACCGCCTCAGCCTGTGGGTGCCCCTGGCCCTCTTCCTGCTCTTCACCCTCGTGCCGATGTA
>NZ_JAWRYR010000238.1:0-276 GCF_046940275.1 Pantoea sp. SIMBA_079 | reverse complement strand
GCTGCATACAGGTCATTATGGGACTTTCGGGCTCAGGCAAATCGACACTGATCCGCCATATCAACCGGTTGATTGATCCTACTGCCGGTGAAGTCCTGGTGAACGGCGTCGACGTGGTCAAGATGAGCGACGGGGAGCTGCGTGAATTCCGTCGTCACCAGACAGCGATGGTATTTCAGAAATTCGCACTTCTGCCGCATCGCAACGTTCTCGACAACACGCTTTACGGGCTTGAAGTTCAAGGCACGCCACGCGTCAAGGCGGTCGATATTGCCA
>NZ_JAWRYR010000237.1:0-276 GCF_046940275.1 Pantoea sp. SIMBA_079 | reverse complement strand
CAGAAGCTATGGTCCGTCATCGTACGCATCGTTGACCGACGACGACGGGAATTATGTGCAGATTGCCGGAGGCGGTGTTTCTTGCATGATCGAGCGATACGATGCAGCGACTCAGCGGCGGTATCGTGCTTTTCACGATAAGCCAAGTCCTGTTCGTCCTGACGGCACCATACTTTCCTTTCGCGCGGGAGATATTGCAATGCGATCCGATGAATGGTTTATGGCGAAACAAGTTTTGGAGGTTTTCCGTGCCTTCCTTATTGGCGAAAGCTATCC
>NZ_JAWRYR010000236.1:0-276 GCF_046940275.1 Pantoea sp. SIMBA_079 | reverse complement strand
AGCAGGTGCTTTCCGCGACTCACCACCTCATCCATCCGCTCGCCGGAGAGGTCGACGGTCGCGTAGGCGGGGACGCGGAAGTCCGTCTCGGTGAGCACGTGACCTGCGAGCGCGCGGTCGAGCCGGCGCGCCGCCTGGTAGACGGTGTCCCCCTCAGGCACGGGCCGCCCCGCTCATCCGCGGATCCGCAGCCCGCGGGGAGTGGCGAGGAATCCCGCCTCGGAGAGGGCGTCGCCGAGCGTCGAACCGAGCACGAAGCCGCCGTTCACCGTCTCG
>NZ_JAWRYR010000235.1:0-276 GCF_046940275.1 Pantoea sp. SIMBA_079 | reverse complement strand
CGAAATGGGACAGAGAGCTGTTTGAAGATATGCGCCGCGGCGGGCTGACGGCTGCCAACTGCACGGTCTCCGTATGGGAAGGGTTTCAGGGCACGGTGAATAATATCGTGGAAATGAATAACCTCATTGCGCAGAACGCCGATCTGGTCACCAAAGTGACCAACACCCGCGATATCCGGCGCGCTAAGGATGAAGGCAAAACAGGCATCCTGATGGGCTTCCAGAATGCGCACGCGTTTGAGGATCAGCTGGGCTACATTAAGGTGTTCAAAGAGC
>NZ_JAWRYR010000234.1:0-276 GCF_046940275.1 Pantoea sp. SIMBA_079 | reverse complement strand
CGCGCGGTCCTCCTTCTCCAACTTCGGCAGCTGCGTGAACATCTTCGCGCCGGGCAGCTCGATCACCTCGGCATGGTCCACCAGCACGTCGGCCTCGAATACGATCAGCGGCACCTCGATGGCGTCGCCCCACGTGGCCGGCGCCGCGGCACTGTATCTGACCAACAATCCGTCGGCGTCGCCGGCGACGGTGCGCAACTGGCTCTACAGCAATTCGACGCCCAACCGGGTCAGCAACCCCGGCACCGGTTCGCCGAACCGGTTGCTCTACACGCG
>NZ_JAWRYR010000233.1:0-276 GCF_046940275.1 Pantoea sp. SIMBA_079 | reverse complement strand
CAATCGCCAGCCCCAGCACCACCGCGCCGAGGAATCCCGCACCCGACTGGGTGCCGAGCAGCGCTTTGTCGTTCGCCAGATAGCAAACCAGAAACGCCGGAGCGAAAGCCGGTTTATCGGCAATCGACGAGGCAATATAAGCGCCCATGATGGGGATCATAAAGGTGAAGCCAAGGTAACCGATGGATTCAACTACCCAGGTAAACGACGGCGCGCCTTTCGACATATCGGTATACGGCAAACCGAACTGCACCAGCATGTTGGCAAGCGCCACCA
>NZ_JAWRYR010000232.1:0-277 GCF_046940275.1 Pantoea sp. SIMBA_079 | reverse complement strand
ATAACCAACCTGATATTCAAAAAAGTTTTGTTGCTGTTCATAACCAGCCGGGGTTATATGTTGGTCAACAAGCGCGCTTTGGTGGGAAGGTTATCAACGTTATCAATGGCAAAACGGATACGTTGTTAGAAATCGCTGTATTACCGTTGGATAGCTATGCGAAGCCTGATATTGAAGCCAACTATCAGGGCCGACTGCTCGCCAGACAAAGCGGCTTCCTTGATCCAGTGAACTATCGTAATCACTTTGTTACCATCCTCGGCACCATTCAGGGTGA
>NZ_JAWRYR010000231.1:0-277 GCF_046940275.1 Pantoea sp. SIMBA_079 | reverse complement strand
GCCAACAGCTATGCGCCCCTGGCGCCAACCTGGGGCGTGGACAACCGCACCGTGAGCCTACGCGTGCCGGGTGGCCCGGCCAACAGCCGGCATGTGGAGCACCGCATCTGCGGCGCTGATGCCAACCCTTACCTGGCTGCAGCGGCGATCCTTGCTGCCAGCCACCGGGGCATCCGCGAACAGCTTGACCCAGGCGCCCCCGTTGAAGGCAACGGCTATGCCCAGGCCACCGAACACTTGCCCACCGACTGGCTGACCGCCCTCGACGCCCTGCAAC
>NZ_JAWRYR010000230.1:0-277 GCF_046940275.1 Pantoea sp. SIMBA_079 | reverse complement strand
CTTCGAGTGAAAATTGCTCACGGGCAGTTGCTATGTTGGTTTGTGCTCCCAATTTGTTTTTTTGATGGATGTCGACGGTAAGATAGTGACCAGTACGAGTTTTTAACGTGATAATGTCGTTATTCGTGATGATCCCAGCGTTTCCATTTGCTCGTTCAATAATAAAGGTTTCCTCTCCAGACCCCCATAGGCTGAGCTGGACTCCGTTTCCTCCTCCTTGTAGCGGGTGAAGATAAAGACTGTTTGCGGTGCGAATGACGATTTTTGAACCGTGGAC
>NZ_JAWRYR010000229.1:0-277 GCF_046940275.1 Pantoea sp. SIMBA_079 | reverse complement strand
CCTCTATCCGGGCTTTGCCCGTTAGACCATCAGTGGCCATTAATAGTCGACATGCTTGTCATCGATTGGGCACCTGACTTTCCCTGCGATTGGTCCCCCTAAACCCGTGCAGGGTAACAGCCTTTGGCCTTAAGATTCACCTCTGCCCCACATTAGGCGAAGCGCACCGATGAATCGAAACGACCTGCGTCGTGTAGACCTCAACCTGCTGATTGTGTTCGAAACGCTGATGCACGAGCGCAGCGTGACCCGCGCCGCAGAAAAACTGTTTCTCGGC
>NZ_JAWRYR010000228.1:0-277 GCF_046940275.1 Pantoea sp. SIMBA_079 | reverse complement strand
GCGGTTCAAAGCTATATTGAAAACTATCATCGCAACCCGGCCGAGAAGACACGTTTCTTCAGTCACGTTCGCGAAGATCTGCAAAGCCTGCATGCTGCCGGTTTCAGGCTGGGCATCTGCACCAACAAGCCCCACGCCTTGACTCAGGAAATTTTGAAAATCCTCGAGCTCGATCGCCTCATCGAGGTGGCGCTTGGTGCAGACGCGGTGCCAGCCTGCAAGCCCGATCCTGGCCATCTGCGCGCCGTTGTCGAGCGCATGAATCTTAACGGTGCCA
>NZ_JAWRYR010000227.1:0-277 GCF_046940275.1 Pantoea sp. SIMBA_079 | reverse complement strand
ATGGAGTTTCCCGCCTTTACAGTTGGTTAACTTAAAGGCCGGAACTTGCGTCAAGCTTGCGGGAAGATAGGGCAGTACTACCTTATTGCCTTCCCCTCACCTCCGCATCTCAATCACATCGCCCGACGATGTCGTGAGCTGCCAGGTACCCGCACCGCGACCGATTGAAACGAGGTGACTGCCATCGGGCAGCAACGAGCCTTTTTCGACGAACCAGTAACCTGATGTATCCTCGATCATCGCCATACCGCCAACGACTTCGCGCAGTGCAAAAACC
>NZ_JAWRYR010000226.1:0-277 GCF_046940275.1 Pantoea sp. SIMBA_079 | reverse complement strand
CGCAAGGGCGCGGTGTCGGCGCAGAAGGGGCAGCTCGGGATCATCCCGGGCTCGATGGGTGCGAAGAGCTTCATCGTGCGTGGGCTCGGCAACCCGGAAAGCTTCTGCTCGTGCAGCCACGGCGCGGGCCGGACGATGAGCCGTACGGAAGCAAAGCGCCGCTTCACGGTTGACGACCAGGTGAAGGCAACCCTGGGCGTCGAATGCCGCAAGGATGCGGGCGTCGTCGACGAAATTCCGATGGCCTACAAGGACATCGATGCGGTGATGGCCGCAC
>NZ_JAWRYR010000225.1:0-277 GCF_046940275.1 Pantoea sp. SIMBA_079 | reverse complement strand
TACGTTAAAATCCTGAGCAACTAATGGTTAAAACCCAACGTGTTGTGATCACTCCCGGCGAGCCCGCCGGGATTGGCCCGGACTTAGTTTGTCCAGCTTGCACAGCGTGAGTGGCCGGTCGAACTGGTTGTTTGTGCCGATGCCACTCTCCTTACCAACCGGGCAGCGATGCTCGGTTTGCCGCTCACCCTCCGCCCTTATTCCCCCAACTCCCCTGCACAACCGCAAACTGCGGGCACATTAACGCTACTTCCTGTCGCGCTACGTGCACCTGTCA
>NZ_JAWRYR010000224.1:0-277 GCF_046940275.1 Pantoea sp. SIMBA_079 | reverse complement strand
ACAGCAGCTTGCCGGCGCCGGCTTTATCTACCGCCACCACGTTGTACGGCGCGTCATAGACAAAGGCGTCAGCCTTGCCGTTGACCACGTCCATGACCGCTTCCTGTTCGTTGTCGTAGCCGTGGTACTTGGCTTTGCTGATCAGCTTCCTGGCGACCATTTCACCTGTGGTGCCCAACTTGGAAGTGAGGCGGTACTTCTCGTTGTTCAGGTCTTTGTACGACTTGATCTCGCCAGCCAGTTCCTTGCGGATCAGCAGGGTCTGGCCAACCACGAT
>NZ_JAWRYR010000223.1:0-277 GCF_046940275.1 Pantoea sp. SIMBA_079 | reverse complement strand
AGTACAGCACCGCCGCGGTGACGCCGATCGACGACAGCCACTGCGCCATCGGCGCCGCGGCCGTGCCGACCTGGATGCGGAAGAAGCCGCCGCCGCCGAGGATCAGCACCGCGGTGCCGTTGGGCTGCGCGGGCCGGTAGATCTCCATGCGCGGCTCGACGACGCGCGTCACCGCGCCGAGCGCGCTGCCTTCGGTGCCGACCTGCTCGGGGCCGGTCACGTTCTGCGGCAGATGGCCGGCCGGCCACAGCGTCACGGTCTCGGGCGCGGCCTGCGC
>NZ_JAWRYR010000222.1:0-277 GCF_046940275.1 Pantoea sp. SIMBA_079 | reverse complement strand
AGACGCGACAATGCCTCATCGGCTATCTTGCGATCGATGACGTCGGCGCCCGCCACCAGCGCAAAATCGCGAACGCGGCGCAACAGCCGCCCGGCGATGCGTGGGGTGCCCCGCGAACGCCGCGCCACTTCCAGCGCACCATCCGGCGAAATACCCATCTGCATGATGCGCGCGCCACGGCGCACAATATATTCCAGTTCCTCGACCGTATAGAAGTTGAGCCGCACCGGAATGCCGAAACGATCGCGCAATGGCGTGGTCAAAAGGCCGAGACGGG
>NZ_JAWRYR010000221.1:0-277 GCF_046940275.1 Pantoea sp. SIMBA_079 | reverse complement strand
ATCATGGTCTCGCCGGGCAGCACCTTCATCGACGAGCCGCCGGGGATCACGGCCTTGATCGCACGGCCGTCGCGCATGCCGCCGCACAGCTCCAGCAGATCGGCGAACGAGGTGCCGAGGCGGATCTCGTGGTTGCCGGGCCGGGCGACGTGGCCCGATACCGAGAAGATCTTGCAGCCGCCGTTGTTCGGCTTGCCCAGGCCCATGAACCACTCGGCGCCGTTGCGCACGATCGCCGGCACCGAGGCGAAGGTCTCGGTGTTGTTGATCGTCGTCG
>NZ_JAWRYR010000220.1:0-277 GCF_046940275.1 Pantoea sp. SIMBA_079 | reverse complement strand
CGCTATTTCAACGCAAAGTGAAGGAACTTGGGATAACCCAATCCATGTCCCGCAAGGGAAACTGTTGGGATAATGCGCCAATGGAAAGTTTCTTTGGCCACTTTAAGGATTTGGCAGAATATAAAACATGTACTAATTTAACGGATGTGAAGGAAGAAATTGATCGAGTTATTGAAGAATATAATGAACATCGTTATCAATGGGGGCTAAGGAAAATGGCCCCGGTACAATACCGGGACCATTTATTAGCTGCTTAGGCACTTTTTTATACTGTCCG
>NZ_JAWRYR010000219.1:0-278 GCF_046940275.1 Pantoea sp. SIMBA_079 | reverse complement strand
CCTATGGAGATCTGCGTTCGGCGCGCTGGATGCTGCCGGACGACCAACGTTCATTCGGGCATCGCTCGCGCACCATGCAGATGGGATATGATCCGGTCGACTGGGAAGGCCGTCCGATCATCGCCGTCATAAATACATGGTCCGAGGCGCAGCCGTGCCACATGCATTTTAAGGACCGGGTGGAGTGGGTCAAGCGCGGCATCCTGCAGGCGGGCGGCTTCCCGATGGAGTTGCCTGCATTGTCGCTGTCGGAAAATTTCGTGAAGCCGACCACCATG
>NZ_JAWRYR010000218.1:0-278 GCF_046940275.1 Pantoea sp. SIMBA_079 | reverse complement strand
GAACTCGGGGATGTCCTCCCGGAGGGACGCGGCGTCGAGCTGATCGAGGATGTGCATGGCTGTTCGCTCTCTGTACCCGCCACAGGTCGGGGACGGACTCGGGGCCGGCTCCGCTCAGGGAGTTTCGGCCTTCTGGGTTCGGTGTGTGGGTGTCGCGAGAAGTGCTGGCTCCCCTATGGCAGAGCCTGGCCGCGGCACAAGGCTCAATTCTGCCTTGCGCGGGCCTCGTTTGCCAAAGTCGTGCTCGGCGAGGCCCGCAGGTCAGTTCCGGTCGCGGC
>NZ_JAWRYR010000217.1:0-278 GCF_046940275.1 Pantoea sp. SIMBA_079 | reverse complement strand
CAGGCGCGTTGTGCGTCGCAGCAATCGGCACCGGGCCGCGTGGAATGCGCAGCGGATCGAACGCATCGTGTGCTGCGCGCAGCAGACCGTCGACATCGTAAGAGGAGGCGAGCGCGGCCTGCGGCTGGCCCAGGGCCTGCCACGCCGCGCGCAGGGCGGGCAGCGGATGCCCCGGATCCAGCGCGGGCGCCTGGTCCGTTTTGGAGAGCTTGTGTCCCTGCGCATCGACGAGCAGCGGCAGGTGCGCATAGCGCGGCGTCGGCAGCGCCAGGCGTTGC
>NZ_JAWRYR010000216.1:0-278 GCF_046940275.1 Pantoea sp. SIMBA_079 | reverse complement strand
AATACAGGCGGCGGTTTCGGAGCTACGCTCAACGGATTTATCATCAGCAATGGCCAGGCTATGGAATTTGCTTACAGTAACGGTGGCTGGAGAGCAACCAACAATGGAACTGGTGCTACTGCTACAACAATGCCCTGGAATACATTAGGAAATGCGGGAACAAATCCTACAACTAATTTTGTCGGAACTACCGATAACCAAGGCTTGGCTTTGCGTACCAACAATACAGAAAAAGTACGTGTTACGCCTGCCGGTAATGTTGGGATTGGTACAACTGC
>NZ_JAWRYR010000215.1:0-278 GCF_046940275.1 Pantoea sp. SIMBA_079 | reverse complement strand
ATACAAAGAGACCTTTTAAAAGAAAGGTCTCTTTGTATTTAGATTGCTACTTTACATAAAAGGTGCAGCAGCCATCACTGGTGAAGAAATCGGCGTTACAGGCGGGATATAATATATAATTTTGTTACTCATAGTATTCCCCCTCCCCAGGGATCTTGTGGGCACCAGCGGTCTTTTTCAATGGAGAAGGTAGAGAAACATTTTATCCATACCGTTTCATTTTCGCAACGGTAATATTCATTTTTTTCTTGCGCTTCATTTTAAAGACTTAGACAAAC
>NZ_JAWRYR010000214.1:0-278 GCF_046940275.1 Pantoea sp. SIMBA_079 | reverse complement strand
GGACGGCAATGCGGCCTGGCACGACAGCGACGGCGTCATCGAGGTGCTGCGCCGGCTCGGTGGCCTCTGGCGCCTGGCCGTCGTGCTGCGCGTGCTGCCGCGTGGCCTGCGTGATGCGGGCTATCGCCTGCTCGCGCGCAGCCGCTATCGCCTGTTCGGACGCCGCGCGAGCTGCATGCTGCCGCCACCCGCGGCGCGCGACCGGTTTCTCTGACGTCGCACGCCGGCACGCGCGTGCCGGTCGCATGCCGGGGGCGTTCGCATCCCGACGCGCCGAC
>NZ_JAWRYR010000213.1:0-278 GCF_046940275.1 Pantoea sp. SIMBA_079 | reverse complement strand
CTACTGAATTTTTTGAGGAAGAGGGATTAATAAAAGAAATAGAGAGCATTCAGAATCAAGATATTGAGTTTAGAAGAAAAGCAGTAAGAGAGTATAATATAAATACCAATTTTGAGATAATAAATGTAGAGTTTGATAAGTTAGAGAAGATTCTTAATTCATAATAACTTCAATTTTTATTTTGAGTGATTGACGCATAATACAGATTAAAAATATTTGAAATATCTATTATTCCTAGTAGAGAAATTCATTTTGGGTTGAAATGTAGGAAAAACTTC
>NZ_JAWRYR010000212.1:0-278 GCF_046940275.1 Pantoea sp. SIMBA_079 | reverse complement strand
GCTGGGTGGGACGCGTCTGGCAGACATTCTGGATGGTGTTCGGCATTGCGATCATCGCCTATGTGACTTCATCGGTTACCAGCGTCATGACGGTCGCCCATATCGACAACAGCATTTCCAGCCTGTCGGACCTGCAAGGGAAATCCGTGGGCGTGCGCGCGGGCAGTGTCGCGGAGCAGTTCCTGAAATCACGCTCCATCGCGACCGTGCATTTCGATCACCTGCCTGAAGCCGTCGGCGCGCTCGTGAACGACGAGATTGCGGCAATCGTCGGCGAC
>NZ_JAWRYR010000211.1:0-278 GCF_046940275.1 Pantoea sp. SIMBA_079 | reverse complement strand
CCGCTCTTCTTTCGGGCCGGTGCGGATGTTGCTGCCCAGCGTCGCCGAGCGCACCCGCTGGCCGACCAGCAACTGTGCACGACTGCCATCGGAATTCATTGCATACAGTTCGCCGGTTGGCAGCGGGAAGTCACGCGCGCCCCACTGCTCGGCCAGGCTGAACACCAGGCGGTCGTCCGCGGCCCACCAGAAATCGGCGATGTGGGTGCTCTTGGGCAGCCCGAAACTGCCGATGATCTTGCGATCCGATCGATTGAGCACCGCGATGACGGTGCGTC
>NZ_JAWRYR010000210.1:0-278 GCF_046940275.1 Pantoea sp. SIMBA_079 | reverse complement strand
GTCGCTGGGTGTAGACCCGAAACCAGGTGATCTATCCATGGCCAGGATGAAGGTGCGGTAACACGTACTGGAGGTCCGAACCCACTAACGTTGAAAAGTTAGGGGATGAGCTGTGGATAGGGGTGAAAGGCTAAACAAACCTGGAAATAGCTGGTTCTCTCCGAAAACTATTTAGGTAGTGCCTCGTGTATCACCTTCGGGGGTAGAGCACTGTCATGGTTGAAGGGTCCATTGCGGATTACTTCGCCATAGCAAACTCCGAATACCGAAGAGTGCAA
>NZ_JAWRYR010000209.1:0-278 GCF_046940275.1 Pantoea sp. SIMBA_079 | reverse complement strand
CTACGATGGCTGCGCCACGGGTTTTGGCTTCGCGAATCAGTTCCACCACCGCGGCGCTGTTTTTGGCGTCCAGCGAGGCGGTAGGTTCGTCAAGCAGCAGAATGGGGTAGTCGACGATAAAGCCGCGGGCGATGTTGACGCGCTGCTGTTCGCCACCGGAAAATGTCGATGGTGCCAGGTGCCACAGGCGTTCCGGCACGTTCAGGCGGGTGAGAAGACGCGCGGCTTTAGCGGCGCAGGCTTCACGCGGAACGCCGGTATCGAGCAGCGGCTGCATC
>NZ_JAWRYR010000208.1:0-278 GCF_046940275.1 Pantoea sp. SIMBA_079 | reverse complement strand
CCAACAAGAATCTGAGACGTTGCCCACATCTTAGCCAGATATTCCTTTTTCTTCTCTACATCCGTGATTAGGTTCCCTTCTGGATCGTAGAGGATGAGCTCATCCAAATCGAGGTCCTCAAACAATACTTTCGGATTCTTGAAATACTCTTGCACATCTACCTTTCCAGTGACGGCCTTGTTAATCGCATCCATCAATGGCTTAAGGTCTGCAAGGTCACCCATGCCCTCAACCATCCCGTCATCACGGTTAGTTTGATGTTTCCGCCGCCGATTCAC
>NZ_JAWRYR010000207.1:0-279 GCF_046940275.1 Pantoea sp. SIMBA_079 | reverse complement strand
CATGCGAACCGTGTCCGATGATTTGAAGAATGCCGGACGAATAGACGGCATGTCGGAATATGCCATCTTCTTCAAGCTGGTGCTGCCGCTGATCCGGCCTGCCATGGCGACCGTCGCCGTCTTCACCATGATTCCGATCTGGAATGACCTCTGGTTCCCGCTGATCCTCGCGCCAAGCGAAGCCACCAAGACGGTAACGCTCGGTTCGCAGCTTTTAATCGGTCAGTTCGTCACCAACTGGAACGCTGTTCTTTCGGCCCTTTCACTGGCGATGTTCCC
>NZ_JAWRYR010000206.1:0-279 GCF_046940275.1 Pantoea sp. SIMBA_079 | reverse complement strand
CAGGCGAATGTCCCAAGACAATCGGTGCCTTCCCGCGCTCATCGACAGGATGGTCGCCACCGCTACGTCAAAATCTCCCGCTCTCAGTTATCAAAGATGAAGGCCGACATTAGGTCCGCATTTTCCTTGGAATAGGCCGCGTAATCTTCGCTGTTGTGCGCCAGAGCAACAAGGACTTGCGATGGTTGCGACGAGGGTTTGTTCGCGGAGTGACCGTTCGATCAATAATCACGTGTCCAGCCGATCGCTACACCAGCGTCCGTATCGAGTTACTGATAC
>NZ_JAWRYR010000205.1:0-279 GCF_046940275.1 Pantoea sp. SIMBA_079 | reverse complement strand
CCTGGCTCCGGCTTTTACGTAGCCGGACCAGTGGCGCCCTTGGTACTCACCGAACTCGGCCCCAGGCTTGATCGTGAAGTGGACCCACTGTGGATCTCCCGCCAGTCGCTTGAAACCGCTAGCGATGCGTTGAAACCGGGGTGCGGGTGGCTACCTCCTTCCTGGATGTTCGAAGCGGGCTTGCGGAAAGCGCTTCGAACCGTTGCCCGTTCTGACACGCTGAAACTGACTGAGTACGCCTCACCGCTTGGGCATCTGCCACTCAGGCAATTCTTGTCA
>NZ_JAWRYR010000204.1:0-279 GCF_046940275.1 Pantoea sp. SIMBA_079 | reverse complement strand
CGAGCATCCGGAAACGCCGGTCGGGCGCGTGGTCTGCATGGGCACGCCGGTCTCCGGCAGCCGCGCCGCCGCGCGCCTGGCGCGGCTGCCGCTGTCGGGCCTGTACTTCGGACGCAGCGCGGAGATCCTGCTGGGCGGCTGCGCGACCTGGCCGGCCGGCTTCGAGGTCGGGATGATCGCCGGCCGGATCCCGCGCGGCCTTGGCGCCCTGCTGGCGCGCTTCGACGAGCCGCACGACGGCACCGTGGCGGTGTCGGAGACCCGCGCGCCGGGCCTGGC
>NZ_JAWRYR010000203.1:0-279 GCF_046940275.1 Pantoea sp. SIMBA_079 | reverse complement strand
GACGGAACCGCTTCACTCCGACTGCGGCGGCCCTACCGGCCAGCGCAGCAGAGCGGCGGCCGGGGCGTCGTTCGGCAGCTCTCCCGGGGAGACCACGATCACGCGGGCGTCGGTGAGCACGGCCGCTCGCGCGATCGCGACCGAAGCGGGGATGATGCCGAGCTCGCCCGCGCCGTAGTCCTGTTCGGGGGCGGAGGCGATCCACGGTTGCACGTTGCGCGCGCCAGCGCGGTCGTCGCTCTCCTGCGCGCTCTCGCCCTCCCCGACCCCCGTCCGCAC
>NZ_JAWRYR010000202.1:0-279 GCF_046940275.1 Pantoea sp. SIMBA_079 | reverse complement strand
ACCACCGAACCAGCACAGCGGCGACTGCTCGCGGTCAACGGCGAGGATGCCTGGCTGGCCGGCTGGCAGCTCGTTGCCCTGCTCGTCCAGCACCACGATGCGGTGGCCAGGAATGGCATAGCCGGCCGAACCCAGGTGTACCGGGTGCTGCAGGCCATGGTGGTTGCACAGCACCATGCCCAGTTCGGTCTGGCCATAGTGATCGTGAATGGTCACGCCCAGCTCGTCGGCGAACCAGCGGATCACCTCGGGGTTAAGCGGTTCGCCCGCACTGCTGAC
>NZ_JAWRYR010000201.1:0-279 GCF_046940275.1 Pantoea sp. SIMBA_079 | reverse complement strand
ATCTGCAGGTTCTGCCCCGACCAGCCAGCAATTGCACCCACCAAAGCAAAGCCCAGTGCCAAGCTCACGACATAGACGGCTGAAAGCACGAAGCCGCGCTTTGCCGTCAGCTTTTCACCTTCACGAGCCAGCGTTCCGGCAAGGATCGGATAGATGGGAAATACGCACGGCGTGAAAGCAAGCAGAACACCGAAAGCTAGAAATGCCACGATCACCAGCGCGGCACCGCCCTGATCGAGCAGCCCTTCGACCATGCCCTTTTCGGGTGCGAGTGCAAAT
>NZ_JAWRYR010000200.1:0-279 GCF_046940275.1 Pantoea sp. SIMBA_079 | reverse complement strand
AGCCCAGACCCATCACGCCGCCCATCAGACCGGACAGGAAGCCGCCGCCCTTGACCTGCGAAATCGCTTCTTCAGCGCCCGGAAATGCTGCGAGAAGCTTCTGGACTTCTGCCTCCGGACCTTCCTTCTGCAGGAAGGCGAGGATCATGCCGACTGCCTTTTCTGCCGTTGCCGCATCGATGCCAACTTTGGAGGTGATGCGTGCGATCAGTTCTTCCATGGAAACTCTCCCAAAAATCTTACGTTTACGTAATATGCATTCTCGGTTTCGCTTTGCAA
>NZ_JAWRYR010000199.1:0-279 GCF_046940275.1 Pantoea sp. SIMBA_079 | reverse complement strand
CACCGCGACCGGTGAAGGTGACGCCATCGGCCAGGGCCAGGTCAGTCGGTTGTGCGGGCGGCAGCAAGTCGGCCGAGGTGACCGAGCCTGGTTGGGATACGTTGCCGGCGGCGTCGGTGAGGGTGACCTGCAAGGTGCTGCCGTCGTTCACGGCAGGGTCCAGGGTGACGGTGAAAGTGCCATCTGCAGCGACGGTGCCGGTTGCGAGGATGTTGTCGGCTGCGTCACGCACCTGCACGGCAGTGCCGGCTTCGCCTCGGCCATTGAGTTGGCTGCCGG
>NZ_JAWRYR010000198.1:0-279 GCF_046940275.1 Pantoea sp. SIMBA_079 | reverse complement strand
CCTTCGACCTGGCCCGCATCGACGCGATCACTCCGACCGTGACACAGGGCGCCGCCTTCGACCCGCTCATCCGCTGGGACAAGGTCTCGAAGGTGGAGCTGTTCGACGGCACCCAGTGGAACGACATCACCTCGGAGGCCTGCGCCTCGGCGAACGCCTGCGACGGCATCTTCCCCGGCTACACGCTGACGGCGGCTGAGCGCGCCTCGACCCAGGGCGTGCGCCTGACGGTGATCGAGAGCCCGAACCGGGCCGCGCGCATCCAGTCGACCGGCGACC
>NZ_JAWRYR010000197.1:0-279 GCF_046940275.1 Pantoea sp. SIMBA_079 | reverse complement strand
GATGGAACTTTCAAACCAACTCGATCATCTACGATTCCATCGAGCAACACATTATCGTTTTTTGCCATATTTTATTCGCGCGTGGCCGTGTTAGAGGTATCAACGCCATCTAGTTTAGCCAATTTCCAATGCCGCGCACTACTTTTTAGCATGTCGCAAAAGTGTTATGCGCGATAGCGACGAAGTACCGTCCATCTCCTCATGATTCAAAACAAGAGCAATGGACTTGCAGGGTGTAGTTACTTCGGCATAGCGCCCATGTGATCTGTGGGATATAGC
>NZ_JAWRYR010000196.1:0-279 GCF_046940275.1 Pantoea sp. SIMBA_079 | reverse complement strand
CTTACGCTTGGAGACTCGTAGGTATACCGGTGATGAAGCCGCGTCCGATCTGATCATCGACTTAAAGGAGGCGATAAGACTTGCAAAGCTTACCGACAAACAGCGGGATGTGCTTCAACTTCATTACGTATATGGGTACAAACAACGGGAGATTGGGGCGCAGTTGGGGATCGAGAGGTCCGTAGTCTCTCGACACTTGCTTGCGGCTGAAAAGAAGATAACGAAGGTGTACGCTCGTTGGTCGAAATTAGATCGAATTGGCGGATACTCAATCTAAAA
>NZ_JAWRYR010000195.1:0-279 GCF_046940275.1 Pantoea sp. SIMBA_079 | reverse complement strand
AAGCAGGACCTGGCCGCGGCGCCGGTACTGCAGGGCTACCCGTGCCGGCTGCTGACCCCGCATACACTGGAAGTGCAGGTGGACAAGGACATCGGCATCACCGCGCTGTTCGGCCAGCTGACGCTGCAGAACATCGAAGTGCAAAGTCTGCGCAACAAGACCAACCGACTCGAGGAGCTGTTCGTGTCCCTGGTGGAAAAAAACCTGTCGAAGGTGGCCGTATGAGTGTGGAGCTGCGCACCAACTGGGTCGCCCTGAACACCATCGTCTACCGCGAAG
>NZ_JAWRYR010000194.1:0-279 GCF_046940275.1 Pantoea sp. SIMBA_079 | reverse complement strand
ACCGAACAGACCCGAACCTGCAGCGACCATCCAGACCTGCACTCCGGGTGCCGGGCCGAATGTCGGGCGAGATGCGGGCATGACGGTGGACGGCTTCGCCGCATCTTGAGACTGAGCTTGCGCGACTCCGCTGGGTAGCGCATCGTCGGGCGGTGTTTGCGGCGCCGGCTCGGTGTTCCGCGCAGAGTCCGCCGGCGCCGCCCTCTTTTCTATGTGCGCCTTCAGCGCGCCGAAGAAGGCCTCGAGGTTCTTGCCCGCCGCCGACTGAATCAGGCGGGA
>NZ_JAWRYR010000193.1:0-279 GCF_046940275.1 Pantoea sp. SIMBA_079 | reverse complement strand
CGCGACTCGTTTTGCCAACCGCATGGCGAAGATTGCGCAGACGCATGAACTGACCGTGCTGATGCTGGCGCACACCCCCAAGAGCGGCGCGGAGTATTACGGCGCAGCGGCTTGGAACACCGCGGTACGCGTTCGGTGGTTCATGGAGGCCGAGGTGGAGTCGGACCCGGTGAACCCCGCACGCACCAGGAAGACAGGCCGCGTTTTCCTGTCACGTCCCAAAGCGAACTGGGGCAAGCAAGAAGGCGCCATCGCGATGCGGTGGAGCGATAACGCCTT
>NZ_JAWRYR010000192.1:0-279 GCF_046940275.1 Pantoea sp. SIMBA_079 | reverse complement strand
GAGCGCGCGGTCGAGCTGACCGGGATGGAGTACGGCGGCATCACCCCGATCGGGCTGCCCGACCTGTGGCCGGTGCTGGTGGATGCGCGCGTCCCGCAGGCGGAGGTGGTGGTCATCGGGTCCGGCGTCCGTCGGTCCAAGATCCTGCTTCCAGGACGACTGCTCGGCGAGCTCCCGTCCGCCCAGGTCATCGACGGCCTCGGGCTCGAAGCGGTGACAGGATGAGCCGCCGCCGATGACGGGCACCGCCGTCGACCGGGTGCTGACACCGCTCCGCTC
>NZ_JAWRYR010000191.1:0-279 GCF_046940275.1 Pantoea sp. SIMBA_079 | reverse complement strand
CGTCAACCCGAGCCGTTCACCGACGTGACCACGGACCAGGGTCAGCCCGTCGGCCCGCGAAGCGGTCAGTGTGAGCTGCCGGCCAGCACCCAGACTGAACACTCGACGCTCCCTGCCGCCCGCCCACGATGTGTCTCGGATGAGCGCGAACTCGTCCGGAAAGTCTGCGGCCACAGCGGCGAACCCGTGACTCATGTACACGACACCGTCATGTGCCTCATCGAAGAGGATCAGTAGGCCGCCGTCCTCGGTGAGCCCCCGCTCAAGCGCGGCACGGAC
>NZ_JAWRYR010000190.1:0-280 GCF_046940275.1 Pantoea sp. SIMBA_079 | reverse complement strand
CGGACAGCGCGCTGCCGATGGTGGTGTAGAGCGCACCCTGGATACCGTACTCCGGCGATACCAGGCCGCCCACCGCATCCACGGACGCCCCGCCTCCCAGAATCGACGCCACGCTGGACAGGCTGGCGTGCATCTGGCCGCCGTTGATGGCCTGCATGCTGCCGGCAGCCACCTGGCCCACCGCCAGATTGTCGAGCGTTGTTCCGCCGGCTCCGCCCAGGGTGATGGTGGAGCGATCTGCCGCGTCGTAGCGCACGCCCAGGGTGTCCAGTTCGCCGAC
>NZ_JAWRYR010000189.1:0-281 GCF_046940275.1 Pantoea sp. SIMBA_079 | reverse complement strand
CGTCACTCTGCAGGGTCTACAGCACCATCTTGTGATCCTGAGCGCCGGCGTTTGTCATATACATCGTGTCAAATTCAGCGCCGCTCTGTTTTTCCAGTTTAGCGTCCATAGTTTTGTGCTTAGCGTCTGGCTCAGTTGGCAGCGTTACGCCTTTTTGTTCGGCGACTGTCTGAACTTTAGTCAGAGCGGCGCTGTGATCGTCTACCATTTACTGCGCACACGCTTTTACGTCGCTACTTTCCGCTTTGCTCAGCGCGATTTTGCCGGCGGCGACTTCATTG
>NZ_JAWRYR010000188.1:0-281 GCF_046940275.1 Pantoea sp. SIMBA_079 | reverse complement strand
AGTAAGAAGTTGGTAATTGAACTGAAATGTTCGAAAACCTTAAGGAAATGAAATATAATAAGTGTTTAATTCCTTACATATGGAGTCTAGGATTAAAAAGTAGCTCTGCTCCATTTTCCATTTAATGTTACTTTAATATAATGAAATATAATTTTTACAATATATTCGCCACGTACATAACCTCAAGAGCAAATCTGAATTTTCTTAACACTACGATTTCCATTACCTATCATGTTAATTAGGTAACTATCGATGGGATCGTGAATGATGACGATGTTAGC
>NZ_JAWRYR010000187.1:0-281 GCF_046940275.1 Pantoea sp. SIMBA_079 | reverse complement strand
GCAATCGGAGCGCTTGCCGCATTCTCGGCCGAGAGCATCGAGCAGACCTACGGAAGCGCGGCGGCACGGACGCAACTGATCCAGCTCGCGATCGCGAACCCCACGATCCTCGTGCTGCGCGGCATTCCGCAGGGGGCAGGTGTCGCCGCCCTCACCTTCTTCGAGATCTACACCTTCATCGCCCTGATGGCTGGGCTGATGAACACGTTCCTGGCCGTTCGCCACTCCCGGGCGGAGGAGGAGCAGGGACGGGCCGAGCTGGTCGCCGCGACGCCCGCCGG
>NZ_JAWRYR010000186.1:0-282 GCF_046940275.1 Pantoea sp. SIMBA_079 | reverse complement strand
CGTCGACGAGGAGTCGGTGGTCTTCGACGCGACCCTCGTGTCGCGCGCCTCCGTCGCGTCCGTCGGCGCCGCACCGCGCGCGTCCGTCGCCGCACCCTTCCCGATCGCCGCGGCACTCCCCAACCCCTGCGATTCGTGACGAATCAGGGGAAAATGCGGCGCTGAGCCCCGATTCGTCACGAATCGGGAAACGGCGGGAGGCTCAGGGGCGCGACTCGCGCGCGCTCTGGATGGCGCGCAGGTCGCCGAGGGCGCGGTCCGTTTCGCGGGTGACGCGGCCGC
>NZ_JAWRYR010000185.1:0-282 GCF_046940275.1 Pantoea sp. SIMBA_079 | reverse complement strand
CGCATGAACGAAGCGGGCAAGCTTATCACCAGCCTGACCCCCAACGTTTCCCCAGATCACACAGAGATTCTCTCGAAACTAGCCAAATGGTCCCCGCCACTGTCCAGGCGATATGCGGACATCGCCAAGAAAAAAGCCGCCAATTGCAGCTACGGTGAAATTCGCAGCTATTTCACGCTGACCTTGCTACTTTTAAACAGTGACTTGATCATTCTTGACGAGCCAACGGCTGGCGTAGACCCTGAATTTCGACAGTATATATGGCTCGGTATTAAAAGCGCG
>NZ_JAWRYR010000184.1:0-284 GCF_046940275.1 Pantoea sp. SIMBA_079 | reverse complement strand
ACCCTGGGTATTCATATCTATGCCGTGGGCGGCAACATGCAGGCGGCTCGTCTGACCGGGATCAAAGTGGGCGTAGTGCTGATCTAGTTTTACGCCATGATCGGTCTGCTCTTCGGGCTGGGGGGGCTGATGAGCGCCTCACGGCTCTACAGCGCCAACGGCAACCTTGGCGTGGGCTATGAACTGGATGCGATTGCTGCGGTGATCCTCGGCGGCACCAGCTTTGTCGGCGGTATCGGCACCATCCCCGGCACGCTGATTGGGGCGCTGATTATCGCCACGCT
>NZ_JAWRYR010000183.1:0-284 GCF_046940275.1 Pantoea sp. SIMBA_079 | reverse complement strand
CGACACGTCGCCCGGGCGACGACGTCGCCAGCCTGTTCAAACGCGCCGATGCCGTGCTCTACCGCGCCAAGCACGCGGGCCGCAACCGCATCGTGCTCGACACCGACGCCCTCACCCTTCTCGACCCGGAGCCTGCATGACCCCGTTCATCGATCCCGCCACGCTGCGCCCGGGTGACGTGCTGCTGATGCGCGGCATCGGCCCCGTGTCCGACCTGATCGCCTGGTTCGGCGACTCCACCTACAGCCACGCCGCCGTGCTCGTCGACGACGGCATGCTGATCG
>NZ_JAWRYR010000182.1:0-284 GCF_046940275.1 Pantoea sp. SIMBA_079 | reverse complement strand
GATCGACGCGGAGCAGCTATTGGCGCTCGCCAGGCCGCTGTCCAAGAACGGCTACGGCCAGTATCTGGTGTCGCTCGTGCAGCGGGGAGTCATGCGTTGAAGGTCATCGAGACCAAACTGCCGGGCGCCGTTGTGATCGAACCGGCGGTCTTCGGCGATGCACGTGGCTTCTTCTTCGAGACCTGGAATGCAGAGCGGTTCGGTCAGCACGGGCTGCCCAACAACTTCGTGCAGAGCAACGTCTCGTCGTCGTCCAAGGGCGTGCTGCGCGGGCTGCATTACCA
>NZ_JAWRYR010000181.1:0-284 GCF_046940275.1 Pantoea sp. SIMBA_079 | reverse complement strand
GATTCATCATCAATATTCGGAATTGCACTCTGATTCAGAAATTTAGATTCATCATAATTAGAAAAGCCGCTCACCTGTTTCACTTTCAGCACAAAATTTGCGCCTTCCCACGGACAGGTCACATCCACCGGGGTTTCGCCCATTTCCACATCCACTGCAATCATTGCATTAATTTTATCCCAAATTTTTTTGCCAAAACGATATTTAAACACTTTACCTTCATTTTCCGGTGCTGCCGGATCTTTCACAACCAGAATATTTGCCCAATAGCTGGTTTTGCGTTT
>NZ_JAWRYR010000180.1:0-284 GCF_046940275.1 Pantoea sp. SIMBA_079 | reverse complement strand
GGCACACGCCGAAGAGCAGGAAAAGGCGCTGAATTTCGGCATTATTTCAACGGAATCACAGCAAAACCTGAAACCGCAATGGACGCCATTCTTACAGGATATGGAGAAGAAGCTGGGCGTGAAGGTGAACGCCTTCTTTGCCCCAGACTACGCAGGCATTATCCAGGGAATGCGCTTCAATAAAGTGGATATCGCCTGGTACGGCAACCTGTCGGCAATGGAAGCGGTGGATCGCGCCAACGGCCAGGTCTTCGCCCAGACGGTCGCGGCGGATGGATCGCCAG
>NZ_JAWRYR010000179.1:0-286 GCF_046940275.1 Pantoea sp. SIMBA_079 | reverse complement strand
CGTCGCTGTGCGTACTCGCGAAGGCGCAGACCTGGGCTCCATGCCCGTCGCCCAATTCGTTGAGCTACTGACACAAGCGGTTTCCCGGCGTGGTCGCCAAGAATCGGAGTAATGACTATTAAGCGTGAAATGAGAAACGATAAGCGTGCTGTACCGAAGGCCCCGATCAACGAGAATATCTCGGCCCGCGAGGTTCGGTTAATTGGCGCAGACGGCGAGCAGGTTGGCATCGTCTCGATTGATGAAGCGCTGCGTATCGCTGATGAAGCGAAGCTGGACCTGGTAG
>NZ_JAWRYR010000178.1:0-287 GCF_046940275.1 Pantoea sp. SIMBA_079 | reverse complement strand
GGGTAGGCTTCCCAAACCGCCGCAAAGTACAACGACGCCCCCTCCCCCGGGGTCAACCAATACGGGCGTTTGCGCACGCTGCCACGCCATTCGTAAAAGCCGTTGGCCGGCATCAGGCAGCGGCGCTGGCGAAACGCATCGCGAAACATCGGCTGTTCGGCCAGCGTTTCGGCGCGGGCATGGGCAGGGGTGCGGGACAGGTCGGTGAGCCAGGCCGGGGTCAACCCCCAGCGCGCCTTGGCCAGTTGCTGCTGGCCGTCAAGCTGACGCTGGATCAGCACCGACGC
>NZ_JAWRYR010000177.1:0-288 GCF_046940275.1 Pantoea sp. SIMBA_079 | reverse complement strand
CCCATTGTCCAAAATTCCCCACTGCTGCCTCCCGTAGGAGTCTGGGCCGTGTCTCAGTCCCAGTGTGGCTGGTCGTCCTCTCAGACCAGCTACTGATCGTCGCCTTGGTAGGCCTTTACCCCACCAACTAGCTAATCAGCCATCGGCCAACCCTATAGCGCGAGGCCCGAAGGTCCCCCGCTTTCATCCGTAGATCGTATGCGGTATTAATCCGGCTTTCGCCGGGCTATCCCCCACTACAGGACATGTTCCGATGTATTACTCACCCGTTCGCCACTCGCCACCAGG
>NZ_JAWRYR010000176.1:0-288 GCF_046940275.1 Pantoea sp. SIMBA_079 | reverse complement strand
ACGTGTGCCACCGCGGGAAACGACCGTTGTGCTCTGGAGCCAGCTCGATTCTGCGGTCAACGCTGAATGCGAACAACCGCCCGTCAAATCGATCGTCGGCTTCATTTCTTTCCACGGCGAACCAGGTCGCGATAAGAGGATTGACGCTGACATCGAGAAGCCGTGTGGGACCACCCAGGTGTTGCAGATGTGCCATCAACTCCAGAGCTGCCAAGTGATCAAAGCGCCACTCGCGTCGGGCAAGCTTGAGGGTGTTCGCCTCAGCGAGCACCATATCGTCCTCGGTAG
>NZ_JAWRYR010000175.1:0-288 GCF_046940275.1 Pantoea sp. SIMBA_079 | reverse complement strand
CTTCGATCCTCGCGCAGGCGTTCATGCACAGGCTTATCCACAGGTCGTGTGGATAAGCACAAACCTCCTTTCGCATCCGGCACTTGCGGCCGATACATGCGGAGCCCGACAGGTAAGGCCTGCAAGCTGCCACACGTGCCGCGACGCCGGCCCCACTCGCTAGAATCCGGGGGTGTCCATCCCCGATCGCATCCTCCGCGTCGCGCTGCCGGTGCCGCTGCCGCGCCTGTTCGACTACCGCGCCCCGGCGGCGGGCGATGCCCCCTCTGCAGCCGATGTCGGCCGCCG
>NZ_JAWRYR010000174.1:0-288 GCF_046940275.1 Pantoea sp. SIMBA_079 | reverse complement strand
ATTTAAATACTACTTTTGTTAAACAATTCATTTATAACAATTTAAGAACAAAAGATACTAGGCATACCAGTTATATACCATTTTACATAAAAAACTCATTTTAAACGAATTAAAAGAATAATAAAAGCACCTGTATATTTACGGTGCTTTTATTATTTGTGTGTTTAGAATTTTTATTGCCTGAAATTAAAATACCTTTTAGTCTATACGTACAATATTAATGATATAAGGTGTCGTTATATTTGCGGTATTTGCGGTAGAACCGTATACAATTGCCTGAAAGGTAAG
>NZ_JAWRYR010000173.1:0-288 GCF_046940275.1 Pantoea sp. SIMBA_079 | reverse complement strand
CCGACGGCCGCAGCGAGACGATGCTCGGCCAGTCGCTGCGCAACTTGGGCGTCGCGCGCGACGACGTGGTGATCGCCACCAAGGTGGCATCGGCGATGGGCGAGGGACCGAACATGCGCGGCGGCTCGCGCCGGCACGTGCTGGGCCAGAGCCGGGCCAGCCTGCAGCGGCTCGGCGTCGGCCACATCGACCTCTACCAGATCCACGCCTTCGATCCGGCCACGCCGATCGAGGAAACGCTCGACGCACTCGACACCCTGGTGCGCGCCGGCGACGTGCGCTACGTCG
>NZ_JAWRYR010000172.1:0-289 GCF_046940275.1 Pantoea sp. SIMBA_079 | reverse complement strand
GTTCGGGATGTCGCGCGGACGCCCGTGACAGGGGCACCGGCATGGCGCCGGAACACGCATCGCCTGCTCGCATGCACGATCGGTGGCGCATTCGCGCCCCGCGTAATCCTGTGCCCGCCTCCTACGAAAAAGGCGCCGGACAGACTGCCCGGCGCCTCGTGTCGTCGCCCCGCGGGCCTGGCCCGCGTCGGTTCAGTCGAGATCGGTGTCGAGCAGGCGACCGGTCTGCGCCGAATACTCGAGATCGACCGAACGACCGTCGCGCTGCCGGATCTCGATGTCGTACTCG
>NZ_JAWRYR010000171.1:0-289 GCF_046940275.1 Pantoea sp. SIMBA_079 | reverse complement strand
CAACATGCCAAATATGGATGGTTACCGCTTGACGCAACGCATTCGTCAGTTGGGACTGACGTTGCCGGTAATCGGAGTAACTGCTAATGCGTTGGCTGAAGAGAAGCAGCGGTGTCTGGAGTCCGGTATGGACAGCTGCCTGTCGAAGCCGGTAACGCTGGATGTGATAAAACAGACGCTGACGTTATATGCCGAGAGGGTCAGGAAATCGCGGGATTCGTAGGACGGATAAGGCGTTTACGCCGCATCCGGCATTCAGTGCAAATGCCAGATGCGACGCTGACGCGTC
>NZ_JAWRYR010000170.1:0-290 GCF_046940275.1 Pantoea sp. SIMBA_079 | reverse complement strand
CGATCAGGCCGAGCTCGACCAGACGGTGGAGAACGTCCACGCCCGCCGGCGGGCAGCGGCCGGCGTCTGCGCTGGTCGTCCAGTGCACGGCCCCGACTTCTCCGGACGGGACGGGCTCGTCGCCGGTCCGCGCCAGGAACACCCGCATGTGCACCTGGCGCCCCTCGGGCTCGCCGTGCGCCTGCGTGCGGACCTCGAACAGTTCCTCGAGGTGGTCCGGATCGAGCCGCAGTGCGACCTCCTCGAAGGCTTCCCGTGCGGCCGCCTCCGCCGACGTCTCGCCGGGGTCC
>NZ_JAWRYR010000169.1:0-290 GCF_046940275.1 Pantoea sp. SIMBA_079 | reverse complement strand
AGAAAATACCTATCCTTAAGACTCTTAAGACCTTCGGTCTGCCAATAGCCATTATCCAAAGTTCTGTGAAGTATAGGACTGCACGCAATACGCCAGTATCTCTTACGAGAATTACCCCATTCGAAGGCTTTTGCTTTGGGCACTCCCAAGGTAATAAGCCTTTTTACTTTTGTTCGAGGGTTCTTCCACTGTTTCCATAGGCACATACGGAGCCTTCTTCTTATCCATTCGTCTAGACTGGAGAAGACCGAAGGTGTGTCTGCAAGTGAGAAGTATCCCTCCCAGCCAAT
>NZ_JAWRYR010000168.1:0-290 GCF_046940275.1 Pantoea sp. SIMBA_079 | reverse complement strand
GTGGTTGGCCCGATGATTGCCGGTCATCAGGGGTACGTATTGATTCAGACCGACAACTACAATATCGAAACCAGCGTCACTGGCCTGGCGATTATTTTGATTCTGGCGATGGTAGTGCTGTTTGCCATTGAGTGGCTACTGCGGCGGATCTTCCGCACAGGCGCACACACCCGTGGGTGGTTTGTCGGACGTAAGCGTCGCCGTGCCCGTAAGCAGACCGAACAGGCGCTGCTGAAACTAGCGGAAGGCGATTATCAGCAAGTTGAAAAGCTGATGGCGAAAAATGCCGA
>NZ_JAWRYR010000167.1:0-292 GCF_046940275.1 Pantoea sp. SIMBA_079 | reverse complement strand
GAGGTGGAGGCCGCGACGCGCTACCACCTGCAGCACGACGCCGCTGCCGCATGAGCGACGCCGACTTCATCGAGGTCACGCCGGGCGCGCTGTCGCGCGATGCCTGCGCGGCGATCGTCGCGCGCATGCGCGCCAGCCGCGACCTGCAGCCGGGTGAGATCGGCGGCGGCGTCTATCCCGATCTCAAGCGCAGCCGCGATCTCGCGATCAGCGAGCGCGAGGACTGGGCCGATGTCGCGCAAGGCCTGAACGTCGCGGTCTTCGGCGGCCTGGTCGCCTATTTGCGCAAGTA
>NZ_JAWRYR010000166.1:0-292 GCF_046940275.1 Pantoea sp. SIMBA_079 | reverse complement strand
CCCTTAATCAGTATCGCCGATACACCGGCCGGGCCGAGGGAATGTCGATCAGCTTCGAAGCCCATCTGCTGGGCAAACGCGTCGAGTTCGATCAGGAATGCGCCAGCCTGACCATCAAAAACCTGCCGACGCAACTCATGAATCAGCTGAAGCGTTCTGCTGAAGCCTAAAAGCTTTGCGCCTCGGAATCATCTCGCCTGTTGCTGCATTACCCGACCGAGCAGAGTCGCTGCTGAGCGGATGACAAAATTAGGTCCCCATAGCCCCAAACGATTGTTCCAATGATTGTTAG
>NZ_JAWRYR010000165.1:0-292 GCF_046940275.1 Pantoea sp. SIMBA_079 | reverse complement strand
CGGGAACCGCCGCGGCGAAGGGCCGGATCTGTGTCGAGGTCGTCATGGGTGCACTCCTGTTCGGTATCTGGTGCGACGTTTCGTTGCACATGCGTGTGCAACGCTTGTGGCGCCACCGTACCTCATTGCACAGCCGTGTGCAATGATGGAGGCATGAGGCCAGACTCCACCCGGGCGCGTGCCATGGACGACACACGGAACCGGATCCTCGACGTGGGCCGGGACCTGTTGGGAACGAACCCCGATGCGGGCATGGCGGACATCGCAGCAGCGGCGGGCGTCGTCCGTCGGA
>NZ_JAWRYR010000164.1:0-293 GCF_046940275.1 Pantoea sp. SIMBA_079 | reverse complement strand
CGGGTGAACCCGCTCCTACGACGGGCTGTGTCGGGCCATTGGAGTTCGGAAGCGCGTCGAGTAGGGCAAGGGTGTTAAGGTTAGGGTAGATCTCGGTGGCCGCCGGATCATTAACAATCGCGGGTGAACCCGCTCCTACGATGGGATGTAGGAGCGGGCTTGCCCGCGAATGCGGTGGCTGCGGCGACGGTGCATGACTGGGGGATATTGGCCGGCAGGTCCGGCCTATTCGCGGGTAAACCCGCTCCTACGACGGGCTGTGTCGGGCCATTGGAGTTCGGAAGCGCGTCGAG
>NZ_JAWRYR010000163.1:0-293 GCF_046940275.1 Pantoea sp. SIMBA_079 | reverse complement strand
CTGCTAGATCAGCACAATGCCGAAGCGCGCGCGCCCAAGCCGTGGCAACAGATCGATGAGGGCGGCACGAGCATGCCGGCACCTGGCTACCAGTCCACGCAGGCGGCGCACAAGGCGCAGGAACTCCATGCGGCCGAAAGTCGCCTGGCCTCGATCCAGGGCAGCGTCAGTACGCGAGACCGCAAGAACCAGGGCAAACGCGATCACCGCAACGAGAGCTGAGGCGGGCGGTCGCCCCATCGTCGGAGCGCCGGCGGTCCCACTCAGTGCGGGGCGTCGCCGGAACCCGCGTA
>NZ_JAWRYR010000162.1:0-295 GCF_046940275.1 Pantoea sp. SIMBA_079 | reverse complement strand
CAAGGTGCAGCAGGCGCGATTCTCCTCCAACCGCATTGCGCTCATCCATTTTCATCATCAGCAGCCAGTCCGTTGGTTCATCTACAAAGGTTCCATCGGTATGCAGAGTAAATAGACGATACGCTTGACGCAAATAAGAATCACTGTTGTCCGTATCCTTTACCGTAAACCGTGCATAAAAGGTTCCGGACATCGCATCGAAATTCGACGACCCGACCAGGTGGGTCAACGCAGTGGCAAATTTCACGTAGTCTTCCATATCCGTCGTTTGTCCTTGTACCCCAATGGTAAATCC
>NZ_JAWRYR010000161.1:0-296 GCF_046940275.1 Pantoea sp. SIMBA_079 | reverse complement strand
CGAGGCGACCCTCAACCGCTGACGGGCTGCTACCGCCCAGGCCGGTGTCCAGCCATCGACTGGTGAGAAGATGTCGCCACTCGGCGCGGATTGGCGCATCTTCTCACCGGTCGGCGACCCGCGCGGCCCATCGGCGCGGCCCTACACGCCGACGATCCGCCCGAGCGTGCGCGTGTAGTCCTCCTTGATGATGTCGAGGTGCGCCCACGTGTCGAGCGACCCGACCTGCGGGAACGACCGCAGCCGCTCGATCACAGCCAGCACGTTCGCCGACGACGTTCCGACGATCGTCGCGA
>NZ_JAWRYR010000160.1:0-296 GCF_046940275.1 Pantoea sp. SIMBA_079 | reverse complement strand
TTGCTGTCGTTAGGCAGCAGCGGGTTACTGTCACCGCGACCTTCTGCTTTAACACTTGGCCCCGGTGCCAGCTGCGTCGCCAGCAGCTGCGTAATAGCACGCGCGCGGGCCAGCGAAGATTCATAGGTAGAGGCAAAACGGCCATCCACAGCACGGTTGTCGGTATAGACCGAGACCAGAACAGTTCCCTTAACGCTTTTCATTGCGCCGGCGACGTGCGCCCGCCGCGCACGGCCACCCGGGTTGACGACGGTGCCATCCGGAACAAAGAGTTTATCGGCGGGGATGATGACTTT
>NZ_JAWRYR010000159.1:0-298 GCF_046940275.1 Pantoea sp. SIMBA_079 | reverse complement strand
CACCAGGCGCCAGCGCCCGGTCAGCGCTACCGTGGCCGTACCCAAGGTCTGGACACCGGTAGTAGTGGTTACCTGCACGGTCACGGTATTGCCGGTAGTCACCGACGAGGTGCCACTGATGTCCCAGTTGTAACGGTTGTTGGAGCGCGCCGTGACTGTGGCTGTCGTGACAGCGAAGGTTTCAGCGGCAGGCCGAGGCGACACGTTGACGGTGACCGTACCGGGGGTGGACAGCCCGCCCAGCGAGTCACGTGCCTGGTAGGTGAAGGAGGTGGTGAAGGCTGTGGTTACAGTGGCC
>NZ_JAWRYR010000158.1:0-301 GCF_046940275.1 Pantoea sp. SIMBA_079 | reverse complement strand
GAATGCCGGTGTAAGTAGCGAAAAGACAAGTGAGAATCTTGTCCACCGAAAGCCTAAGGTTTCCTGGGGAAGGCTCGTCCTCCCAGGGTTAGTCGGGACCTAAGCTGAGGCCGAAAGGCGTAGGCGATGGACAACAGGTTGATATTCCTGTACCACCTCTTTATCGTTTGAGCAATGGAGGGACGCAGAAGGATAGAAGAGGCGTGCGATTGGTTGTGCACGTCCAAGCAGTTAGGCTGATAAGTAGGCAAATCCGCTTATCGTGAAGGCTGAGCTGTGATGGGGAAGCTCCTTATGGAGC
>NZ_JAWRYR010000157.1:0-301 GCF_046940275.1 Pantoea sp. SIMBA_079 | reverse complement strand
TCTCAATCGAAACAAGCACCAGTTAAAGGCTCTACCGAAGCACTAGAAGCACGTATTAAACAATTAGAAATGGAAAACGAGTATTTAAAAAAGTTGAATGCCTTAGTTCAAAACAAGGGAAAATCACAAAACAAGATAAAGCGCAAGTAGTCTATGAATTAAGGCATAAATATTTGGTGAAGGCACTCGTGGAGCTAGCTGGTATTCCACGAAGCACGTATTATGATTTAGTAAAAAAAATGAATCGCCCAGATGTAGATGCCGATTTGAAAGCTGAGATTAAAGCGATTTATGAGGAGAA
>NZ_JAWRYR010000156.1:0-302 GCF_046940275.1 Pantoea sp. SIMBA_079 | reverse complement strand
GCGCGACCGCCAGGGCGCTGCCGCGCGTCCCGATGCGCAGCACGCCCTCGCGGCGCTCGGCGGCGCCGTCGACCCTCGTCACGGACCCGGTCACGGCGCCAGTCCCGCCGCGGCCGGCTTGAAGCCCAGCCTGACGTTCTCGCAGCATCCCGGGCGGCAGACGTCGTACCAGGGCCCGAGCGCGGTGACCGCGGGGCGCTGCTCGACGGGTACGCCGTCGCGGCGCTCCAGCACCAGGTCGACCAGCCCCTTCACGTAGGCCGCATGGGTTCCCGGTGTCGGCACGCGGACGGCCACCAGAC
>NZ_JAWRYR010000155.1:0-302 GCF_046940275.1 Pantoea sp. SIMBA_079 | reverse complement strand
ATCTGCGGGCAAAGATCGATGATTTGGGTCCGAAGATTGCTGATCATCATTTGCTTTACGACGGATTGGTGGAAGCGATGACCAACACCCACCAGCACGCCTATAGGCAAAAGAACAAGCGGCGACAGAAGAAACATTCGACTTTGCAGCGTTGGTGGATCTCTGCTTCCGTAAACACGTCTTCCAATCAAATGACGGTGATGGCACTCGACCACGGCCACGGAATTGCTAGAACGCTCCCGCGCAATCAGCACTGGTGGCACTACCAAACTCTTCTCGGACGATTCGTAAATGATGATGCG
>NZ_JAWRYR010000154.1:0-304 GCF_046940275.1 Pantoea sp. SIMBA_079 | reverse complement strand
AGGCTAAATACTACTGACTGACCGATAGTGAACCAGTACCGTGAGGGAAAGGCGAAAAGAACCCCGGAGAGGGGAGTGAAATAGAACCTGAAACCGTATGCGTACAAGCAGTGGGAGCCTACTTTGTTAGGTGACTGCGTACCTTTTGTATAATGGGTCAGCGACTTATATTCAGTGGCGAGCTTAACCGAATAGGGGAGGCGTAGCGAAAGCGAGTCTTAATAGGGCGTTTAGTCGCTGGGTATAGACCCGAAACCGGGCGATCTATCCATGGGCAGGTTGAAGGTTAGGTAACACTGACTGG
>NZ_JAWRYR010000153.1:0-305 GCF_046940275.1 Pantoea sp. SIMBA_079 | reverse complement strand
ACCTGCCCGGCCGGCGACGCCGGCACGGTCAGGCACGCCGTGTTGGTTCCGGGGCCGGGCACCGCCGTCCCGGTCCCCCCGACCGCGTACTGGTTCGACGTGAGCGTCGACCCCGTGAAGCTGTCCTGCAGCAGCGGGGTACTGCCGTCTGCGAGCGCCGGTGCGGCGGTGAGGCCGACGAGGCCGACGCCGATCGCCAGTGCGGCCGCGACGATCATGGCGGGAACACGTATTTGAATGATAGGGAGAGCAGTGAGGTGTAAACTAATCTTGAGACTATTTCCGTGAAGGAAGCTGTTCGGATG
>NZ_JAWRYR010000152.1:0-306 GCF_046940275.1 Pantoea sp. SIMBA_079 | reverse complement strand
GCGCAGGACTCCGATGACCGGCCAGCAAACGCTCGCTCTCGCCGACGCGCTGACTCCGCCACTCGAAGACGGCGACATGCTCGCCGCGATCGATCTGGGTTCCAACAGTTTCCACATGGTCGTCGCCCGCTACACGCTGGGCCAGCTGCGCGTCGTCGACCGGCTGCGCGAGACCGTGCGCCGCGGGATGGAATCGGGCCGGCTCCGTACCGACCTCCACCGGGAGACGGTCACCCGGCCCATCGAGAACGCCGCCGTGTCGGTGCTCGACGAGGCGACCCGCAGCCGCCCGACACCGGAGGACGG
>NZ_JAWRYR010000151.1:0-306 GCF_046940275.1 Pantoea sp. SIMBA_079 | reverse complement strand
CTCGGGTCGTCGGTCGTTGACGAAATCCTAGTCGTCGCCGCTTTCCGTCCGCTGCGAGACCCGCACGGCGGATGAACGCATTCTCACGGCGTCGCCCGCCGTGCGGGGTTTCCCCCAATTCTGCGCAGGCCCCCGCACGCCTTGAGGGGTCTCCCTGATGACGCCCCGGCTTCGCGCGTCGCATCCTTGTGCCGCGGCGGCCGCCCGGGCGTCGCTGGACGAGCCCAGGAGGCCACGATGACCATCGCCGCACCCCGCCACGACGCCGACAGCTCCGCCGCCGACATCCGCCCCTTCTCGTACACC
>NZ_JAWRYR010000150.1:0-307 GCF_046940275.1 Pantoea sp. SIMBA_079 | reverse complement strand
CTTACGCGATAACACAAGCATGTATTCTTCACCTGCTTACTTATCTTGTTTAGAGGCATGGTGCATTAGAGGTTGCCTTACTTCAAAACGCTCTTCCTCTAGTATAACCTGCTTGGCTTTTTTATTTTCCAAATTAATGATCACAGGCGCCTTCAAGTTTACGGTGCTAGAATCACCTGATCTAACTGTTAATATGTTTAATACAGAGATAGGCGTATCGTCTTTGATTTCAAGGCTTTGTTTGTGAGAATCCTTTAATTTAAACTCATAGTCTTGAAAAAATGGAAAAGGATCAATTAACCAAAAA
>NZ_JAWRYR010000149.1:0-308 GCF_046940275.1 Pantoea sp. SIMBA_079 | reverse complement strand
GAGGCTTATCGAGAGAAGCTGAGCAGCCCGGCAACTGGCGAGGCCTGGAAGCGCTGGCCGTGCCTGTCGCGCCAGCTGGGTGTGGAGCTGGGTCAGCCGGCCTGATATACCTGTCACGGCGTAGGTGCATCGGTGGTTCGGCGCAGGCCGTCGTAGGAGCGGGTTCACCCGCGAAAGGGCCGGCCCTGCTGGCCAATCCCCACCAACCGTTCACCGTTGCCGCCGCCACCGTATTCGCGGGTAAACCCGCTCCTACGGCGGCCTGTGCCCAACCGCCGATGTGTGTCCACCACCGTGGTAGGTGCGGG
>NZ_JAWRYR010000148.1:0-308 GCF_046940275.1 Pantoea sp. SIMBA_079 | reverse complement strand
ACGTTATCCGTCGTACCATCAACCTGCCGACCTACACCCTGGAAGCGGTTTACGAAGCGATCTTCGGTAAACCGAAAGAAAAAGTTTACGCGGACGAAATCGCGAAAGCGTGGGAAACCGGTGAAGGTCTGGAACGTGTTGCGAAATACTCTATGGAAGACGCGAAAGCGACCTACGAACTGGGTAAAGAATTCTTCCCGATGGAAGCGCAGCTGTCTCGTCTGGTTGGTCAGCCGCTGTGGGACGTTTCTCGTTCTTCTACCGGTAACCTGGTTGAATGGTTCCTGCTGCGTAAAGCGTACGAACGT
>NZ_JAWRYR010000147.1:0-309 GCF_046940275.1 Pantoea sp. SIMBA_079 | reverse complement strand
CCACCACGCAGCCTATTCCGCGGCGAGTGGTGACCTGACGTCACCACTCGGCGCGGATACGGACATCGACTCACCGCTCGACGGCCGGTAGAGTCCCGGATGTGGCGGAGTGGCTGTGTGCGACGTGTGCTGTCGAAACGAATCCGATAGGAACGGCGGCGGGCGAGCATCCGCCCGAGCGGTGCCCGATCTGCGAGGACGAGCGGCAGTACGTGCCGCCGTCGGGGCAGGAGTGGACGACGCTGCAGCGGCTGCAGCGCGAGGGCGAGCACGTCGTGGTCACCGAGCTGGAGCCCGACCTCTATGGCC
>NZ_JAWRYR010000146.1:0-309 GCF_046940275.1 Pantoea sp. SIMBA_079 | reverse complement strand
GCGGCGATGAAGCCGAGAATCGACAGGTTGTCGACGACGAGGCCGAAGAAGCCGTTGAGGTCGCCGGCGACGATGACCGGTCGCTTGGCCTCGTGGGCGGCGCGTCCCACCAGCACCAGTTCGGCGTCGCGTTCTTCCGAGCTGTCGGCTTCGGTCGGGCTCGGCGGCCGCGGATGCAGCGCGTGCAGCACCACGCGCTGGCCGTTGTCGAGTTCCAGCACCGCGTGCGCGGACGGGATGTCGTCCTCGACCAGATAGCGGATTTCGCTGTCGTGGAGCGGCAGCCGCGAGTAGACGTGCATGCCGTAG
>NZ_JAWRYR010000145.1:0-311 GCF_046940275.1 Pantoea sp. SIMBA_079 | reverse complement strand
GACGTAATTTTCGATGAGGAACTTAATATCGTCTGGTGAATAACCTGGATTCATTTGTCTGTATAAAGCTGCCAAACCAGTTACATGCGGTGCAGCACAAGATGTTCCGTTAAAGGCTCTATAAGATGAACTTAATGATACATAGTCTGTTCCAGCTTTGTTTGCTGCACTTGCTGTTGTCGTCATAACTGGATCAGCAGGGGCAGCTACACTGATTTCTGGACCACGACTGGAGTAGGGTGCAGGTTGTTTGTTTGCCTTTAGCGCTGACACTGCAATAACAAAATCATATTTAGCAGGATAACGTACAC
>NZ_JAWRYR010000144.1:0-311 GCF_046940275.1 Pantoea sp. SIMBA_079 | reverse complement strand
GGGTGATTAGCTCAGTTGGTAGAGCATCTCCCTTACAAGGAGGGGGTCGGCGGTTCGAACCCGTCATCACCCACCACTCTTAAGGTGGCCCGCAGTGAACAGGTAGTAAGAGATAAGATATGGGTGATTAGCTCAGTTGGTAGAGCATCTCCCTTACAAGGAGGGGGTCGGCGGTTCGAACCCGTCATCACCCACCATATCTTAGTCAGGCAGCCTGTTAAAGAAGTACCGAAGTGGGTGATTAGCTCAGTTGGTAGAGCATCTCCCTTACAAGGAGGGGGTCGGCGGTTCGAACCCGTCATCACCCACCA
>NZ_JAWRYR010000143.1:0-312 GCF_046940275.1 Pantoea sp. SIMBA_079 | reverse complement strand
CATCGACGACGGCGCCATCGCGACCCGGCAGGCCGGTGTCGTGCATCGCATCCTCCGCTACACGCGGCTGCTCGGCTTCCTGCATGGCGCACTCCTCGAACTGGATTCGGACCCAGGAGTCTAGGTAGCCGGTGCCGCACGCGGTGAACGCGCCATGACGCGCGCGCGAAGCGGGGTGTGGGTCACGCCGCTTCCGTCGACCGCGATGCGCTTCGGCGATCGCGATTGCGTGTCCAGCCCGCTGCGTCTGGCGATGTCGTGCGGCTCGCGGCAGGCATCGCGACGTGCGTCGGGCGATCGATCACACGCGAG
>NZ_JAWRYR010000142.1:0-312 GCF_046940275.1 Pantoea sp. SIMBA_079 | reverse complement strand
GCTCGCGCCCCGTCGCCCAGTAGTCCTGCACGGTCCAGCTGCCGGTGTCGACGACCGCGATCCGGTCGGCGCCGCTGATCGCGACGTAGACGCGCGGTCGCGCCGGATCCGCGATCGCGCCGATCGGCAGCGCACCGCGCCCGAGCATCGTCTCGCGCAACTCGGCATCCGGCGGCATCAGATCAACCGTGGCGATCGGCGCGCGCGTCGCGGCATCGAACACCGCGAGGGTCGCCGCGGTCGCATTCGTCACCAGGGCGTGGCGGCCATCCGGCGTGAACACGACGCGGATCGGGAAGCCGGTGCTCGGCA
>NZ_JAWRYR010000141.1:0-312 GCF_046940275.1 Pantoea sp. SIMBA_079 | reverse complement strand
ATCGCCGTGGGTACTACTACAGGTTTCAATATACCATTTGCCATTTTTTTTAAAGCCATGATTAACCAGAATTGCAAACGGTGCCTGTTCATCATTTTTAGACGGCAGAAAGCGAATAACTGCCTGACCATTACCTGCATTATCCAGTTTCAGTTTCCATTCGCCTTTATCTTCTGAGCTAAAGCCTTTATTACCATTCAGTTTTGCCATCTGTGCTGCCAGTTCTGCGGTTGATTTACGTTTAAACATATGTATATCTCCTTCTTAAAGTTAAACAAAATTATTTCTAGAGGGGAATTGTTATCCGCTCAC
>NZ_JAWRYR010000140.1:0-313 GCF_046940275.1 Pantoea sp. SIMBA_079 | reverse complement strand
AACATGTTACGCAAGATCAATGAACTTATTGACTTTTCTTTTGTGTTGGAAGAATTGAGGGACAACTACTGTTTTCATAACGGTAGGAATGCTGTCGATCCAATACGTATGTTTAAATATTTCCTCGGCATGGCTCCAGAAGATCCGGTTATTGACCCTAGCTCTTTAACGAAATTTCGAAAGCTCCGTTTAAAAGACATAAACCTTTTGGATATGCTCATTCATAAAACCGTTGAGATTGCGATTGAAAAGGAAATCATTAAAAACAAAACGATTATTGTGGATGCCACCCACACGAAAGCCAGATACAATC
>NZ_JAWRYR010000139.1:0-313 GCF_046940275.1 Pantoea sp. SIMBA_079 | reverse complement strand
CTCCGCGGGGAATATTGGTCCCGCGGCTTCACTCGGACCCGTAAATGTTGATGTAACCGCACCGACGACCGATGTCGCCATCACCGATCCGGAAGGAGACAATATCCCGACAGCTTCCGGCACGACGGAACCGGGTTCGACGGTTGTGGTGACCTGGCCGGACGGCACGACCTCGCAGGTGACGGCGGATGGCACGACCGGCGCATGGACGGCGACGGCCCCGGCTGAACAGCCCGATGGCAATGTGACGGTTGCGGTGACCGATCCTGCAGGCAATCCGGGAACGGGAAGCGGCACGTGGACTTCGAGTGAC
>NZ_JAWRYR010000138.1:0-313 GCF_046940275.1 Pantoea sp. SIMBA_079 | reverse complement strand
GCCAGCGTAAACGTCTTGCCGGTGCCGGCCGAGGCCTCGATGGCGCGCACGCCGTCGAGCGGCAGCAGCAGATAGGGATCAGGGGTGCTCATTCCGATTCCTCCAAGTCGAGTTCCGCGGCGATCGTGCGCAGTGCGTCGAGATCGGTGCCGCCGTACACCATGCCGGAGACGACCGCGTTGAAGACCGTCAGCGCCTGATCGACGAATGCGATCTGTGTGGCGGCGTCGGTGAAGGGATCGCGCCCGCGCAGCGCGAGACGCAGCGCTTCGGTTTTGCCCTCGCCCCAGCTGCGGTCGCTGCCGTGCCACTT
>NZ_JAWRYR010000137.1:0-313 GCF_046940275.1 Pantoea sp. SIMBA_079 | reverse complement strand
CAAAGCGGTCACGGTCACCGGCGGCTTGGACAAGACCTCTGCGACCAGTCGCACGTCGGCAGCGCGCCACGTGCGTGTCGTAGTCGACCCGCCCGGCACGACGAACCCGATGGTGAGCGTCTACCTGGGCGCGATGGGGGACACGACGCCCGCGGTGGACCAGCTGCCGCTCATCACCCAGGTGCCCGAGCCGGCGCAGCTGCTGGCCGCGACGACCTTCAAGTTCGGCTGGGCGGCGAGCACCGGAGGCTCGACCGACTACCACGAGATCAACACGCTGAACGTCGCCACGGTGAATCCGATCACCCCGAGC
>NZ_JAWRYR010000136.1:0-314 GCF_046940275.1 Pantoea sp. SIMBA_079 | reverse complement strand
GCGCTTACGGTCCGCGTAATGGCCGTTGAGGAGCGTCGGTAGTCGAAGCTTGACGAGGGCGCGTTACTACTCACCGAACGCACTCGCGTTCCAAAGAGGTTTTTCAACATGGCAAAGAAAATCATCGGCTTTATCAAGCTGCAGATTCCTGCAGGTAAAGCCAATCCGTCGCCGCCGGTTGGTCCGGCACTGGGTCAGCGCGGCCTGAACATCATGGAGTTCTGCAAGGCGTACAACGCGGCCACCGAGTCGCAGCGCGGCAACGTCATCCCGGTCGAGATCACCGTGTACGAGGACCGCTCGTTCACGTTCGT
>NZ_JAWRYR010000135.1:0-314 GCF_046940275.1 Pantoea sp. SIMBA_079 | reverse complement strand
CACGGGACAGCAGCCGGGTGCCGACCTCGATCAGGTCGACGGTGACCGGCTCGCCCGGGCAGCGGTGGTCCTCGTGGTAGCGGCCGCCTCCCTGCGGGATCAGCGTGTTGGGCTCGACCACCAGGCCCTCGAAACGCTGGGGGAGGAACCGGTCCGGCTGGTCCCAGATCGCAGGATGGTGGGTTGTCGCGTAGAGGTCGAGCAGCACCCAGTCGTCGCGGCGGACGCGCTCACCCTGCCACATCGCCTCACGGGTCGCCCGTCCGCCGATGACGGGGAAGAAGGGGTAGAACCGGCGCACCTCCTGGGCGAAC
>NZ_JAWRYR010000134.1:0-314 GCF_046940275.1 Pantoea sp. SIMBA_079 | reverse complement strand
GGCAGCGCCGGTCGCGACGCCGGCAGCGCCGCCGTCGGACGACCTGCGCGACGCCGAAGCATGGATCACGCCGGAATTCGAAGGCGACTGGGGACTCCAGGCGATCAACGCGCACCACGCGTATGCGCGCGGCCTCTCGGGTTCCGGCGTGCGGCTCGGCCTGCTGGATTCCGGCGCGGGTCTGGACCATCCGGAGTTCGCGGGCAAGGACCACCGTTCGATCGTGATGGCCGAGCTGCTGGCCGATGGCAGCCGATGCGCCGACGGCACCCTGCTCGCCGGACCGGACGCGTGCTTCTACTCCGAAGGCGACC
>NZ_JAWRYR010000133.1:0-314 GCF_046940275.1 Pantoea sp. SIMBA_079 | reverse complement strand
TCGGCCTGTTCGTGCTGCGCGGCATCGCCGGCTACCTCGCCGACTACAGCATGGCGAAATCCGGGCGCGGCATCGCGCGGGACCTGCGCGTACGGGGACTGGGCAAGTACCTGCGCCTGCCGGGCATGCGCTTCCATGCCGAGCCGGTGCCGTCGATGCTGGTGCGGCTGGGGTCGGACAGCGACCAGGTGTCGCAGGCCGCGATCGACGCGGCGAAGGTGATGCTGCAGCAGTCTCTGCAGATCATCGCGTCGCTGATCGTGATGCTCTACCACAGCTGGCAGGTCACGCTGACGATCCTCGTCATCGCGCCG
>NZ_JAWRYR010000132.1:0-314 GCF_046940275.1 Pantoea sp. SIMBA_079 | reverse complement strand
GGCAGCGAGGATCGAAGGGAGGCGACGCATCGGCGCAGCATACCGGCGCGATGTCAAAGCGGGCTTAACGCGACGTGGCGGTTCCGCGGCGGTGCGCCGCATCAGCTCGACAGATGTTCGATCGCCGCGACCGCGCCCAGCCGCGCCGACAGCCGCTGCAGCAGCGCGAGGCGGTTGCCGCGCAGCGCCGCGTCGTCGGCATTGACCATGACGCCATCGAAGAATGCATCGACCTGCGGCCGCAGCCGCGCCAGGTGCGTCAGCACCGACACGTAGGCGCCGTGCGCCAGCGCATGTGCGGTTTCCGCGTGCAC
>NZ_JAWRYR010000131.1:0-314 GCF_046940275.1 Pantoea sp. SIMBA_079 | reverse complement strand
GTGCGGTCGCTGGGCCGCCTGCTCGGCCTGCTGCGTGACGCGGCCGTGCTCACCGGCAGCGATGACGAGCTGCGGGCGGAGGCCGTCCCGCCCGGAAAGGCCGCCGCGCGGGCCGTCGAGGAGGCGGAGGCACGTCAGCGCATCGAGCACTCCCGCGCGCAGCTGATGCAGGAATATGCCGAAACGGGAATGTGCCGCCGGCAGTTCCTCCTCGGCTACTTCGGTGAAGAGCTGCCGGAGCCCTGCGGTAACTGCGACACCTGCACGTCCGGCAGTGCCTACCGGTGGGCCGAGGAGCATGACGCGGCCGGCGA
>NZ_JAWRYR010000130.1:0-316 GCF_046940275.1 Pantoea sp. SIMBA_079 | reverse complement strand
GATCGTGCGTTAAGGGCGCTTACCGCGGAAGAGAGGGCTGTAATCGAAAAGTGCTTCATCGAACAGAAAAGGGACAAGTACATTTACGAGCACGTTATAAGGGTCCCGAAAAGCACATATGATTTTTACAAAGCAAGAGCAATAGATAGAGTCACGTTTATCTTAAAGACGGCTGCGGTCATTTGAGCCGTCTTTTCCATTGGGCATTTCTTAGGCAAAACTTGTGCAAAACCTGGACTTTTCTTGTACCAAAATTGGGCGTTCTGCCTGTTATTATGAGAGCATGAAAAATTGTGAATGAGCCATCCGTCGAAAA
>NZ_JAWRYR010000129.1:0-317 GCF_046940275.1 Pantoea sp. SIMBA_079 | reverse complement strand
CCAGTTTCTTTGGTTTACTTTTGCATAATAGAACATTTAAAAAGTCGATTCTCCTACAACGGTACTTATTATTTAAAACTTGAAATGTTATAGCTATATGATGGCTACAACTCTTTAAATATGAAACGAAACTTAAATATACCAATAAAAATTCATAACTATCACAAAAAAATTTGTTTTACAGCGAATGAAAACGAAATCATACTAAAAAATTGAACACCCTATATGATTATTCTTAAAACTCGAAACAATATAGCTATATGATGGTCACAGCTTTTAAAATTTGAAGCAAATTCTAATCAAAAATATTAATTGAA
>NZ_JAWRYR010000128.1:0-317 GCF_046940275.1 Pantoea sp. SIMBA_079 | reverse complement strand
AAGAATTCTTAAACAATAATGATAAATTAGAAATAAAGAAACTACAAAAAAGAAGTAATATAGCAATATACTACTTTGAAGAGTATAACAATTAAACAACTTTATTAGCTAATTACATCAAACTTTTGAACCCTTTTAGATATAATTGTTTAAAGGGATATTTTTGGGTTAAAAGAAATAGAATTAGATTTGATTAATGATTTTTTAGGGGATTAGATTATGTTTATTCGATACTTAAAAAAGGAGAAATGGGGATTTGTTTTTTTCTTGATCGGCTATATCGTATTGTTTATTAGCTCTTATTTATTAATTGGCGG
>NZ_JAWRYR010000127.1:0-319 GCF_046940275.1 Pantoea sp. SIMBA_079 | reverse complement strand
ATCCTCATCGGCGGAGCATTAGCGCTGGTCTGCCTGGTCGGCTGGGTCTACGAGTACTACCGCGGCTACTTCGCACGATGAACCAGCCAGAACGACGAGCACGTGACCAGAGGAAGACACAGGTGCCCACATGAGTCCTCGACCTGAAACAGGCAGCAGGAAGACCTCGCGCGCTGAGCTGCGCCCCCGCGACGATTATGAGATGACCGTGGCGGAGGCCTCCCGTATCGTGCGCCAGTTTGAAAACGGTACGCTCGATCCGGAGCTGCCAGGAACGATCGACCTTGTCAACGAAGCACACCGGGTCAGACTCCACCAG
>NZ_JAWRYR010000126.1:0-319 GCF_046940275.1 Pantoea sp. SIMBA_079 | reverse complement strand
ACCGATGCCCTTGAGAGCCTTCAACCCAGTCAGCTCCTTCCGGTGGGCGCGGGGCATGACTATCGTCGCCGCACTTATGACTGTCTTCTTTATCATGCAACTCGTAGGACAGGTGCCGGCAGCGCTCTGGGTCATTTTCGGCGAGGACCGCTTTCGCTGGAGCGCGACGATGATCGGCCTGTCGCTTGCGGTATTCGGAATCTTGCACGCCCTCGCTCAAGCCTTCGTCACTGGTCCCGCCACCAAACGTTTCGGCGAGAAGCAGGCCATTATCGCCGGCATGGCGGCCCCACGGGTGCGCATGATCGTGCTCCTGTCG
>NZ_JAWRYR010000125.1:0-320 GCF_046940275.1 Pantoea sp. SIMBA_079 | reverse complement strand
CCCGCCGGGCAGCTCGCCAGCGACGCGGACCTCGCCGCGCTCGTGGCCAGTGCACCGACCGGCAAGCTGGTCTGGGTGCTGCTCGGCTGGCTGGTCGCGGCGTTCGCGGGCGGCTGGCTGGCGACGCGGCTCGCCCGCGTCCACCGGCTGGCGGCGGGCCTGGCCGTCGGCGTGCTGATCGTGCTGGGCGTCCTGCTCAACGCCTGGATGCTGCCCCATCCCCTGTGGATGACACTGGCCGGCGTGGTGCTGCCGGTTCTGCTGGCCTGGGCCGGCGCGCGTCTGGCGCTGCGCCGCCCCGCTGCCGCCACCTGACGGAG
>NZ_JAWRYR010000124.1:0-320 GCF_046940275.1 Pantoea sp. SIMBA_079 | reverse complement strand
CCAAACCAAATTAGTGTTAAAATCAGTTCAATTTTATCTGTTAGTGATGACCAAGGAGCATAATAAATAAAGTCAAAAAATGCAATGGGTATTTATAATCCCATTGCATTTTTTATTTCATTTCACAAAAATTTAATTGGTATGAATTAGCCTAAAATATCATGTTAAAAATCACTTGTATAGAAAAAAATTTTGGCTTGTTTAGTATCTTTTTTATTATCACTCTTTTACATAATATGTTTACTATATAATACAACCCTTTATAGGAGGTGTTTAGGTGTGTCAGTTTTGTTCAAATCAAAAAAATATTAAACAACCTA
>NZ_JAWRYR010000123.1:0-321 GCF_046940275.1 Pantoea sp. SIMBA_079 | reverse complement strand
CTTTAATCATGTCAGCCAGCGATTGCAGCGGACGCTTGTTAGAACCGTTGATTGCACGACCGCGACGGCCGTTGTCCAGCAGGGCAGCTACCGCTGCCTGCAGCATACGCTTGTCGTTGCGCACGATGATATCTAGCGCAGCCAGATCCAGCAGACGCTTCAGACGGTTGTTACGGTTGATTACGCGACGATAGAGATCGTTGAGATCTGACGTTGAGAAACGACCACCATCCAGCGGTACCAGCGGACGCAGATCTGGCGGCCGAACCGGCAGAACGGTCAGGATCATCCACTCAGGCTTGTTGACAGACTGCACGAACG
>NZ_JAWRYR010000122.1:0-321 GCF_046940275.1 Pantoea sp. SIMBA_079 | reverse complement strand
CTACCTGGTCGATGTCGAATCGAAGGAGCGGGCGATCGAGCTGGCGAAGCAGATCCCCGATGCAGCCATCGACGGCCTCGCCCTCGAGATCCGGCCGGTGATGTACTCGGCCGGGGCGGACATGTGACGCAGAAGACCATCGAGGACCTGCTGCGCGAACTGGCGCCGCAGGTCCTCGCGGCGTTGCTCCGCCGCTACGGCGCCGGCCAGTTCGACATCTGCGAGGACGCCGTCCAGGAGGCCATGATCGCCGCGATCCGGCAGTGGCCGGGGTCGGGGCGACCGGACGACCCGCGCGCCTGGCTCATCACCGCCGCCCGC
>NZ_JAWRYR010000121.1:0-322 GCF_046940275.1 Pantoea sp. SIMBA_079 | reverse complement strand
GCGATTTGGCGTGGTGCCGAATTTTTTTCGTTTGACGCCAGAAAATCCGGACATCACCGCGAAACTGTGGGGTTTTGCGTGTTTTGGCTATCTGGACAATCCGCTGCCTTCACTGTTTAAGGAGAGGCTGTTTGTCTGGTTGTCCCGTTTTTGCGAAGTGCGTTACTGCATCGTCCGGCATGTCGGCTTCCTTGTCGGCCTGGGGCGTGTCGCCGGCGATGCCAGTTGCCTTCCTCAGTCAGTGGACGAAATACTTCGCCTGGTGCGAAAGCCAGTGCCACTCGCAGGGTCACTGCGGGTCTGCATCGAACAATGCTCCTCC
>NZ_JAWRYR010000120.1:0-323 GCF_046940275.1 Pantoea sp. SIMBA_079 | reverse complement strand
GTCAGACTAGCAAGCATCAGGCTATTTCGAATCGCGTCCCGTGTCCCTGCAGGGCCAAAGGGCACAAACACAAAGTGCTTCCACGTCAAATTTTCTTCGATAAACGGCAAGCCATATGCTTTTACAAAGGCGGTGGCAGCCATCGATAGCAGCGGCAATACGCCGGTAACGAGCATAAAGCCCCATACACCCAGCTCTACCCATCCCCGTTTCGCACCCAAGTATCGCCGAATCGACTTGTCTTCCGCGCTCGTCTGGTCTACCCGACTCTTGCGCAGCAAAAGCCACTGTACCCCCGTTCCAGCCAAAGCCACTACTCCGAG
>NZ_JAWRYR010000119.1:0-323 GCF_046940275.1 Pantoea sp. SIMBA_079 | reverse complement strand
GGCGATTCCGGCTTCGACGGCATCAGCCGCAACGCGGATATCGTGCTGGGCGGGAGCTTTGCCGAGAACCGCGGACACGCGGTCGGCTGGCTGACCTGGCGTGAGAACGACGCGCTGTATCAGGGGCAGCGTGACTACTCCAGCTGCGCGGTCTTTTTCGACACCCCTACGTGCGGTGGTTCCGGCACGGCCGATCCGGGCCGCTTCGCGGTCAACCAGTACACGAACGGCGCTGTCGTCCCTTGGCCTCAGGGGACGAATGCCAATTACGTATACAACGGCAGCGGCTATGAAAATGGGCTGCCCTTGTACAACTATGCGCC
>NZ_JAWRYR010000118.1:0-323 GCF_046940275.1 Pantoea sp. SIMBA_079 | reverse complement strand
AGGGTAAACAACTGGCGGTATGGATGCGGCGGGACCAGAGAAAAATCACTCAGGGTCAATGCCAGCGCTTCGTTAATACAGATGTAGGTGTTCCACAGGGTAGCCAGCAGCATCCTGCGATGCAGATCCGGAACATAATGGTGCAGGGCGCTGACTTCCGCGTTTCCAGACTTTACGAAACACGGAAACCGAAGACCATTCATGTTGTTGCTCAGGTCGCAGACGTTTTGCAGCAGCAGTCGCTTCACGTTCGCTCGCGTATCGGTGATTCATTCTGCTAACCAGTAAGGCAACCCCGCCAGCCTAGCCGGGTCCTCAACGAC
>NZ_JAWRYR010000117.1:0-323 GCF_046940275.1 Pantoea sp. SIMBA_079 | reverse complement strand
AATTCCCGGCCTCATCCCTCCGGCCTTAACGGACCGCGCGGATTCGCTCCTGCTCACCCCGCGCTCTCGCCGGCGTCTTGCCGGCTCGCCCTGGCCGTCACGCTGCGCCCGGCGCTGCGGATAGCGCCCCCCTCCACGCCTGCAAACCCTTCATTTTGTTTTTTAAAAGTGTTGTGGTGTGGTCTGAAGCGTTTTCACGAAACCTTCAGCCATAAAAAATTTAAGGAAGAGAAAAAAGCAGCAGCGGCGGGAAGCGCCATCCGGGTCCGCCGAGGGAGGGCGCGGTTCCGGGATGAGCCGACAGGACGTCGGCGAAAGGGCGC
>NZ_JAWRYR010000116.1:0-324 GCF_046940275.1 Pantoea sp. SIMBA_079 | reverse complement strand
GGTGAAGAGTTCACCGTCAATGGTATGGTCGGCCAGCGTCTGGAAAAAGATGGCGTTGCGCTGACTATCGCGGACATTAAGGCCAAACCAGGAACACAGTTTGTCCTGAGCCAGCGTACCGAACTGGAAGCGATTAACGCATTGCAGGAAACCTTTACCGTTAGCGAACGCAGTAAAGAAAGCGGGATGCTGGCACTTCCCATGACTGGTGATGATCCCCAGTTGATTACTCGTATTCTGAACAGCATCGCTAACAACTATTTGCAACAGAATATCGCTCGCCAGGCGGCGCAGGATTCACAAAGCCTTGAATTCTTACAGCGC
>NZ_JAWRYR010000115.1:0-324 GCF_046940275.1 Pantoea sp. SIMBA_079 | reverse complement strand
CAGATCCATCGCGGGCTGCGCCTGCGTTTGTGCTTCAATATGGCGCGATGAGGTCACAGTCAGCGCCAGACCGCTGCCCTGCGCGCGTCCGTTCTGCATCACTGTGTTCAGCTGGCTGGCAAAGTCGATATCGCGCGCCTGATACCCGGGGGTATCCGCATTGTCAATATTTGACGCCAGAATCTCCTGACGCTGTGCACGCAGGTTTAACGCTTCGGTACCAAATCACAGTGCGGCATCGAGTTTGTCGCGCATGCTTCCCCCGCGAATGAAAATTTTGAGCTGACAGCTTCATCGGAGGATTGCAAGGGCGATCGTCTGAAT
>NZ_JAWRYR010000114.1:0-324 GCF_046940275.1 Pantoea sp. SIMBA_079 | reverse complement strand
ATCGTTCTTATTACGGAGAACGAATACGACGCGGTCGTTTCAAATTTTCAGCTTGTTCCGGATTGTTAAAGAGCAAATACTTCACAATATGCTTAACAGCATACTCTGAAGTATCAATGGCAATGTCTTTCACTCATTACCAGCAAATGGCGTCCCCTAGGGGATTCGAACCCCTGTTACCGCCGTGAAAGGGCGGTGTCCTAGGCCTCTAGACGAAGGGGACACTAGTCTCATTCGTAAGACGCTTTGCTCGTTACTTTCTATCAGACAATCTGTGTGAGCACTTCGCGGGAAGGTATCTTCAGGTAAGGAGGTGATCCAACC
>NZ_JAWRYR010000113.1:0-325 GCF_046940275.1 Pantoea sp. SIMBA_079 | reverse complement strand
TGCGAAGGCGGTCTTCGCCAGAGCCTTCCTGAGCCTCGTCGCTTCCTTGCCGCGAGTGTTCACCGCGTGACAGTTCGGACATAGCGTAATCATGTTGCCTGGATGATCGTCTCCACCAAGCGCGAGGTCTTTGATGTGATCAACCTCAAGAATCGGCTCCCCACTCCGGGAGAGCTGACTCGGCATACCCGTGCAAAATGGACTTTCACATCGGCCCGCGGAACGCAAAACGACGGCACGACGCGCGGTCGTGCTCCTCTGAAAATCCCGGCCACCGGGGCGCTCACGGCGAACAGCTGGGAGTGCCGGTCCGACGCGGTTGCAC
>NZ_JAWRYR010000112.1:0-325 GCF_046940275.1 Pantoea sp. SIMBA_079 | reverse complement strand
GAGCTGAACAGCACGAGTAAGATCAGGATCCTTGATCTTCTTGTTGCCCTGGAAAAGGACGTTGTTGACGACGGAACGCTCAGAAACATTCACGACGAGCGTGCTGCCGGACTGATTAATACGAACATCCGAGAACAGCCCCATCGCAAACTGACGCTTCACCGCAGCATCAATATCAGCGCTGGTGAAGGCCTTGCCCGGACGAATGTCGATATTGTCGCGGATGGACTGTGCGTCGACGCGTGTATTACCGCGTACCTCGATACGGCTAACGACAGCAGCCTCGGCAACATTGACCGAAGCCAGCGAGAGTGCAGCAGTACCC
>NZ_JAWRYR010000111.1:0-328 GCF_046940275.1 Pantoea sp. SIMBA_079 | reverse complement strand
CCTTCGCGCCACGCATTGAAGCGCTTGAGCTTGGCGCCCTTGCGCCACGGCGACTCGCGGTACTGCGGCATGCGGTCGGGCAGGTCGCGGTAGACGCCCCCGGGCCGGTAATAGGTCGCGTGCATGCGCGCGCCCGAGACCGCCTCGTAGACGTCCATCAGTTCTTCGCGCTCGCGGAACGCATACAGCATCACCGCCATCGCACCGAGGTCGAGCGCGTTCGACCCCACCCACATCAGGTGGTTGAGGATGCGCGTGATCTCGTCGAACAGCGTGCGGATCCACTGCGCACGCGCCGGCGCCTCGATGCCCATCAGGGTCTCGATCG
>NZ_JAWRYR010000110.1:0-330 GCF_046940275.1 Pantoea sp. SIMBA_079 | reverse complement strand
CGGCGCCGCGGCGACACCATCGCACTGCAGGTCTGGGACACCGGCCCCGGCATTCCCGACCACCACATGCGGCAGATCTACGACGAGTTCCACCGCTACGAGCAACCCTTCGACTGGGACGGCCGAGGCCTCGGCCTCGGCCTGTCGATCTGCCAGCGGATCTCGCGCCTGCTCGGCCACACGCTGGATGCGCGCGCGACGGTCGGCAAGGGCAGCATGTTCTCGATCACGGTGCCGCGCAGCACCCAGCCGCTGGTGCCGACGCCGGCGCCGAGCACCGTGCCGGATACGTCGCTGAGCGGCCTGCGCGTCCTGTGCGTCGACAACGAC
>NZ_JAWRYR010000109.1:0-331 GCF_046940275.1 Pantoea sp. SIMBA_079 | reverse complement strand
GGATTGAACAAGCATTTTCCTTGTTTCCACGCTTGAAGGAGCGGAGCACACAACTGGGAGGTACACTCAGTGGCGGGGAGCAGCAGATGCTGGCGATTGCGCGCATCCTGCGCACCGGCGTCAAGGTGCTGCTCCTCGACGAGCCGACCGAGGGGCTTGCGCCCGTCATCGTGCAGCGCATCGGCGATGTGCTGGTGGAACTGAAGAAACGCGGCATGACCGTGCTTCTGGTCGAGCAGAACTTCCGCTTTGCCGCCAAGGTCGCCGACCGCTTCTACCTCATGGATCATGGCGTGGTGACGGACAACTTCCCCACCGCCGAACTGCCCGC
>NZ_JAWRYR010000108.1:0-331 GCF_046940275.1 Pantoea sp. SIMBA_079 | reverse complement strand
GCGATAGCGTCTACCGCCCGAAGCTTCATACGACAGAACGCTGCCCATTTCGCTCTCCCTCTAAGGTGCTCCCACTGCTGCGATGCCGGACGACGTGAGAAGTGCAGTGAGTCGAGCGGCCTCGCGTTCAACCGATTCGAGGCGGCTCTCGATATCGGTGTCAGACGCGAGGTCCGCGTCGCCCGAACCCTTACGGACATCGCGAACAAGGCGAACGCGGTCAATCTCGCGACGCAGCGTCCCGAGCTCACGGAGAGTGTTCAACGTGGCGATGTCAGATCGCTCGGAGGCGAGTCTCGGTTGATATGAACTCAGCGGAGTGGCCGAGAGC
>NZ_JAWRYR010000107.1:0-331 GCF_046940275.1 Pantoea sp. SIMBA_079 | reverse complement strand
CCGATTCGTCGGCGCGATCGAACGACAACACCAGGACGCCATCGGCACGCAGCTCGGCCTGCCAGTGGCTGAAGCGGAGCCCGTCGAGGCCTGCAAACATACGGCACCATCCGTTACGGTACGGGGAATCCGCCTATGATCCCGAGGTTGATTTGCCCACGTCAAATCGATGCTTGAAACGACGATTTGAACGCGGACCTGGAGCCGGCGACACCGCACTGCGTGCGCGTGCCGGCACCGTGGCTTGCGGCGCAGGCGCGGCGCCCCAAGGATGGATCACGGATGCGGGGCAACATGCCATATCGCCCGTGATGGAACTTTCAGCGCAGAC
>NZ_JAWRYR010000106.1:0-332 GCF_046940275.1 Pantoea sp. SIMBA_079 | reverse complement strand
CGACCTGATGCGCCGCATCAAGGCGGCCTTCGATCCGGCGGGCATCATGAACCCCGGCAAGGTTCTGTAAGGTCCGCATTATTACGGAAACAAGGCGGGCGGTGTTTACCGCCCGTTTCTTTTAGTAAACGCTTATTCAGAAGAATTTCCGAATTCTTACACATGGTTGCATTCTGATAACCAAAGCCGAAGCCAAGGAAAAGTTAACTTAACTCATTAAGCCCATCGGTAATAAACCGCGCCTATTCTCCGTCTCAACAAGGGCAAAAGCCCAACCGGGAAACCGGACATAAGACAGAGAGACAGAGGCGTCGAAAATGATGAGCAAGGGA
>NZ_JAWRYR010000105.1:0-334 GCF_046940275.1 Pantoea sp. SIMBA_079 | reverse complement strand
GACGCACAAGAACGATGCACAGATCGGTAAGGGTCTGTCGCCTCGGCGGCGAAGGCTGAAGCGGCACAAAAAGCGGACGCGCGTTATGGTGAACCGCTTCACCGCCGGCCTTTCCGGCGTGCTGCTGGCTGTGACGGGCTTGTCGTTCGCGGCGCCGGCTCTCGCCGCCCCTGTGTACGAGATCACCGCCAAGTGGGCGGATGGATCCCCGACGACCGTGAAGTCGGGCGATGTCGTCACCGCAGAGTGGCGGGTGAACGTCAACGACAATGCGGCGGCCCCTGCGAACGACCCGGTCGACAATGTGAACTTCACGCTGACGATCGTCAACGGC
>NZ_JAWRYR010000104.1:0-334 GCF_046940275.1 Pantoea sp. SIMBA_079 | reverse complement strand
TGTATCCGCTCATGAGACAATAACCCTGATAAATGCTTCAATAATATTGAAAAAGGAAGAGTATGAGTATTCAACATTTCCGTGTCGCCCTTATTCCCTTTTTTGCGGCATTTTGCCTTCCTGTTTTTGCTCACCCAGAAACGCTGGTGAAAGTAAAAGATGCTGAAGATCAGTTGGGTGCACGAGTGGGTTACATCGAACTGGATCTCAACAGCGGTAAGATCCTTGAGAGTTTTCGCCCCGAAGAACGTTTTCCAATGATGAGCACTTTTAAAGTTCTGCTATGTGGCGCGGTATTATCCCGTATTGACGCCGGGCAAGAGCAACTCGGTCG
>NZ_JAWRYR010000103.1:0-336 GCF_046940275.1 Pantoea sp. SIMBA_079 | reverse complement strand
ATTCCAAGATACAAAGGTACAAGAGAATTCATGCTGTATATGAAAGAGCTGGGTTTTGGGAGTAATCAATACGTTTGGATATTCGATGTATTTAAGTATCACGAGTTAATGCAACATGTAGAAGAAGGATGGGCTATCCATGATGAGGATAAGAGGGTAGCAGCTTTACAGAGAACGACAGCCTAATGGATAACGGAACCATGCAGAGTAGATTGGTGGGGGCTACTTTACTAAGCATCGTTCCCTTATTCAACAATGAGATAGTAAAATTTCACATACTGTATACGATTTTAAAAAGACAAATTCGAAATAGGGGGATTACAGATGGAGCAATTA
>NZ_JAWRYR010000102.1:0-336 GCF_046940275.1 Pantoea sp. SIMBA_079 | reverse complement strand
GCATTTTTGCTGCACTGGCTGCGCTTGCGTAGCCCGATCGCTTACTTCAGTAAACCTCCGGGTATATACGCGCTTGCCACCTTGCCAAAAAGCAAACGATTTTGGGGACTAAGCAACGATTTTAAAAAAAACGGACGTCATCTTAACCCGTTGCGCAATTTATGCAACGGTTAATTTTAGCGCAATCGTTGTCGCCTTGCGCTGCGGACATGGCGAGCTAGAATGAGCATCTTTGTTTACTTACCGATAAGAGAATCATGCGCGATCCTTACTCCGCACCCGACCATACGCTGGATGCGCTGGGCCTGCGCTGCCCTGAACCCGTGATGATGGTAC
>NZ_JAWRYR010000101.1:0-337 GCF_046940275.1 Pantoea sp. SIMBA_079 | reverse complement strand
TCGAGGCCTCATCTTTAAAATGACCAAAGAACGATTCTTGGGGAGCGTTATCCCAACAGTTTCCTCGTCTTGACATTGATTGGCGCAATTTAAGTTTCTTCACTAATTTCTGAAAATCAGGGTGGGTATAATGCGTTCCTTGGTCGGAGTGGATCAATGCATCTTTTGCCCGCTTAAAGTCGCGATTCTTTTTTAACTTGAGAAGGGTATCTGTGGCTAAGTCCATCGTGATACGGTCTGACACATGGTAAGCTAAGATCTCATTAGTTGACCCATACACAGGAACACCGAGTTGTATCAAACCTGTTAAACCGACAATTTAAACAAGATGTTCCAG
>NZ_JAWRYR010000100.1:0-337 GCF_046940275.1 Pantoea sp. SIMBA_079 | reverse complement strand
CTGGGTCCCTACGCCAGCCGCGCCGAAGCCGAAACCGTCCGCGTGCGCGCGGCGCAGGTCCGCAGTGACGTGAGCCCGCGCGTCGTCGCGCTCGATGCCGGCGCCACGCCGGCGCGCACGGACACCGCCACGGCGGCAGCCGTGCCGACCCCGTCCGCGGCGACGCCTGCGCCGGCGCCGCCCCCCGCCGAGCCACCGCGCCCGGCGCCGCCGCCGCCCCCGGCCGCGACGACGGACGCGCCCGCGCGTCCCGCCACGCCTGCCGCGACCGCCGGTGTCGGCTTCATCGTCCAGGTCGGCGCGTTCAGCACCGCCGCGGACGCGAACGCGATGCGCG
>NZ_JAWRYR010000099.1:0-342 GCF_046940275.1 Pantoea sp. SIMBA_079 | reverse complement strand
AGCTTCTTCCCCCTCTGGCGCCACCACGATCGCATGCTCGATATGCATGATTGGTTTGCGGTGCTCGAACGGGCTCCGATATTCGATAGTCGTGGGTTGAGCTTCGACGTCGACGACGAAAAATCCAGTTTCGCCGTCGGCCGGGTGTGGCGGCGACTGGAAATCGCTCCCGCGAACTGCTTTTGCATCGGAAACTCGCCGCTGCAAACTGTGCGGAAAAGCAGCTCCCTGGCGAGCGATAGGCACATTATTTTCGACGAGCCATCGCGCTTCGATCGCGACAAACTCGCGGTGCTTGGCGTCCGGGTTCGAATGCCGGGGGTGGTCGTGCAGCACGAAACG
>NZ_JAWRYR010000098.1:0-342 GCF_046940275.1 Pantoea sp. SIMBA_079 | reverse complement strand
GGCGCTCGCAATGGAAGATCGGAAGAAGGCGCAGGCGATGCGCGGGCGGGCCGCGCGCGCCGCGGCGGACGCGCGGGTCATGGTTCCCAGCCGTTGAAGCTGGTGAACGGCGGCACCGGCCGCATCGTGTCGAGGCAGGCGGCGTCGAGCGCCGTGGCATCGGTGGACTCGATGAACTGCGCCAGCAGCTTCGGCATGCAGCCCAGCGCCAGCGTGCCGTGGCCCTGGCCTTGCAGCACCAGATGGCGGCCGTTGGGCAGGGTGGCGAGCACGCGTTCGGCGTAGGCCGGTGGCGTCACCGGGTCGAGTTCGCCCGACAGCAACAGCGCCGGCACATCCGAC
>NZ_JAWRYR010000097.1:0-344 GCF_046940275.1 Pantoea sp. SIMBA_079 | reverse complement strand
GCAACTACGAGGGCGCGTCGGCCTCCGCTTACTACGGCCAGTATGGCGAAGGTGATGGCGCGATCACCAAGGGTGACTTCGTCATGGGCTTCTCGGGCGACCGTGGCTCGGTCACGATCGCGGCCGAATGGGGCAAGGAAGACGGGGTCGCCGCTAGCGATCGACCGTACAGCGCGTTTCCGCGCTCGGACCTGCATCCGACGGACGGCTGGACGACGGTCGGCCAGTTTGGTGGCTTCGTCACCACCGCGGCGACAGCCGTGCCCGGCCTGCCTGTAGGGACCCGTGTTGTGCTGCGCGAAGGCGGTAACCCGCGCGTGATCACTGACTATATCCGTCAGGAC
>NZ_JAWRYR010000096.1:0-345 GCF_046940275.1 Pantoea sp. SIMBA_079 | reverse complement strand
CAGTTCACGGCGATCCCGCACGCGCTTGTACAGGGATGGTGCGCGCACCCCGACCCGCTCGGCGACCGCCTGCATGGTGAGCCCGTCGAGGCCTCCGCTCTCGATGAGTACGCGACCCGCGGCGACGATCGCGGTGCGCGAGGTCTTCTCAGGCGTCGGCATGCTTGCATCTCCTCGTCATAGCTAACTATCATAGCCATCATGGAACTCGCGCCCGGCCTCCGCCGCATCGGCAACGACATCATCGCCGTCCATCTCATCGTCACCGATGACGGGATGACGCTCATCGACACCGGGCTGCCGGGGCACTACGCCGACCTGAAACGGGAGCTCGACGCCCTCGGG
>NZ_JAWRYR010000095.1:0-347 GCF_046940275.1 Pantoea sp. SIMBA_079 | reverse complement strand
CCGGCGGCCGGACGGTTCTGTCGGCGCGCGGACTGGGCAAGTCCTTTGGCGGCTTTCACGCGGTCAGGAACGTCGATCTCGATGTGGAACATGCCCGCGTCCACGCGCTGATCGGGCCGAATGGCGCGGGCAAGACGACGACGCTCGGCATGGCGACCGGCCTGCTGCGCCCGGACGCCGGGGAGGTGCTCATCCACGGCGTCGACATGTGGAGGCAGCCCCTGGTCGCGAAGGCGATGATCGGCGTGCTCTCCGACGGCGTCCGGCTGTTCGACCGCCTCACCGGCCAGCAGCTCGTCGAGTACGCGGGCCTCCTCAGCGGCATGGATCGGCCGACTGCGCAGCAG
>NZ_JAWRYR010000094.1:0-348 GCF_046940275.1 Pantoea sp. SIMBA_079 | reverse complement strand
CTTATGTAGATGTTAATTCAATCACTTTCGATATGCTAATACCGAGGTAAGCAGGAACACCACCTGCCACCGTAACGTATAGGATTGAGCGATAAGGGAGCAAAAATATCTCCACGAGTGGAGGGCACGTTAATGCTAATAATCCCGTACAAACCCACCCTTTCTTATATAAGTTAATTTTAATACAAAAATAGCCTATTTTTTGAAGGTTTCGAATTTTTAGTATAATAAAATCTAAAAAACGTAATGATATTGTGAGTTTTGCTCTATTATCTATGTAACCAGAAAAAAATAGCAAAGGAGTACAAAGAAAATGGCCACAAAACAGATTGAAGTTCGTTTCTCAAA
>NZ_JAWRYR010000093.1:0-349 GCF_046940275.1 Pantoea sp. SIMBA_079 | reverse complement strand
GCTGGCGGCGGTGTCTGCGAATAATGGGTCACGCCCCGCGCGTCCTTCCAGCTGTAGACCTCGCTGGCGGCGAGGGGCAGGGCGGCGACGGCGAGCAACGCGACGACGAGGCAGGGCAGACGACGCATGGCGGGCTCCGGAGGCGCGCAGGAAAGTCGCGATTCCAGCACTCCCGGGCGATGCGCGCAACCGCCGCGGCGACGCCGCGCTCCCAGGCGCTACACTCGCCGGATGAGCGCACCCGATCCGACCCCCCGCCGTGGCCGCGGCATCTATCTGCTGCCCAACCTCTTCACGACCGCGGGAATGTTCGCGGGTTTCTTCGCGATCATCGCCGCCTCGCAGGGCC
>NZ_JAWRYR010000092.1:0-350 GCF_046940275.1 Pantoea sp. SIMBA_079 | reverse complement strand
CACATAGCCATGATCGAGGCTCTCGATCGGGAAGGCTTGAAAATCGCGGGCAAGTCCGCGTTTGGCGGTACTGCGTTCTGGATCGAAGGACCTGAAGGCATGGATGCCGACAAGCTCGCACGTGATCTGCGAGAGGACGGCGTGCTGATAGAGTCCGGAGCGCCGTTCTTCTGGAGCGACGACCGGCCATGCCGTTATTTTCGCATCGCCTATTCTTCAATTCCACTCAACCGCATCGCGGAAGGTATAGAACTTCTGGCTAAAAGAATGCGAAAAATCTCTCAATTCAGGAACGGTTGAGTTCAGCCTGCGTTCATGTGGATTGCGATAACGGATTTGTGAAATCGCCG
>NZ_JAWRYR010000091.1:0-351 GCF_046940275.1 Pantoea sp. SIMBA_079 | reverse complement strand
GCGTGTACGGGGTGCAGGAGGGCCGGACGTTCATCGCCCTCCGGCCGGTGCAGCTCGGCGTGACCCTGCTGGCGCTCGTGCTGCTGTCGCTGCTCGCGCTGCTGCTGGTGATCTCCGGGCCGGTGGCCGAATTCCTGGGCGGACTGATCGGGCTCAGCGACGCCTTCCAGGTGGCCTGGTCCATCATCCGCTGGCCCATCGTGGTCGTCGTCATCATCCTGCTCGTCGCGGTGCTCTACGCGGCTACACCGAACATCAAGCATCCCCGGGTGCGCTGGCTGACCCCCGGGTCCATCGCGGCGATCATCGTGCTCGGCATCGCGTCGGCACTGTTCGCGTTCTACGTCGGCA
>NZ_JAWRYR010000090.1:0-351 GCF_046940275.1 Pantoea sp. SIMBA_079 | reverse complement strand
GAGACCGGACACGCCGGCCTCGCCCAGGGCTTCGCGCACCTCGTCGAGCTTGAACGGACGGATGATCGCGATGATTAGTTTCATGGAACCTCTCCTGTGGGCACGCGCGTCACGTCAGAACGACTTGGTGACGGCGAGGGTGATGGTGTCGTCGGGACCGATCAGGTCGTTGTCGTTGAAGGTCAGGGCGATGTCGAAGCCGTTGTCGAACGCCTTGCTGACACCCGCCGACCAGAACGCGTAGGTCGCCGTGCCCGCCGTGCCGGCGACCCACTGCTTGCCCACGGCGCCGTTGAGCGACCAGCCGGGCACGAATTCCCAGCCGACGCCCAGGTCGAGGTTGCTGCTGCC
>NZ_JAWRYR010000089.1:0-352 GCF_046940275.1 Pantoea sp. SIMBA_079 | reverse complement strand
GAGCCGGAGGGCGGTCCGTCCGCCGCGCAGCAGGACGGCGACCGCTCGGCCGACCGCGCCCCTGCAGCCTCCGGTACCGCTGCGGCGTCCGCTACCGCCGCAGCCGCGGCTGGTGGCCCCGCCGACACGCCGGCGCCCGTGTCTGCGTCGACCAGCGAGAAGTCGTCCTGGCCGTTCGCGTCGCTCCCTCCGTCCTCCGCCCCGGTCGCCTCGCGCGCCGGGCAGCCGGAGACGACGGTCACCCAGAGCACCGCCTCGCCGTTCGCCGCCTTCGGTGCGCCGGCTGCCGCGAAGCCGTCGCCTGCCGACGGCTCCGCCGCCGCGCCCGCGACACAGGAGTCGGCCGACGACA
>NZ_JAWRYR010000088.1:0-352 GCF_046940275.1 Pantoea sp. SIMBA_079 | reverse complement strand
CTAAGTGCCCTATCAGGCTCGATCGCAGTAAACTGCTTGTACCTACACGCGCACTAGGCAGTAAATCCTTAATTGTCTAGAGGTACGCCTAGAGGTCAGTCAATCGTTGCAGTTCCTTACTTTTGGAACAGCACCATTAATAAGGTCTCGTGTAAGCTCAAGGGCAGTCTCCTATAGACAGAACACCCCCCTATCCGATTTCTTTATCAAAGATTGCTTGCTCAATCTCATTTACGAATAGGCGCTATTTCTAATCCTCACTCTTAGACAGAGTTAAATCCAAATCGGGCCACCCTGCTTTACTATTTTTTCATTGATTGAAAGCTTGATTTTCTAAGAAAACGAACTAATC
>NZ_JAWRYR010000087.1:0-352 GCF_046940275.1 Pantoea sp. SIMBA_079 | reverse complement strand
CGGAGCCTGTCATACGCGTAAAACAGCCAGCGCTGGCGCGATTTAGCCCCGACATAGCCCCACTGTTCGTCCATTTCCGCGCAGACGATGACGTCACTGCCCGGCTGTATGCGCGAGGTTACCGACTGCGGCCTGAGTTTTTTAAGTGACGTAAAATCGTGTTGAGGCCAACGCCCATAATGCGGGCAGTTGCCCGGCATCCAACGCCATTCATGGCCATATCAATGATTTTCTGGTGCGTACCGGGTTGAGAAGCGGTGTAAGTGAACTGCAGTTGCCATGTTTTACGGCAGTGAGAGCAGAGATAGCGCTGATGTCCGGCAGTGCTTTTGCCGTTACGCACCACCCCGTC
>NZ_JAWRYR010000086.1:0-353 GCF_046940275.1 Pantoea sp. SIMBA_079 | reverse complement strand
GCCGTGTCCTTGTCTCCGTGTCATTGCGTTCTCCCCGAATCCGTTGGATGCATGATCTCAGACCGCCCGCGCCAGCCGGCGCAACGCGAGCACGCCGCAGGCCAGCGTCACGACCGTCAGCACCAGCAGGTGCAGCCACAGCGGCTGCGGTCCCGTCTGCCCCGCCACGCCGAGCGCGATCTGCGCCAGGTGCCAGGCCGGCCATAGTGGCGCCAGCCGCGCGAACACGTCCGGGAGCATCGACAACGGCAGCCACAGGCCCGACAGGAAGGCCATCGGCAGGAACAGCAGGTTGACGAGCGCCGGCGCGGCGTTGGCACTGGCGATGCTGCCCAGGTACAGGCCGATCGCGC
>NZ_JAWRYR010000085.1:0-356 GCF_046940275.1 Pantoea sp. SIMBA_079 | reverse complement strand
GCAAGATGTTCGACGGCTCGTCGATCAGCGGCTGGAAGGGCATCCAGAACTCCGACATGGTGCTGCTGCCGGATCCGTCGACCGCGTTCGTCGATCCCTTCACCGCCGATCCGACGCTGGTGATCACCTGCGACATCCTCGACCCGACGACGATGCGGTCCTACGAGCGCGATCCGCGCGGCATCGCCAAGCAGGCCGAGGCGTTCCTCAAGTCCAGCGGCATCGCCGACCAGGCGTTCTTCGGCCCCGAGCCAGAGTTCTTCATCTTCGATTCGGTGCGCTACGCCAACGAGATGGGCAACACCTTCTTCCATATCGAATCGGAAGAAGCGCACTGGAGCTCGGCCAAGGAATAC
>NZ_JAWRYR010000084.1:0-295 GCF_046940275.1 Pantoea sp. SIMBA_079 | reverse complement strand
GCAACTGCATTTGCAAATCGAAGCAGGCGGCAGCCAGGGAGTCACTGTGGAATTCTGCGCCGTTGTCGCACACCAGCACTTCGAACCGACCGTAGCAAGGCCAAGGGTTCTGTACAGTCAGGTTTGGCACGACGGCTCTAGCTGGTTTCTTTGGAAGAAGTGCATGTCGGACGGCGCGCATGACGGCCAGCGTTGATGTGTCATCGAAACTAATGTAATACCCTAGCGGCATTCGGCTGAAGACGTCGATCAGCATTGTCAAAGTTGGTCGACCACAAGGAAGCCATGTTAATGC
>NZ_JAWRYR010000083.1:0-360 GCF_046940275.1 Pantoea sp. SIMBA_079 | reverse complement strand
GAATCATGGCGTTGGATGCTTGCTAGTGCTGCAATCCCTGCATTCATTGTGCTGATACTGCGAATAGGAACACCTGAATCCCCACAATGGCTCATCAGCATGGGACGTATTGATGAAGCACGCCATATCGTAAAGAAGTATATCGGGCCTAATGCGGAAATCGACGAAACTGTTATTGAGACTCAAAATAAAAATGGCTTTCGTGCTCTTTTTAACAAAAAATTCCGGAAGCGAACAGCTTTTGGAAGTCTATTTTATGTCTGTATTGTCATTCCGTACTTTGCCATCTACACATTCCTACCGTCTATCTTAAATAGTATGGGTTTAGCAGAAAACTTCACTGTAGACTTGTGGTTAAAC
>NZ_JAWRYR010000082.1:0-360 GCF_046940275.1 Pantoea sp. SIMBA_079 | reverse complement strand
AACCCGGCGTCCAGCATCTTCGGGCGTGCGTGCGTCATCAGGTAGTCGACGTGGGTGCGCAGGCGCCGCACGCGCACGTCGATGTAGTCGACATCTGCCCAGCCCATCAGGAGGCCGAACGCCACCGGCTTGGCGGCGCGCGACTCGCGGGCGAAGACCAGCACGGCGCCTTCGCTGCGATCGCCGGCCCAGCCGACGTAGGGGTGCATGGTGGGGGCGTCACGCATGGTTCAACGCCCGGCTTGGATCTGGATACGAAAGCTCGCCGGCCAGCACGTCCAGCGCCTGCTTCGTGATCGCGCTGATCTCGTCGGCGGTGGCTGCTCGCGGTTCGGCGCTGACCCAGTCCTGCCCGTGCGG
>NZ_JAWRYR010000081.1:0-360 GCF_046940275.1 Pantoea sp. SIMBA_079 | reverse complement strand
GCGACCAGGCCGCGGTGAGCGTCAGCGTCCCCGTGGGCCTCTCCGGAAACGCCGTCAGTGCGGTGGGCGACGCGACATCGTCCGGTTCGACGGCCTCCACTCCGGCGACAGGCTCCGGAACGGGGGGCGCCAGCGCGACGTCCACCGGCTCGGAGGGGGTCGCCTCGGGCATCCAGGCGCCTGTCGCCGTGGCCGTCCCGGTGACAGCCGGCGGCAACGCGGTCTCGGTCCTCGGTGACTCGACCACCTCCGGTGCCAGGACGGCCGCTCCGGTGGCCGGAAGCGGTAGCACTGCCACCGGCGGCACGGGTTCGGACGGCAGGATCCTCTCCGGCATCCAGACGCCGATCGCCGCTGCAG
>NZ_JAWRYR010000080.1:0-361 GCF_046940275.1 Pantoea sp. SIMBA_079 | reverse complement strand
GTGTCCAATGCCCTGTCGCGTCTGCGCGAAACCTTCAATGACCCGCTGTTCGTGCGCACCGCGCAAGGCATGGTGCCCACACCCATGGCGCAGAACATCATCGGCCCGGTGCGCAACGCCCTGGCGCTACTGCGGACCTCGGTGCAGGAAAGCCGCACGTTCAACCCGCAGCAGGCCAACAAGACCTTCCGCATCAGCATGACCGACCTGACCGAGGCGGTCATCTTGCCGCCGCTGTTCCAGCGCCTGCGCCGCCTGGCGCCGGCGGTAATGATCGCGAGCTTCCTGGGCAAGCGCCGCGAGACCACCAAGGAACTCGCCGCCGGCCGCCTGGACTTTGCCATCGACGCGCCACTGAACA
>NZ_JAWRYR010000079.1:0-361 GCF_046940275.1 Pantoea sp. SIMBA_079 | reverse complement strand
CACCAGTCCGGGGTCGTACAACCTGATGGGCGGCACCGTCACGATGAATCTCGGCGCGGGATGCGCGGGGACATATCAGAATGACACCACCATCGGTTACGGCGGCCCGATCAACGGCTGCTCCGACAGCAGCACCGTTCCGGTCGACCCGCCCGCCGACCCCGACCTGCGCGCCAACGGCTCCCCGCTGGCGAACAACTACTGCGGCGCATCGGCGCCGCTCAGCGTGGCACCGGTGAACCCGGCGTTCTCCATCGACAAGACGGTGCAGGGCGACAGGGATGCCGGAGTGGTGCCGCCGGGCGGGATCGGGACCGTCAGTCCGAGCGGCGGCTCGGCGACCTACGGCATCACTTTCACC
>NZ_JAWRYR010000078.1:0-362 GCF_046940275.1 Pantoea sp. SIMBA_079 | reverse complement strand
CCGGTCATCCGGTTCTGGCGGACCAGGTTGTAGAAGTAGGCGAAGCCGGAATAGAAGTTGATGCCTTCGAGGATCGACGACTGCACCAGCGAGCGGATCAGCGTTTCGGCCGAGCGCTCGCGCATGAAGTCGTTGTACGAATCCATGATCGGCTGGTTGCGCGCGATGATCGTGGGATGCGTGCGCGCGAGTTCGAACACGCGGTTCTGGTCGGCCAGGCCCGCGATCGAGGCCAGCACGTAGCTGTAGCTCTCGTTGTGGATCACTTCCTGCTGGCCGATGATCGCGGCGTTGGCGTGCGCGGCCGGGTCGGTGATGTATTCGGCGACGTTGTAGATGTAGCGCGTCTGCGGCGAATCCAG
>NZ_JAWRYR010000077.1:0-363 GCF_046940275.1 Pantoea sp. SIMBA_079 | reverse complement strand
GAATCGAGTCGATCGCTGCTGACCACACTCTGGAGGTGGCGGCCGACTGGCATCGCCGTGCTGGAGACCCGGAAGCTGCTGAGGACGCGACTTACGCTATCGTCGAGCGGTTAGTGGCCGAGGCTGATGCTTCTGAGGCGTTCCGCGCTTCAGTCCATCTAGAAACGGCACTCAAGATACTGCGCACCCTGCCCCGCCGAGCTCGCGAGCGACTGGGCATTACCGAGTTACCAGCCGAGCTCGCGCGCCGGATCCGGGAGCAAGGTGCCGCGGCGATCGGTCAGATGAAGGCTTTCACATTGGAAGGCGGCGACATCGGCGAACACGTCACCCAGCTGCTTGCGACCATCCGAAGCGACAACC
>NZ_JAWRYR010000076.1:0-370 GCF_046940275.1 Pantoea sp. SIMBA_079 | reverse complement strand
CGCGATTACGTCACCGCGTCTCGCGTGGCGGGTGCCGGGGCGATGCGTCAGATGTTTATTAACATCTTCCCGAACTGCCTTGCGCCGCTGATTGTTCAGGCGTCGCTCGGTTTCTCTAACGCCATTCTCGATATGGCTGCTCTTGGTTTCCTCGGCATGGGGGCACAGCCGCCAACGCCTGAGTGGGGCACCATGCTCTCCGACGTGTTGCAGTTCGCGCAAAGCGCCTGGTGGGTCGTGACCTTCCCGGGTCTGGCGATCCTGCTGACGGTGCTGGCATTTAACCTGATGGGTGACGGTCTGCGTGACGCGCTCGATCCCAAACTGAAGCAGTAAGAGGTTCGAGATGGCGTTATTAAATGTAGATAAA
>NZ_JAWRYR010000075.1:0-372 GCF_046940275.1 Pantoea sp. SIMBA_079 | reverse complement strand
CCAATCAGCAATCAGTTATTAAAAATAGCTAATAAAACACTAATCTATGAGATAAATAAAAAAAGAATTGAACAAAATCTACATGGAAGTACAAAAGAAGAACGGTATCAATATTTTGTTAAAACTTACTTTGAAAATTATCAAAATCTTTATTCCCTGTTATCTAATTATCCTGTATTAGGTCGTTTAATAAGTGAAACAACAGAGTTTTTATATAAAGCAATCTTCGGTGAATTGGATGATTGGTCAACTGATAGGGAGGCTATCCAACATCAATTCTTAGGTGAAATTCAACTAATAACCGGCATAACCATTATGGGTGACGTTCATAATTCTGGAAAATCAGTACTTAAATTTACATTCAATGAAAAC
>NZ_JAWRYR010000074.1:0-373 GCF_046940275.1 Pantoea sp. SIMBA_079 | reverse complement strand
CAGGGCAAAACGCTGCCAACCCAGTTGCTCGGCCACGCGCAGCACGTCATGGGCATAGTCGGCCAGGGCATAACCGGCACCGAGCGGGCGGTGCTCCGAATAGCCATGGCCGGCCAGGTCCAGAGCGACGATGCGCAGCCCTTTCAGTTGCGGAGCCATGCGGGCAAAGCTGTTGGCGTTGTCCAGCCAGCCATGCAGGGCAATCACCGGCAGCCCGTCTTCGGGGCCGAACAGGTGTGCAGCCAGTTCGATATGGCCCAGGCTCAGGCGAATTTCCTCAACGTGCGCGCTCATGCCTGGCTCCAGCGGTCGAACAGGCCCTTGATCAGGCTGGCAGTGTCGGCCGGACGCTCCAGCGGGAACATGTGCCCAC
>NZ_JAWRYR010000073.1:0-374 GCF_046940275.1 Pantoea sp. SIMBA_079 | reverse complement strand
GGGCATGTTCATCATCAGTAACCCGTATCGTGAGCATCCTCTCTCGTTTCATCGGTATCATTACCCCCATGAACAGAAATCCCCCTTACACGGAGGCATCAGTGACCAAACAGGAAAAAACCGCCCTTAACATGGCCCGCTTTATCAGAAGCCAGACATTAACGCTTCTGGAGAAACTCAACGAGCTGGACGCGGATGAACAGGCAGACATCTGTGAATCGCTTCACGACCACGCTGATGAGCTTTACCGCAGCTGCCTCGCGCGTTTCGGTGATGACGGTGAAAACCTCTGACACATGCAGCTCCCGGAGACGGTCACAGCTTGTCTGTAAGCGGATGCCGGGAGCAGACAAGCCCGTCAGGGCGCGTCAGCG
>NZ_JAWRYR010000072.1:0-378 GCF_046940275.1 Pantoea sp. SIMBA_079 | reverse complement strand
CGGCTGTAACCCGGCTCGCGCAGGGACACGCCCAGGTCGACCAGGCCGGGCGCAGCGACCAGGCCATCAGCCTGGATCGTGCGGCTGGCGCTGAAACCGGCCGGTGCGGCACCGATGGCGGCAATGCGGCCGCCGTCCAGGTGCAGGTCGGTGACCTGGTCCAGGCCGCTGTTGGGGTCGATGACCCGGGCGCCGAGAATACTGATGGTCACTGGGCGTTCTCCTGGTCGAATTGACGTTGCGCGTTCTGCCCGCTCATGGCCATGGACAGCACGGCCATGCGCACGGCGATACCGTAGGTGACCTGGTTGAGGATCACCGAGTGCTTGCCGTCGGCAACCGCCGACTCGATTTCCACGCCACGGTTGATCGGGCCCG
>NZ_JAWRYR010000071.1:0-380 GCF_046940275.1 Pantoea sp. SIMBA_079 | reverse complement strand
CATACTCGTATACGTGTACTTTATTTATAATGATAGTTAAAATGTTTTTGTATGCACCTTGATCAAGTTTATGACTTTTTACTAACTCATCTAAAACATCGGCACCGTGCGCTATACTATGTGCCCAGCCTTTATCTTTTACATAGCCTCTCAGATCTTGCTCCATCAACATATACTTCAAAAGACAATCTTTGACCAATAATACAGTGTCCTGTGATAGAAAATCTTTTCGATTATCTGCATCAAGAATTAAAGCAATCAAAAGTGTACTAAATGAACGAGTAAACACTGAATCGTCTTCTTTTAATCTAATTCCCTTAAATAAATATTTATCATCTAAGATAGTTGCCAACATTTGTTTTAGATGACTTTGACTTAAA
>NZ_JAWRYR010000070.1:0-387 GCF_046940275.1 Pantoea sp. SIMBA_079 | reverse complement strand
CGTTCGGTCTATATTGAAAAGTAGTGGAAATCACCAAAAAATCCCCTCTCTTAATGAGGCTGCTGAAAAACTCACGTTTTTCTAACTAGTACGGTAAATCAAATTAAAAAAAGACGATTCTCATTCGGTACTTGAATGGAAATCGTCTTTTTTTGCTTCTGTTTGTCACTTTTTTAGGCCATTAATTTCAATATTCTTTTCAAGTTAACGGTGAAAATAGCCATTGCTCCTTGTAATTCCATGCCAAGTAGACCCGAGGATTTTGCAACATCATACCCGTGCCTGTGTTTTAATTCACTGTTTTTCGCTTCAATTTTATATCGTTCTTTGGCCACCGCGATATAATATAATCTTAACTCTCATGTACCCCGTTCCATATGTCCAATC
>NZ_JAWRYR010000069.1:0-388 GCF_046940275.1 Pantoea sp. SIMBA_079 | reverse complement strand
AAATACGTGAAGTTACTTGCTAAAATTCTACGTGACCGCGGTTTATCTGTAGAAAAAGGATTATGGACTCACTATGATGTGACGAAGTACCTTGGCGGTACAGACCATGAAGACCCACTTGATTACTTACGTAGCCATGGTGTATCTGAAGCGCAATTTAGAGCAGATGTACAACGTGCATACAATAATTCTAGTGTAGATGTTTCTGTTCCTGAAAAACCATCTAAGCCAGCAGAAGTGCCAACAGCTGTAACAGATGGTATTGCTTATATTGAAGGTTCTAACGTTAACTTACGTAAAGGACCTGGTACAAGCTATTCTAAAATTCGTCAGTTAAACAAACCAGAATCATATATTGTGTGGGGAGAAAAAGACGGTTGGTTAAATC
>NZ_JAWRYR010000068.1:0-389 GCF_046940275.1 Pantoea sp. SIMBA_079 | reverse complement strand
GTCATACCTGGGGCTTCATAATCATGCAAAAGAAGAAATTTGTGCTTGGTTTTCCAGAACTGGCACAGTAAAGCTGATTCAAACAGAAAGGGCGTTTTTTAGGGGTAGCTGAGTATGGGTCTCTATCAGAAGTTTCCTTGTTTATTCATTGTTGATTGTAGCTTGATAGAATGAAGATGCCCATTGTAAGTTCCAGACGACGAAAGGAGACCTTTTTATTTGTTGATGGAGCGCCGTGTGCGATGAAAGTCGCCTGCACGGTGTAGACTCGAACGAAAACCCTCTCAAACAAACAGTAGGGGATAAGTCGAGAATAGCCAAAATGATGATATAACGATTGACCCAGTAAACGTAGTTGAAGGTGATTATACTACTTTCGGTAATCTACT
>NZ_JAWRYR010000067.1:0-389 GCF_046940275.1 Pantoea sp. SIMBA_079 | reverse complement strand
CTTCTTTGCCCTCGCCACCTACCGACGCGAACCCGTCCTGGTGATCGTTGCCCAGGCAGCCCGGTACGTATACCGCAGCGTTCTCGGGCAGACGAGGTTCCGGCGCGATGTGTGGCTGCGCGTCAGCGTCGCCTCGCTCAACGTCGGCCACGCCCAGGTCGCTGCGGTGACACCTGTGGTCACTTCCAAGTTCCTTCTCCCAGGTGCGCTCGGCGACGTACAAGTCGTGCAAATCCCCGGCGCGGGCGCGTTCGTCTACAACGCCCGAGGCCGTCTCGCCTCGGTCACCGTTAAGGTTGGATCCCGGGCGTGGGCGCTTCGAGACAAAGGCGCACAGGAGGCCGCATACGACGGATTCGTGGAGTGGCTCAGTTCCTTGGAGACGCTAC
>NZ_JAWRYR010000066.1:0-390 GCF_046940275.1 Pantoea sp. SIMBA_079 | reverse complement strand
GGGCGCGTTCTCGGCGATCTTGCGCAGGATGCGGCGCATGATCTTGCCCGAGCGCGTCTTCGGCAGGCCGGGTGCCCACTGGATGTGGTCGGGCGACGCGGTCGGACCGATCTCGGTGCGCACGTGCTTCACGAGCTCCTTGCGCAGCTCTTCGCTGTACTCGACGCCATCCTTGAGGGTGACGTAGGCATAGATCCCCTGGCCCTTGATGTCGTGCGGGAAGCCGACCACCGCGGCCTCGGCGACCTTGGGATGCAGCACCAGTGCGCTTTCCAGTTCCGCGGTGCCGATGCGGTGGCCGCTGACGTTGATGACGTCGTCGACGCGCCCGGTGATCCAGTAGTACCCGTCCTCGTCGCGGCGACAGCCGTCGCCGGTGAAGTAGCTACC
>NZ_JAWRYR010000065.1:0-391 GCF_046940275.1 Pantoea sp. SIMBA_079 | reverse complement strand
CAGACCTCGTCCTTTTCGGCGGCATCCTCGATCCCGTGTTCAAGATTAGGATTATCGTTGACTTCGATCACAACCACCCCATCGTCCGTTTCCTTCAGATCGACGCCATAAAGCCCGTCGCCAATGCACCGTGCCGCGCGTAAGCCGGTTTCCAGTACCAATGGCGGCGCGTCGCCCAGCGCATAGGATCGAAACCCGCCTTCCAGCGGCTTGCCGCCCGTATCGTGCTTGACGATCTGCCAGTGGTTCTTGGCCATCATATACTGGCATATGAAGAGCGGCTTGCCGTCCAGAACACCGACGCGCCAGTCAAACTTCGTCGGCATGTATTTTTGCGCCAGCAGGAGATCACTGTCCTCCAGCCACAGGGCAGCAAGCGCTTTCAGTTCGC
>NZ_JAWRYR010000064.1:0-391 GCF_046940275.1 Pantoea sp. SIMBA_079 | reverse complement strand
ACCCCGCCTGGCATAGCGTCGACCTGCAGATCCTGCCGGGGGTTTCAGCCTCGCTGGCAACCGCCGCCCAGGCAGGGGCACCGCTGGGGCATGACTTCTGTGTCATGTCGCTGTCGGACAACCTCAAGCCCTGGTCCATCATTGAAAAACGCCTGGACTTGGCTGCCCAGGCCGACCTGGTGCTGGCCTTCTACAACCCGATCTCCAAAGCCAGGCCACACCAGCTCGGTGTGGCCCTGGAGGTTGTGCGCCGACATCGTGACGGGAACACGCCTGTAGTCCTAGGCCGTGACATCGGTAGGCCGGGGCAGACGCTGAAGGTAGTCACCTTGGCCGAACTGCTGCCAGAAATGGTCGACATGCGCACCATGGTGCTGGTTGGATCGTCCAC
>NZ_JAWRYR010000063.1:0-395 GCF_046940275.1 Pantoea sp. SIMBA_079 | reverse complement strand
CTTACCTTAGCCATCGTGCGACTTTCGTCGACTCCCCGTGATGCTTGTGAGCGGCCTAACACCTGAATTAAGCCGACCCGCGAAGCGGGTTCGGCTTGAATGAATTGTTAGGCCCCGTCACCGCTGACACCGGGAGCAAGGCCTTGATAGCCCGCCGCAACTCTAGACTGAGCTTGGGCGAGGAGGAAAGAATAGTCCGCAGAGAACGGCTGCATGAGCGACTTATCCAGTTGACCAGAGATGCGCGATAACGCAACGAACTCTGCGTTGTGTCGGAGATCCAATTGGCCTGTGTCCGCAAAGCGCGAGAACAGCTCGAATAGTACAAGCGCCTCGTCTTGCGAAAGGATCAGCTGGTAATCAACGCTCATAGGGGCCTAACGTCCGAGATAAGC
>NZ_JAWRYR010000062.1:0-399 GCF_046940275.1 Pantoea sp. SIMBA_079 | reverse complement strand
CGGCGTCTTGGATGGCAGCGACAAGGAGGGTCATCGCTTCTTCGGGGCTGGCGATGTCGGGGGCGAATCCGCCCTCGTCGCCGAGCCCAGCGGTGTGGAACTTCGCTTTCACGCGGGCGGCGAGGGCGTGATAGATCTCGGCGCCGGCTTCGACGGCGGCTTCCTCGTTGGCTGCGCCGACGGGGGCGATCATGAACTCTTGGAACTCGAGCGGGTTGGCGGCGTGCGCGCCACCGTTGAGGACGTTGAAGTGGGGGACGGGCATCCGTTCGGTGCTGTCGGTGACTCGTGCGATCCAGACGTGCAGTGGCACTTCCGCGGCGTGGGCGAACGCCCGCGCAGTAGCGATGGATACCGCAACCACGGCGTTCGCACCGAGGCGTGCAAGGTTCTCCGTTC
>NZ_JAWRYR010000061.1:0-399 GCF_046940275.1 Pantoea sp. SIMBA_079 | reverse complement strand
GTCGTGCGGTCCTCGCCCCGTGACCATGCCGCAGCGGCGCGCAGGGACCAGCCGTCGAGTGACGCCGCGATCTGCCCCAGCGCCACGCCGGCCTTGAGCTCGGCGCCGTGGATGCGCGCGTCCTCGACGTTCTGCGACTGGTAGACCATCAGCCCGGTCGCCGGATCGATGCCGACGAACCGGGTCGATTCGATGAAATCGTCGTACTCGGTGCGGTAGGCGGTCAGGCTGGCGTGCACGGCGTCGGTGCTGACGCGCAATCCGAGTTCGAGACCGTCGCTGGTTTCCGAGCGCAGGTCGGGATTGGGAATCGCCGTGTAGCCGAACTGCAGATTGGTGAACCCGATGTTGACGTCGTTGTACGGCGGCGCGCGGAAACCGCGGGCATAGCCGCCGAAC
>NZ_JAWRYR010000060.1:0-403 GCF_046940275.1 Pantoea sp. SIMBA_079 | reverse complement strand
CAACGTCGAATGCCAATGGAATCATCACCTACATTTTCGAGTGTGGATCTGTAATGAAGTCAGTCGCTATTGAGTCCGGCATGGCCAGCCAAAATCACTGTGGATTACACCAGACTCTAGATCTCAGCTTGACCATTAATCAAACCAAACTGGAAACCACTAACCCCGGACACCCAACTTGCGAGGAACTTTTCGAACATATCGACCCACAAATAATAATAACAATATGCAGGACATCTCAAATGGCAACAGTAGATATTTTCGAAATGGATAAGACCTGCATGCCAAAGAGACATCCTTATGCCCCATAAATCCGAGAGCCAATCTGTTAGTCATTCTAAAACTCAATCCATCGGCTTTCTTCTACTGGACAATTTCACACTGATTTCCCTTGCATCGGCCA
>NZ_JAWRYR010000059.1:0-407 GCF_046940275.1 Pantoea sp. SIMBA_079 | reverse complement strand
ACCTCACGAGAAAGCACCGGAAAGTCGGCCCGCACTTTGTCGACGGAAAAAGTCATCTTACACCTCCTGGCAGTCGTTGACCGATTCGGGCCAGCACCTGCTGTTTAAGCCCCTCATCACGCAGTGCTTCCGTCAGTTCAGCAGCAAAGGCGTAAATGATCATCTGCTGGGCATCCTGCTGATTGATCCCGCGCGAGCGCAGATAGAACATCTGTTCATCATCAATACGCCCCACCGTCGCGCCGTGGCTGCATTTCACATCATCTGCATAGATTTCCAGCTGCGGTTTCGTATCCACTTCCGCCAGTTTGCCCATCAGCAGATTATTGTTGGTCATCTGACCATCCGTTTTGATGGCGTGCTGCGCGACGTTGATCAAACCGTTAAATACCGCGCGGCCTTTGTCG
>NZ_JAWRYR010000058.1:0-409 GCF_046940275.1 Pantoea sp. SIMBA_079 | reverse complement strand
AAGCCACTGGAGCACCTCAAAAACACCATCATACACTAAATCAGTAAGTTGGCAGCATCACCCGACGCACTTTGCGCCGAATAAATACCTGTGACGGAAGATCACTTCGCAGAATAAATAAATCCTGGTGTCCCTGTTGATACCGGGAAGCCCTGGGCCAACTTTTGGCGAAAATGAGACGTTGATCGGCACGTAAGAGGTTCCAACTTTCACCATAATGAAATAAGATCACTACCGGGCGTATTTTTTGAGTTATCGAGATTTTCAGGAGCTAAGGAAGCTAAAATGGAGAAAAAAATCACTGGATATACCACCGTTGATATATCCCAATGGCATCGTAAAGAACATTTTGAGGCATTTCAGTCAGTTGCTCAATGTACCTATAACCAGACCGTTCAGCTGGATATTA
>NZ_JAWRYR010000057.1:0-419 GCF_046940275.1 Pantoea sp. SIMBA_079 | reverse complement strand
CGTTGTTTCAGCAGAGCGGCGAATTCTTTCGCCGCTTGGCGTGCGGAGGTCGATAAACCAGACCCCGGAGCCTTTACGTCTGCGGATTGACATCCATTTTCTCCACCGACCCGCAGCGATAGCCGGGTCAGATTGTTGCGCTTTTCTGATAACCCGGCAAGCCGCGACGGCCAGACCCGCCAAACCCGAGACCCGGGCAGGCGAAATCCGATTTGCTTGCGCATTGAAAATACGGTGCTGTACGACAGTTGCATCCGATCGGCGACCTGCTGGAGGGTGAGGGCGATTTCTTCGTGCTCGCTCATTGCGCGACCCTCCGAAATTCGATCGCCCACACCCAGGGGTTCGCATCCCATCCATGGCCGCGGGCGGCATTGATGCCGTTCCACATCGTCATGAACGAGCCGATCGGATCGCCC
>NZ_JAWRYR010000056.1:0-433 GCF_046940275.1 Pantoea sp. SIMBA_079 | reverse complement strand
GCCGAGTGGGCTGCCGAACTGCTGGATGCTGCTGAACGGTTCGACGCATCGGTCGCCTCCCTGCGGGGGGGAGCCGGCGAGACACTGCGGATCGCGGCCAGCATGACAATCGCCGAGCATTTGGCACCACACTGGCTCACGTCGTTGAATGCCGCAGGGGGCGGCCCGCGTATCGAGTTAACAGCCGCGAACAGTGAAGCGGTCCTGCTCGCCGTCCGCAACGCATCGGCAACGATCGGATTCATCGAGACGCCGAACGTGCCCGCCGATCTCGCCACCACGAAGTTCGCGTCGGACGAACTCGTCGTCGTCGTCGGACGCACCCATCCGTGGGCGAAGCGGGCACGCGGCATCTCAGCGGAGGAACTCGCCAGCACTCCCCTGGTCTCCCGCGAACGCGGCTCGGGCACCCGTCTCGCCTTGGAGCGGGCGC
>NZ_JAWRYR010000055.1:0-434 GCF_046940275.1 Pantoea sp. SIMBA_079 | reverse complement strand
CAACATCGCCGCGGTCAACTACCACTTCGGCAGCAAGGAGAACCTCGTCAACGAGGTGTTCCGCCGGCGCATGGACCAGATGAGCGCGCAGCGTCTGGCGCAGTTGCGAACGGCCGTCGCCGAGCATCCGGGCGAGATCGAGCCGATCATCGCCGCGTTCGTCCAGCCCGCGCTGGACATGGCCAGCGGACGGTGCAGCAGTGGCGCGTTCGTGCGCGTCATCGCACGCGCCTACGTCGAGAAGAACGACGCCCTGCGCAAGTTCCTCTCCGACCAGTACGGCCACGTGCCGCGTGAATTCGCCAGCGCGCTCGCGGTCTGCGTGCCGGCGTTGGACAAGGGCCAGCTGTACGGGCGTCTCGATTTTCTCGCGGGTGCACTGACTTACGCGATGGCCGATTTCGGCCTGATCAAGCGGCCGCCCGGGGTCACGG
>NZ_JAWRYR010000054.1:0-434 GCF_046940275.1 Pantoea sp. SIMBA_079 | reverse complement strand
GATCGCGGCCGACCTGCAGACCAGCCGCGATGCGCTCGCGCGCCATCTCGACCGCGCACCGCGCGTCATCGTCTGGCCCTATGCGGCCTACAACGGCGTGACCAACGCGATCGCCGGCGACATGGGCATGGTCCTGTCGTTCGATCTCGAGGGCCGCTCGCAGGAGGCCGATCTCGGCCAGCAGGGCGAGGACAGCGCCGACCAGAATGCGCTCGGCAGCCTCGGGCGCCTGCTGATCCATCGCAATCCGGACGTGCGCGACCTGGCCGGCGAGCTGCGCCGCGACCTGTCGCTGGACGGCGTGCGCGCGATCCAGGTGGACCTGGACTACGTGTACGACGCGGACGCCGCGCAGATGGCGCGCAACCTCGACCAGCTGGTCCAGCGCATCCAGGACATCGGCCCCAGCCATGTGTTCCTGCAGGCGTTCGCGG
>NZ_JAWRYR010000053.1:0-443 GCF_046940275.1 Pantoea sp. SIMBA_079 | reverse complement strand
CTGGTTGATCACGGCGTCGATCGCGAGCGCGGTCTTGCCCGTCTGACGGTCGCCGATGACCAGCTCGCGCTGGCCGCGGCCGATCGGGATCATCGCATCGACGGACTTGTAGCCGGTCTGCACGGGCTGGTCGACCGACTTGCGCCAGATCACGCCGGGCGCGACGCGCTCGACCGGTGCGGTGAGCTTGGCGTCGATCGGGCCCTTGCCGTCGATCGGGTTGCCGAGCGCGTCGACCACGCGGCCGACGAGTTCCGGACCCACCGGAACTTCGAGAATGCGGCCCGTCGTCTTGACGATGTCGCCTTCCGAGATGTGTTCGTATTCGCCGAGAATCACAGCGCCGACCGAGTCGCGCTCGAGGTTCAGCGCGAGGCCGAACGTGTTGCCCGGAAACTCGAGCATTTCGCCCTGCATCACGTCCGACAGGCCGTGGATGCGCA
>NZ_JAWRYR010000052.1:0-456 GCF_046940275.1 Pantoea sp. SIMBA_079 | reverse complement strand
CCAGAAAGCTACCCCGAGCACTGACAGTGCAGCAAAGGTAAGAAACGCCAATGAACTCTATCAGCAAAACAGAAGCCGCCGCACGACAGCTAGATACGGCCATCGATCTGTATTTCGCGGATGCAGACAGCCTCTCGGTCTACACCCTCGCTTATGCTAGCTTCCGGGTTCTCTTTGATATCTATCCACACCGTCAGCAGGACGATTTTGCAACCAAAATCAACGAGCTTCTCGCCGCTGAAGGGTGGAAAGAAATGACGAAGCTGGCCAATTTCTTGAAACACGCTGATCGTGACCCTATGGCTGTATTCGAAGGGCATCACCCAGACGACGGAGCGTCAGTGATAGGGCTTGCCACGCTTCTCTACCGACGAATCGCGGGAGACTTCACGCTGAAGATGCGAGCATTCGATTATTGGACTGAGGAAATGGGATACGAGGCGTTGGGCATCGAAG
>NZ_JAWRYR010000051.1:0-467 GCF_046940275.1 Pantoea sp. SIMBA_079 | reverse complement strand
TAACCTCGACGACCGTGAATTCTCCGGTTCGCTGGGACGGCTTTGCTTTATCCTCATTTGCGGTGCGCTGGCGGTGGTCACCCTCAGCCTGAAAAAGGCCGGGATTCCGCTGTATCTCAACAAAGAGGGCAGCGGCGACAACATTACCAACCATATGCTGTGGAACATGATGATTGGCGCGCCGTTGGTTGCCATTCTGGCGTCGGCGGTGGGTTATCTGGCAACGGCACAGGCGCTGTTAGCGAGGCTTGAAACCTCGGTTGCCATCTGGTTCCTGCTACTGGTGGTTTATCACGTTATCCGCCGCTGGATGCTGATCCAGCGCCGCAGGCTGGCGTTTGATCGGGCGAAGCATCGCCGGGCAGAGATGTTAGCGCAACGTGCGCGTGGCGAAGAGGAAGCGCATCATCACAGTAGCCCGGAAGGAGCAATTGAAGTCGATGAAAGCGAAGTCGATCTCGATGCCA
>NZ_JAWRYR010000050.1:0-472 GCF_046940275.1 Pantoea sp. SIMBA_079 | reverse complement strand
ACGTCGCGCTCCGAAGCGGCGCCCGGCGCCATCTCGATCGCATCGCCCTGCAGATCTGTTGCGGGTTGCTCGGTCTTCTCTTCCGTCTCGTCCACCGGCTGTGCGCTGACCTGCGGCGCCGGGGCGTCCGGGTCGAACCAGCGGTGCAGGCAGCGTTCGAGCTCGCTGCGCGTGACCGGTTTCGCCAGATAGTCGTCCATGCCGGCATCGAGGCACTTCTGGCGATCGCCCGCCATCGCGTTCGCGGTCATCGCGACGATCGGCAGGCGCCGTCCGACATGCTCCTCGGCCTCGTGCTCACGCCAGCGGCGGGTGGCGGTGTAGCCGTCCATGACCGGCATCTGGCAATCCATCAGCACGATGTCGTAGCGCGACGCCGTGATGCGCAACAGGGCGGCTTCGCCGTTGCTCGCGGTGTCGCAGGTGATGCCCAGGACCGCCAGCAGGCGCTGGCCGACCATCAGGTTGACCG
>NZ_JAWRYR010000049.1:0-474 GCF_046940275.1 Pantoea sp. SIMBA_079 | reverse complement strand
CTTGGGGCCTCTAAACGGGTCTTGAGGGGTTTTTTGCTGAAAGGAGGAACTATATCCGGATTGGCGAATGGGACGCGCCCTGTAGCGGCGCATTAAGCGCGGCGGGTGTGGTGGTTACGCGCAGCGTGACCGCTACACTTGCCAGCGCCCTAGCGCCCGCTCCTTTCGCTTTCTTCCCTTCCTTTCTCGCCACGTTCGCCGGCTTTCCCCGTCAAGCTCTAAATCGGGGGCTCCCTTTAGGGTTCCGATTTAGTGCTTTACGGCACCTCGACCCCAAAAAACTTGATTAGGGTGATGGTTCACGTAGTGGGCCATCGCCCTGATAGACGGTTTTTCGCCCTTTGACGTTGGAGTCCACGTTCTTTAATAGTGGACTCTTGTTCCAAACTGGAACAACACTCAACCCTATCTCGGTCTATTCTTTTGATTTATAAGGGATTTTGCCGATTTCGGCCTATTGGTTAAAAAATGAGC
>NZ_JAWRYR010000048.1:0-484 GCF_046940275.1 Pantoea sp. SIMBA_079 | reverse complement strand
CATCTCCGAGAGTTGTCTGACGGTTTGCTACTTGATCCTTCCACTCCACCTCTAAACTTGGGGATGTGTAGAAACGGAAATCCTGAGGTACACGTAAATATTTTGACGGCATCGCTTTATAGGCTTGTTTCAACATTTGGCGGCTAATTTCCGCTCCATTTGCATCCACAATATGAGATACTGCTTGTTTTCTCACACCATCCATTTGGGCTAAAAACGGGTCTGTTGAAGTCGTATCCCCATTGACGATGAGTTCTTCAATATCAACTGCTGCTCGTTCAGCCAGCATTTGCATAATTGTCTGCTGAATTCCGTCTTTTTCAATATTGTTTTCAATGCTGTCGTAGGTCATATGAATTTCTGCAATGACCTCTTTTGCATTGAGCTGGACAGTGCTTGTCGCTGGGACAACACGGTCTTTCGCATCAAGCGCTTGGCCTTCTTCTGCTGGACGCAAAATACGCTGGCCAAAACCGATTTTTTC
>NZ_JAWRYR010000047.1:0-488 GCF_046940275.1 Pantoea sp. SIMBA_079 | reverse complement strand
GACGCGGTCGTTTCAAATTTTCAGCTTGTTCCGGATTGTTAAAGAGCAAAACTTCGCAATGCGCCCTGAGGTGCATTCTGAAGTATTTTTCAGGACTGTAATGGTGGAGCTAAGCGGGATCGAACCGCTGACCTCCTGCGTGCAAGGCAGGCGCTCTCCCAGCTGAGCTATAGCCCCATACAGTCGCTGCAGAAACCGTCTGTTACCACTCACCAGGAGTCCCGTTTATGACAAACGGTCATTTCTTTTCAGGCAAGGCAAAGTGGCGCGACGTATAGTTCTCTATACGAGCGGCGCTTTAACGCAGCATGAGAAGAAATGTGGTAGGCCTGAGTGGACTTGAACCACCGACCTCACCCTTATCAGGGGTGCGCTCTAACCACCTGAGCTACAAGCCTGTAGAGGTTTTTCTGCTCGTTACTTTCTATCAGACAATCTGTGTGAGCACTTCGCGGGAAGGTATCTTCAGGTAAGGAGGTGATCCAACC
>NZ_JAWRYR010000046.1:0-502 GCF_046940275.1 Pantoea sp. SIMBA_079 | reverse complement strand
CGCTTAACTTGTTTAAGCAAATCAAACTTTAAATTGAAGAGTTTGATCATGGCTCAGATTGAACGCTGGCGGCAGGCCTAACACATGCAAGTCGGACGGTAGCACAGGAGAGCTTGCTCTCCGGGTGACGAGTGGCGGACGGGTGAGTAATGTCTGGGAAACTGCCCGGTGGAGGGGGATAACTACTGGAAACGGTAGCTAATACCGCATAACGTCTTCGGACCAAAGTGGGGGATCTTCGGACCTCACGCCACCGGATGTGCCCAGATGGGATTAGCTAGTAGGTGGGGTAACGGCTCACCTAGGCGACGATCCCTAGCTGGTCTGAGAGGATGACCAGCCACACTGGAACTGAGACACGGTCCAGACTCCTACGGGAGGCAGCAGTGGGGAATATTGCACAATGGGCGCAAGCCTGATGCAGCCATGCCGCGTGTATGAAGAAGGCCTTCGGGTTGTAAAGTACTTTCAGCGGGGAGGAAGGCGGTGAGGTTAATAACCT
>NZ_JAWRYR010000045.1:0-527 GCF_046940275.1 Pantoea sp. SIMBA_079 | reverse complement strand
CCATCCTAATAACTGTGATATAATAAAGAGAAAACGATGGGGTGTATAATTGAAAAGGCAGTTTTTAATGATCGTAAGTGATGTAACCCAGCCACAAATAGATCGTGTCACCTCAGCAGTCAAAGATTGTAACGAATGGATTGATTTGATTCCGATCGAATCCAAATCCGATGATGGCTACAGCTTATATCTCGATATTCAAAAAGGTGATAGCTCTAAAGTAGTCATCGAAACGCGTACTTTCTTGAGGAATTGGTTCAAGTCTTTAAAAATCGATTGTGATTCAAATCCAAGGGACTTTTAGTAAGAGTCTTTTTTATGTATGAGGAAATTTCACCGTATGTAAGCAACCTTCCACTTTCTCTTCCCCCCATAGTACCAGCTTTCCTTCACAACGAAACGAGAGGCGGGATGAAATGAGTTTTTTCCATGCCCTTTTTTCCAAGTATAAATGCCTGATTTACACAGCATTTGGTCATGAAAAATATTTGCAAATCGTTCACAAGCTAAGGGCAGCTGGCGTGCAG
>NZ_JAWRYR010000044.1:0-535 GCF_046940275.1 Pantoea sp. SIMBA_079 | reverse complement strand
CATCGAATTTGGTACGACATCCAGCGTGAAATTCCTGTATGTCGCCTGGCCGGCTAACTGGCAATCCCTATGAAAGATTTCATCACCGATGCATGGCTAAGAGCGAACCATACGCTCAGCGAAGGCGCAGAGATCCATCTCCCTGCGGACAGTCGCCTGACGCCCTCTGCCCGGGAGTTGCTGGAAAGCCGCCATCTGCGCATCAAGTTTATTGACGAGCAGGGCCGCCTGTTTGTTGACGATGAACAGCAGCAGCCGCAGCCCGTTCATGGGCTGACCAGTAGCGATGAACATCCGCAGGCGTGCTGCGAACTGTGCCGCCAGCCGGTGGCAAAAAAGCCGGATACGCTGACTCACCTGTCGGCGGAAAAAATGGTCGCCAAAAGCGATCCGCGTCTGGGTTTTCGCGCGGTTCTCGACAGCACCATTGCGCTGGCAGTGTGGCTGCAAATTGAACTGGCGGAACCGTGGCAGCCGTGGCTGGCGGATATCCGTTCGCGTCTTGGCAACATTATGCGCGCCGATGCGCTGGGGG
>NZ_JAWRYR010000043.1:0-545 GCF_046940275.1 Pantoea sp. SIMBA_079 | reverse complement strand
TCTGCATCGTTCCACATATTCTGTGCGCGGAACGTGACCGGATGAACGCGGTTAGCGGACACGTGACAGTGAACGTTGTCGGTATCTTTATGAATGGCGGCAACGTACTGATGATCTGCCATCCCCAGCTGCGCCATGCTGTAGCGCACTGAGGTGAAGACGGCGTCAGGAGAAGGGTTTTCATCGCTCTGCCACGAGAGGATAAAGTGATAAACCGCATCCTTGCAGTGGCGGTTCTGCATCGCGGTCATGTTCATTTCTGACGCTGCGGCTTCAAGCGAAAAGCAGTTGGTTTCGCACAGCACTTCACCTGAAAGCACGCGCTGAATGCCCTCAGGTGAAATGCTGATAATTTCAGAAACGGGCGATACGTTTTTACGGCCCACGTAGTCAACGAGCTGGCCAAAGCCCGGAGTCGCCGTATGACCGGCATCCGGAGTATGCGCAGGCTCAGGCTTAACCTGCTCGGCATTTTTGTTTTCTTCGCGCGTGCTGACGTATTCAACGAGCTTTCTGAAGCTGGTCTTTTTGTCGCGACGTTTTGG
>NZ_JAWRYR010000042.1:0-581 GCF_046940275.1 Pantoea sp. SIMBA_079 | reverse complement strand
TCGCACTCATTGATCCGGCAACAAAGAGGTTCGCTACCCACTGCCCCAACCGCTGATCGCCTACTTCTGCTCGTCCGCTCTAGTGCGCCGCGTCAAGAGGCCACGGTAATTCACAAGATCAGCTGGTTCGTCGGCATCAACAAGCGGCGCCTCTACCATTCCTCTGGCATGGAACGCCCGCAAACCACGGTTGCTGAAATCAAGGCAGACGCGGCGAGAAAGAGCATCGATTGCATCGTGTGCTCGATGGAACTGAAAGACGCGCCAGCGGCCTCCCGATGATTCCGACGACGACCCGGCAAACAAACATCCAATGCACTGGTTGATCCGGGACGGGTCAGCAGTCGAAGAACGGCCCGACCGCTTGCCCTGCAACCCGGTCTCCCGCCGCCCATGTTTCCAAACCGAACGTGAGGGCGATCCGCCGGATGGAGGAAACTCTCGGAGAGGTAAGCGGAAAAGGCATCGAGAAAACGGTAAGGACCAACAAGGGGGGGGAAGACGAGAGCGAAAATCAACCAACACCATTAGGCGAAACGGTAGAAGGGCCAAAGGCCAAATCGACATCAAGGGGCTAATGC
>NZ_JAWRYR010000041.1:0-601 GCF_046940275.1 Pantoea sp. SIMBA_079 | reverse complement strand
GAATACGTTCCCGGGCCTTGTACACACCGCCCGTCACACCATGGGAGTGGGTTGCAAAAGAAGTAGGTAGCTTAACCTTCGGGAGGGCGCTTACCACTTTGTGATTCATGACTGGGGTGAAGTCGTAACAAGGTAACCGTAGGGGAACCTGCGGTTGGATCACCTCCTTACCTGAAGATACCTTCCCGCGAAGTGCTCACACAGATTGTCTGATAGAAAGTAATGAGCAAGACGGCTGCGAAGTCGCGACACGATGTGTCCCCTTCGTCTAGCGGTTAGGACTCCGCCCTTTCACGGCGGCAACAGGGGTTCGAATCCCCTAGGGGACGCCACTTGCTTGGTGACAGGTGAAAGGTGTCTCCACGAAATATCTCAAAACTGACGGCGACGTCGAGTTTGAGATATTGCTCTTTAACAATCCGGAACAAGCTGAAAATTTGAAACGACCGCGTCCGGTCACCCTCCGTAATAAGGGTGGCAGAACGATGCGGCCGGGTCTCAAGATTATCGCGATTCACGAGCGTTCAAAACGCCTGTGGGTTGTGAGGTTAAGCGACCAAGCGTACACGGTGGATGCCCTGGCAGTCAGAGGCGATGAAGG
>NZ_JAWRYR010000040.1:0-641 GCF_046940275.1 Pantoea sp. SIMBA_079 | reverse complement strand
CACATTGCGGGCGTTCGTCACGGCGAAGGAGTAGGTGATCTGCTCACCGACGGCGAAGTCGGCGGGTGCAGCGGGTGCGGCCGACTTCACCAGGGAGAGCTTGGGCGCAGCGGGCAGCGGCAGGGTGTTGTCGGATCGGGCGGCCGTGACCGGGTCTCCGCCGGGGGTCGTCCCTGTGGCCGTGGCACTGTTGGTCAGCTCTCCGGCGTCGACGTCGGCCTGGGTGAGCGTGTAGCGCGCGCGGCAGGTGACGTCGGCTCCGGGTGCGACCGTCGTGTTCGGGCAGTCGATGGCACTGAGCGTTCCGGTGCCGGAGAACGCGGTGTCGTCGACCGTGATGCCGTGGACGGTCACATTGCCCGTGTTGGACACCTGAAATGCGTAGGTGACGGTATCGCCCGCTGTGGCGGACCCGTCGAGCGTGGACGACTTCACGAGGGTCAGGCTGGGGCCGGCCGTTGCCGAGACGACAGCGGTCGAGGCGTTGGACACCGGGTTCACCGCGTGTGCGGGAGCCGTCGCGGTCGCCGTTGCGGTGTTGCTGATGCTTCCGGCATCCAAGTCGGCCTGTGTGGCCGTGTAGTCGGCGGTGCAGGTCACGCTGTCACCCGGAGCGATCGCACCCGCCGGGCACGTGGCGG
>NZ_JAWRYR010000039.1:0-646 GCF_046940275.1 Pantoea sp. SIMBA_079 | reverse complement strand
CTGGCAGACTCATGAAAGAGCTGGGGCTGGTCAGTTGTCAGCAGCCGACTCACCGGTATAAGCGTGGGGGGCATGAGCACGTTGCTATCCCGAATCATCTTGAGCGACAGTTCGCCGTAACAGAGCCAAACCAGGTGTGGTGCGGTGATGTGACCTATATCTGGACAGGTAAACGCTGGGCGTACCTCGCCGTTGTCCTCGACCTATTCGCAAGAAAACCAGTGGGCTGGGCAATGTCGTTCTCGCCGGACAGCAGGCTCACCATGAAAGCGCTGGAAATGGCATGGGAAACTCGCGGTAAGCCCATGGGGTTAATGTTCCACAGCGATCAGGGCAGTCATTATACGAGCAGGCAGTTCCGGCAGTTACTGTGGCGATACCGAATCAAGCAGAGTATGAGCCGGCGCGGAAACTGCTGGGATAATAGCCCAATGGAGCGCTTCTTCAGGAGCCTGAAGAACGAATGGGTGCCGATGACGGGCTACGTAAGCTTCAGCGAAGCAGCTCACGCTATAACGGACTATATCGTTGGGTATTACAGCGCGCTCAGGCCGCATGAATATAACTGTGGGTTACCACCAAACGAATCGGAAAACCGATACTGGAAAAACTCTAACGCGGTGGCCAGTTTTAGTTGACCACTTCA
>NZ_JAWRYR010000038.1:0-720 GCF_046940275.1 Pantoea sp. SIMBA_079 | reverse complement strand
GGTCTCGCAAAACGCCTCTGGCGTTGTAAGGTTAAGCCTCACGGGTCATTAGTACCGGTTAGCTCAACGCATCGCTGCGCTTACACACCCGGCCTATCAACGTCGTCGTCTTCAACGTCCCTTCAGGGCTCTCGAGGAGCCAGGGAGAACTCATCTCGGGGCAAGTTTCGTGCTTAGATGCTTTCAGCACTTATCTTTTCCGCACTTAGCTACCGGGCAGTGCCACTGGCGTGACAACCCGAACACCAGCGGTGCGTTCACTCCGGTCCTCTCGTACTAGGAGCAACCCCCCTCAATTCTCCAGCGCCCACGGCAGATAGGGACCGAACTGTCTCACGACGTTCTAAACCCAGCTCGCGTACCACTTTAAACGGCGAACAGCCGTACCCTTGGGACCTACTTCAGCCCCAGGATGTGATGAGCCGACATCGAGGTGCCAAACACCGCCGTCGATATGAACTCTTGGGCGGTATCAGCCTGTTATCCCCGGAGTACCTTTTATCCGTTGAGCGATGGCCCTTCCATTCAGAACCACCGGATCACTATGACCTGCTTTCGCACCTGCTCGAGCCGTCACTCTCGCAGTCAAGCTGGCTTATGCCATTGCACTAACCTCCTGATGTCCGACCAGGATTAGCCAACCTTCGTGCTCCTCCGTTACGCTTTGGGAGGAGACCGCCCCAGTCAAACTACCCACCAGACACTGTCCGCAGCCCGGAT
>NZ_JAWRYR010000035.1:0-1029 GCF_046940275.1 Pantoea sp. SIMBA_079 | reverse complement strand
CCGCTATCGGCTGAATTTGATTGCGAGTGAGATATTTATGCCAGCCAGCCAGACGCAGACGCGCCGAGACAGAACTTAATGGGCCCGCTAACAGCGCGATTTGCTGGTGACCCAATGCGACCAGATGCTCCACGCCCAGTCGCGTACCGTCTTCATGGGAGAAAATAATACTGTTGATGGGTGTCTGGTCAGAGACATCAAGAAATAACGCCGGAACATTAGTGCAGGCAGCTTCCACAGCAATGGCATCCTGGTCATCCAGCGGATAGTTAATGATCAGCCCACTGACGCGTTGCGCGAGAAGATTGTGCACCGCCGCTTTACAGGCTTCGACGCCGCTTCGTTCTACCATCGACACCACCACGCTGGCACCCAGTTGATCGGCGCGAGATTTAATCGCCGCGACAATTTGCGACGGCGCGTGCAGGGCCAGACTGGAGGTGGCAACGCCAATCAGCAACGACTGTTTGCCCGCCAGTTGTTGTGCCACGCGGTTGGGAATGTAATTCAGCTCCGCCATCGCCGCTTCCACTTTTTCCCGCGTTTTCGCAGAAACGTGGCTGGCCTGGTTCACCACGCGGGAAACGGTCTGATAAGAGACACCGGCATACTCTGCGACATCGTATAACGTTACTGGTTTCACATTCACCACCCTGAATTGACTCTCTTCCGGGCGCTATCATGCCATACCGCGAAAGGTTTTGCGCCATTCGATGGTGTCCGGGATCTCGACGCTCTCCCTTATGCGACTCCTGCATTAGGAAGCAGCCCAGTAGTAGGTTGAGGCCGTTGAGCACCGCCGCCGCAAGGAATGGTGCATGCAAGGAGATGGCGCCCAACAGTCCCCCGGCCACGGGGCCTGCCACCATACCCACGCCGAAACAAGCGCTCATGAGCCCGAAGTGGCGAGCCCGATCTTCCCCATCGGTGATGTCGGCGATATAGGCGCCAGCAACCGCACCTGTGGCGCCGGTGATGCCGGCCACGATGCGTCCGGCGTAGAGGATCGAGATCTCGATCCCGCGAAAT
>NZ_JAWRYR010000034.1:0-1056 GCF_046940275.1 Pantoea sp. SIMBA_079 | reverse complement strand
CGTGCATTCGACCAGATCGACAGCACCCCTGAAGAAAAAGCACGTGGTATCACCATCAACACCGCTCACGTAGAGTACGAAACCGCAAGCCGTCACTATGCACACGTTGACTGCCCGGGACACGCCGACTACGTGAAAAACATGATCACCGGTGCTGCGCAGATGGACGGCGCAATCCTGGTTGTTGCTGCGACTGATGGCCCGATGCCACAGACCCGTGAGCACATCCTGCTGGGTCGTCAGGTTGGCGTTCCTTACATCATCGTGTTCCTGAACAAGTGCGACATGGTTGATGATGAAGAGCTGCTGGAACTGGTAGAGATGGAAGTACGTGACCTGCTGTCACAGTACGACTTCCCGGGCGACGACACGCCAATCGTACGCGGTTCAGCGCTGAAAGCGCTGGAAGGCGACGCGGAGTGGGAAGGCAAAATCGTTGAGCTGGCGGGCTACCTGGACAGCTACATCCCGGATCCGGTTCGTGCAATCGACCTGCCGTTCCTGCTGCCGATTGAAGACGTGTTCTCAATCTCAGGCCGCGGTACCGTTGTTACCGGTCGTGTTGAGCGCGGTATCGTTAAAGTCGGTGACGAAGTTGAAATCGTGGGCATCAAAGATACCGCGAAATCAACCTGTACCGGTGTTGAGATGTTCCGCAAGCTGCTGGACCAGGGTCAGGCGGGCGAGAACTGTGGTGTTCTGCTGCGCGGTATCAAGCGCGAAGACATCCAGCGTGGACAGGTTCTGGCGAAGCCGGGCTCAATCAAGCCACACACCAAGTTCGAGTCAGAAGTTTACGTTCTGTCTAAAGACGAAGGCGGCCGTCATACTCCGTTCTTCAAAGGCTACCGTCCACAGTTCTACTTCCGTACCACTGACGTGACCGGTTCAGTTGAGCTGCCGGAAGGCGTGGAAATGGTAATGCCAGGCGATAACATCAAGATGGTTGTTACCCTGATCCACCCAATCGCGATGGACCAGGGTCTGCGCTTCGCAATCCGCGAAGGCGGCCGTACCGTTGGCGCGGGCGTTGTTGCTTCTGTTATCGCTTAATTG
>NZ_JAWRYR010000033.1:0-1237 GCF_046940275.1 Pantoea sp. SIMBA_079 | reverse complement strand
TCAAAACGCCTGTGGGTTGTGAGGTTAAGCGACCAAGCGTACACGGTGGATGCCCTGGCAGTCAGAGGCGATGAAGGACGTGCTAATCTGCGAAAAGCGCCGGCAAGGTGATATGAACCGCTACAGCCGGCGATGTCCGAATGGGGAAACCCGGTGCACTCAGTGCATCATCGCAGCATGAATACATAGTGCTGCGAGGCGAACCGGGGGAACTGAAACATCTAAGTACCCCGAGGAAAAGAAATCAACCGAGATTCCCCCAGTAGCGGCGAGCGAACGGGGAGCAGCCCAGAGCCTGAATCAGTTTGTGCGTTAGTGGAAGCGTCTGGAAAGGCGCGCGATACCGGGTGACAGCCCCGTACACGAAAACGCACGTTCTGTGAGCTCGAAGAGTAGGGCGGGACACGTGGTATCCTGTCTGAATATGGGGGGACCATCCTCCAAGGCTAAATACTCCTGACTGACCGATAGTGAACCAGTACCGTGAGGGAAAGGCGAAAAGAACCCCGGCGAGGGGAGTGAAACAGAACCTGAAACCGTGTACGTACAAGCAGTGGGAGCCTTGATTTATCAGGGTGACTGCGTACCTTTTGTATAATGGGTCAGCGACTTATATTCTGTAGCAAGGTTAACCGCATAGGGGAGCCGAAGGGAAACCGAGTCTTAATTGGGCGCTAAGTTGCAGGGTATAGACCCGAAACCCGGTGATCTAGCCATGGGCAGGTTGAAGGTTGGGTAACACTAACTGGAGGACCGAACCGACTAATGTTGAAAAATTAGCGGATGACCTGTGGCTGGGGGTGAAAGGCCAATCAAACCGGGAGATAGCTGGTTCTCCCCGAAAGCTATTTAGGTAGCGCCTCGTGAACTCATCCTCGGGGGTAGAGCACTGTTTCGGCTAGGGGGCCATCCCGGCTTACCAACCCGATGCAAACTGCGAATACCGAGGAATGTTATCACGGGAGACACACGGCGGGTGCTAACGTCCGTCGTGAAGAGGGAAACAACCCAGACCGCCAGCTAAGGTCCCAAAGTCATGGTTAAGTGGGAAACGATGTGGGAAGGCACAGACAGCCAGGATGTTGGCTTAGAAGCAGCCATCATTTAAAGAAAGCGTAATAGCTCACTGGTCGAGTCGGCCTGCGCGGAAGATGTAACGGGGCTAAACCATGCACCGAAGCTGCGGCAGCGAACGCGAGTTTGCTGGGTAGGGGAGCGTTCTGTAAGCCGCAGAAGG
>NZ_JAWRYR010000031.1:0-1397 GCF_046940275.1 Pantoea sp. SIMBA_079 | reverse complement strand
CCGTAACTATAACGGTCCTAAGGTAGCGAAATTCCTTGTCGGGTAAGTTCCGACCCGCACGAAAGGCGTAACGACTTGGGCGCTGTCTCGGCAAGAGACCCGGTGAAATCATAATACCTGTGAAGATGCAGGTTACCCGCGACAAGACGGAAAGACCCCATGGAGCTTTACTGTAGCCTGGTATTGGAACTTTGTGCATCATGTACAGGATAGGTGGGAAGCTGAGAAGCAGGGGCGCCAGCCTCTGTGGAGCTGTCGGTGGGATACCACCCTTGATGTACGGAGTTTCTAACTCGTCGCCCTTATCGGGCGAGAGGACCATGCCAGGTGGGCAGTTTGACTGGGGCGGTCGCCTCCTAAAAGGTAACGGAGGCGCCCAAAGGTTCCCTCAGAATGGTCGGAAATCATTCGTAGAGTGTAAAGGCAGAAGGGAGCTTGACTGCGAGACCTACAAGTCGAGCAGGGACGAAAGTCGGGCTTAGTGATCCGGTGGTTCCGCATGGAAGGGCCATCGCTCAACGGATAAAAGCTACCCCGGGGATAACAGGCTTATCTCCCCCAAGAGTCCACATCGACGGGGAGGTTTGGCACCTCGATGTCGGCTCATCGCATCCTGGGGCTGTAGTCGGTCCCAAGGGTTGGGCTGTTCGCCCATTAAAGCGGTACGCGAGCTGGGTTCAGAACGTCGTGAGACAGTTCGGTCCCTATCCGTCGCGGGCGCAGGAAATTTGAGAGGAGCTGTCCTTAGTACGAGAGGACCGGGATGGACGCACCGCTGGTGTACCAGTTGTTCTGCCAAGGGCATAGCTGGGTAGCTATGTGCGGAAGGGATAAGTGCTGAAAGCATCTAAGCATGAAGCCCCCCTCAAGATGAGATTTCCCATAGCGTAAGCTAGTAAGATCCCTGAAAGATGATCAGGTTGATAGGTTCGAGGTGGAAGCATGGTGACATGTGGAGCTGACGAATACTAATAGATCGAGGACTTAACCATATAATATGAAGCAAATGTTATCTAGTTTTGAAGGAATATACCTTCATCAGTTTGGTGATGATGGCAGAGAGGTCACACCCGTTCCCATACCGAACACGGAAGTTAAGCTCTTCAGCGCCGATGGTAGTTGGGGGTCTCCCCCTGTGAGAGTAGGACGCCGCCAAGCTGGTTAAATTTATATCGTCGCGGGGTGGAGCAGTTCGGTAGCTCGTCGGGCTCATAACCCGAAGGTCGCAGGTTCAAATCCTGCTCCCGCAACCAAATTTTTCGCTTGAACGACGTAAACATTTTTCTTGCTCAAGTGAGATGGGAGTGCCCTTGGGTGCAACCAAGCATGGAGCTGTGGTGAAGTTGGAGTTCACGCCGGTCTGTCACACCGGAGGTCGCGGGTTCGAGTCCCGTCAG
>NZ_JAWRYR010000030.1:0-1490 GCF_046940275.1 Pantoea sp. SIMBA_079 | reverse complement strand
TCAATAAACGTTGACTTGTTTTGTTTCGTTCAGTTTTGAGAGAACTATCTCTCAAGTTTAAATGTATGTTCTTTGAAAACTAGATAACAGTGTAGCTCATATTTTTTTTAATTTTAGTTTGGTTAAGTTAGAAAGGGCGCACGGTGGATGCCTTGACACTAGGAGTCGATGAAGGACGGGACTAACGCCGATATGCTTCGGGGAGCTGTAAGTAAGCTTTGATCCGAAGATTTCCGAATGGGGAAACCCACTATACGTAATGGTATGGTATCCTTACCTGAATACATAGGGTATGGAAGACAGACCCAGGGAACTGAAACATCTAAGTACCTGGAGGAAGAGAAAGCAAATGCGATTTCCTGAGTAGCGGCGAGCGAAACGGAATCTAGCCCAAACCAAGAGGCTTGCCTCTTGGGGTTGTAGGACATTCTATACGGAGTTACAAAGGAACGAGGTAGACGAAGCGACCTGGAAAGGTCCGTCACAGAGGGTAATAACCCCGTAGTCGAAACTTCGTTCTCTCTTGAATGTATCCTGAGTACGGCGGAACACGTGAAATTCCGTCGGAATCTGGGAGGACCATCTCCCAAGGCTAAATACTCCCTAGTGATCGATAGTGAACCAGTACCGTGAGGGAAAGGTGAAAAGCACCCCGGAAGGGGAGTGAAAGAGATCCTGAAACCGTGTGCCTACAAATAGTCAGAGCCCGTTAATGGGTGATGGCGTGCCTTTTGTAGAATGAACCGGCGAGTTACGATCCCGTGCAAGGTTAAGCTGAAGAGGCGGAGCCGCAGCGAACGCGAGTCTGAATAGGGCGTTTAGTACGTGGTCGTAGACCCGAAACCAGGTGATCTACCCATGTCCAGGGTGAAGGTGAGGTAACACTTACTGGAGGCCCGAACCCACGCACGTTGAAAAGTGCGGGGATGAGGTGTGGGTAGCGGAGAAATTCCAATCGAACCTGGAGATAGCTGGTTCTCCCCGAAATAGCTTTAGGGCTAGCCTTAAGTGTAAGAGTCTTGGAGGTAGAGCACTGATTGAACTAGGGGTCCTCATCGGATTACCGAATTCAGTCAAACTCCGAATGCCAATGACTTATCCTTAGGAGTCAGACTGCGAGTGATAAGATCCGTAGTCGAAAGGGAAACAGCCCAGACCGCCAGCTAAGGTCCCAAAGTATACGTTAAGTGGAAAAGGATGTGGAGTTGCTTAGACAACCAGGATGTTGGCTTAGAAGCAGCCACCATTTAAAGAGTGCGTAATAGCTCACTGGTCGAGTGACTCTGCGCCGAAAATGTACCGGGGCTAAACGTATCACCGAAGCTGCGGACTGTTCTTACGAACAGTGGTAGGAGAGCGTTCTAAGTGCTGTGAAGTCAGACCGGAAGGACTGGTGGAGCGCTTAGAAGTGAGAATGCCGGTATGAGTAGCGAAAGACGGGTGAGAATCCCGTCCACCGAATGCCTAAGGTTTCCTGAGGAAGGCTCGTC
>NZ_JAWRYR010000029.1:0-1604 GCF_046940275.1 Pantoea sp. SIMBA_079 | reverse complement strand
AAACCTCGGTTTGGGCGAAGCAGCAAAGCGAGATATCGGAACCGGCGCGAATCAGGTGCCGGACATGTCTGCTTTTGCTTTTACGAAGGGCAATCCGCTCAGTTTACAGCTGCCGGGCGGACTCATTATCAAGGCAGGCAACAGCGTCATAGCCTCAGGGGACTATACAAAAACAGTGACATTCCCGGCGGCATTCCCAACTGCATGCATTGCCGGGGGCGCGCTGAGTGCTGAGGAAAGCACGAGTATCTACGCCTTTGCTCAATGCGTTTCGCGCGCTGCTGGCGGGCTGCTTATAGCGGTGTACGGCGCTAACGCAGGTGTTGCACCAGGCGTTTTAAGTTCAACTGCGGTAACGGTTTCATGGATAGCGGTGGGGTATTAAATGAGCATGTTTTTCAGTGCTACAACTTTATGGTTTTATAGCGAAACCGACAAGGCAAAGTATGAAGCCGGGATCGGGTGGCCTTCTGATGCTGTGAGAATCAGTGATGATGACTGGATTTGCTATGCGCAGCCCGCGCCAGATGGCTTTATGCTCGGTGCAGATGAGTCGGGTAAACCTTCATGGCTAAATATACCGGCGCCTACAGCAGAGGAAATAACTGCGATAGCGGACGCCAGAAAAGCACAATTGCGCGCGGATGCGGATGCGATCATAGCCCCACTGCAAGATGCTGTTTCGCTCAATATTGCCACTGAGGAAGAAGCGGCCAGATATGACAGCTGGCGGCAATATCGTGTGATGCTGAGCCGAATTGATACTTCACAAGCATTGACTATTGAGTGGCCTGAAAGGCCAGCATAAAAAACAAGCCCGCTATACAGCGGGCTTTTTGTTACTGAGGCTTATCCGGCCAGATAATATCCGGTGCTGCAGAAGTGTCTATCCTGCTCAGCATTACCCGGTACTTGCGCCATGCAGTGTAGGACGTAGTCTCGTCGTCAGTAGCAATTTCCAGATCAACGGCATCCCCCAGTGGCTTTATTTTGTCGCCAGCCTCATTCATCAGAGCCTGTTTTTTTGCCTTTGCTTCCTCAATTTCAGCGGCCTGTGTTTTAACGTAATCCCTGAGAGCAGGCGGCATCACACTGAAATCAATTATCTTTCCGGCACTCTGACCATCCAGCAGGGAAAGCCATTCGGCTTCGCTGATTTCCACTGCATCCGGCGGAATGTCCGACACACCCTCAACATAAAAGCCTGCATTTTTTTCTGAGCAATAAATTTTCATAGTGATATCGCTATCCAGTACATTACGCCAGGTGAACCATCATTTGTCTTACCCCCAATCCAGTTAAGTCCATGCAGGTGCATCGTGGCTGCATTAACAGGCGCGCCAGCAATGACTCCGCCGCTACCTACCGTTGCATCAGAGTCCATACCAATGATGACGTAATTTGCAGAAGGGAAAGCCGTGGGCAGGCTGACATTTATGCCGCCCAAAGGTATTGAAACCCATCCGCGCTGAATGACTGTTCCGTCAGGAAACTTACTGTAACGCGCGCTGGAGTTTCCGCCTGATGCAAAAAAACTCATATCCGGCAGTTCTCCGCTACCGGTTCCAACTTCCCGCTTTGCTGCTTCGCCCAAACCGAGGTTT
>NZ_JAWRYR010000028.1:0-4377 GCF_046940275.1 Pantoea sp. SIMBA_079 | reverse complement strand
TGAAACGCCGTAGCGCCGATGGTAGTGTGGGGTCTCCCCATGCGAGAGTAGGGAACTGCCAGGCATCCATCAAGTAAAAGAGCCCTGAACGTCTGTTCAGGGCTTTTTTACGTCTGCAGAAAAGTAAAATTTCCCTGCTAAAACCATCAAAACCCCCACTCCTGATTAGCCAATCGGGTAAACTACGGCCAGATCACTCAGTAAAGGCCGTGAAATGTCCAGCCCAGGTACCTCCCTCAAAGCATGTAATACGTTCGGTCTTGAGATCGACGCACAATCACTGATTATCGCTGATAGCGCAGAAGCCATCACCGTAGCCTGGCACTCCAGCCAGCAACGCAGTCAGCCCTTTATCATCCTCGGTGAAGGAAGCAACGTCCTGTTCCTCGAAGATTTCAACGGCACTGTCGTGGTTAATGCCATCAAAGGTATTCAGCTGGAAGAACACGAAGAAGCCTGGCATGTGCACGTTGGTGCAGGTGAAAACTGGCATCAGTTAGTGGAATATACCCTGAAAAAAGGGATCCCCGGTCTGGAAAATCTGGCGCTCATCCCGGGTATGTCAGGCTCCGCACCGATTCAGAATATTGGCGCTTACGGCATAGAATTTAAAGATGTCTGTCACTATGTCGATGTACTCCATCTGCCCACATCGGCCATGAAAAGGCTCTCTCGTGAGGAGTGCTGCTTTGGCTATCGCGATAGCGTGTTTAAACACGGGCTCAAAGATGACTACGTCATCATCGCAACCGGCCTGCGCCTGATGAAAGCGTGGAAACCGGTACTGAGTTATGGCGATCTGGCAAAACTCAACCCGGCCACTACCAGCGCCTGGGATGTTTACCATGCTGTATGCCGGATGCGTCAAAGCAAACTGCCTGACCCGCGCGTCACCGGCAATGTGGGCAGTTTTTTTAAAAACCCTATTATTTCAGCCGGTCAACTCACGGAGCTGCTCGCGCAGTGGCCTGCAATACCGCATTATCCTCAGCCTGACGGTACAGTAAAACTGGCGGCAGGCTGGTTAATCGACCAGTGCCAGCTTAAGGGCTTCAGAGTGGGTGGCGCTGCAGTGCATTGCCAGCAGGCTCTGGTTCTGATCAATCAGGACTGCGCCACACCGCAGAATATTGTCACGCTGGCCCATACAGTGCGGCAGCATGTGGGTAAGAGATTTAATGTCTGGCTGGAACCTGAAGTTCGTTTTATTGGTGCCGAGGGTGAGCGCAATGCGGTTGAGGTTATTGCATGAAAGATCATAGCGTTCCTCTCAAACTGGCGGCGTTGCTGGCTGACGGAGAATTTCATTCAGGCGAACAGCTGGGTGAAGCGCTGGGCATGAGTCGTGCTGCCGTTAATAAGCATATACAGACTCTGAAAAGCTGGGGTCTGGATATCTATACCGTGACAGGGAAAGGCTACAGTCTGGCGATGCCTTTGCAGCTGCTGGATGAAGCGCTTATCCAGGCTCATCTGGAGACCTCAGGCATTGCCGTTATTCCGGTTATAGATTCAACCAATCAGTACCTGCTCGATCGTATGGATCAGCTTGAGTCAGGTTTTGCCTGTGTTGCAGAGTATCAGCAGGCCGGGCGTGGACGCCGCGGACGTAAATGGTTTTCTCCCTTCGGGGCTAATCTGTATCTGTCGATGTACTGGCGTCTGGAGCAGGGACCTGCTGCAGCAATGGGGCTGAGTCTGGTCATAGGAATTGTTATGGCTGAAGTTATTCAGTCGTTTGGCGCTGAAAATGTACGTGTGAAGTGGCCAAACGATCTCTATCTTAACGATCGGAAACTTGCAGGCATCCTGGTTGAACTCACTGGCAAAACCGGCGATGCGGCGCAAATTGTAATGGGCGCCGGTATCAATCTTGGTATGCGGGGCGAGGGCACGTCAGAAATTAATCAGGGCTGGATAAACCTGCAGGAAGCGGGCGTTACCATCGATCGCAATCAGCTGGCAGCTCATATCATCAACAGCCTGCGCGCGGCGTTACCGCTTTTTGAGCGCGATGGTCTGGCGCCATTCATACCCCGCTGGGAAAAGCTGGATAATTTTATTAATCGTCCGGTTAAATTACTGATTGGTGAGCGTGAGGTCTACGGTATTGCTCGCGGGATCGATAAGCAGGGTGGCTTACTGCTGGAACAGGAGGGAGTAAGTAAATCCTGGGTTGGCGGAGAGATCTCGCTCAGGCCAGATAACGGCTAGCCACAGCAGCATGATAACAGCCCTGCACGCAGGGCTTTATCCTGTTACTTCCTCAGCCTTACGCTCTGAACGGCGTGATCAGCCTCTTTGGTCATAATCAGGCTGGCACGTTCACGCGTTGGCAGAATATTTTCTTTCAGGTTAAGACCGTTTATTTCCTGCCACAGTCCGCGCGCAATATTTACGGCATCCTCTTTCGGCAACTGTGAATAGTGATGAAAGTAGGAGTCGGGATCGCTGAAAGCGCCTTCACGGAATTTCAGAAAGCGGTTGATATACCAGCGTTCCAGTAAGATTTCCGGTGCATCCACATAGATTGAAAAATCCACAAAGTCGGAAACAAACACGTGATGCGGATCATGCGGGTAATCCATACCGCTCTGCAGCACATTAAGCCCTTCCAGAATCAGAATGTCAGGCTGCTCAACAACTTTATCGCCATCAGGAATGACATCATAAATCAGATGCGAGTAAACCGGCGCTGTGACCTGGCTGGCACCCGATTTTAGATCGGAAACAAACTTTACCAGGCGATGCATATCGTAGGATTGCGGAAACCCTTTCTTTTTCATCAGACCGCGCTCTTTCAGCACGGCATTCGGATGCAGGAAACCATCAGTGGTGATCAATTCTACTTTGCGATGTTCCGGCCAGCGGCTTAGCAGCGCCTGCAGAACGCGTGCGGTCGTGCTTTTCCCTACGGCAACGCTGCCAGCAATACTGATGATATAAGGGATCTTTTGCCCGTTGGTACCGAGAAACTGTTCCAGCACGGCCTGACGTCGCAGATTAGAACTGATGTAGAAGTTCAGCAGACGTGATAAAGGAAGATAGATCTCAGCGACCTCATCAAGAGAGAGATCTTCATTGATACCGCGCAGACGCTCAACTTCACGTTCGTCCAGCGTCATAGGCACTGAGTCACGCAGCGCAGCCCACTGCTGCCTGTCAAATTGCAGGTATGGGGTGGTCAGTGGCGTTGTTTTTCTACTCATAAGCATATATCTGACCGCATAGTCTGGTTCATCCCTGCCTCATCTTGAAGCATCCTGAACGCGATTGCGCGTCATAGAAGATAAATTAACGGAAACAGTGGGCAGGAGGTTAACACCAGTGTCACTTTAAACAGAAGTAAAATGATGATCCTGCGAGCGCTTTCGCAGAACACACCACATTTTTTTCACCGGATGAAATGAAAAAGTTGTGTTTCCTTTTAGTCATCGGGAAAAAAGAGCAAATCGCTTAACGTAAGGCAGCTGAAAAAGAGGGGAAACAGAGAACGCTCGCTGAAAGAGGTTGATGAACATTTGTACCAAATATGAGTATAGAAGCAGCAGTAATGCCTGATGGTGAGAGGTTTTGCACAAATAGTAAGCAAAAGAATAAAAATGATGATTTTCTTGTTGCATCTCGGAGCCGGTCTTCCTAGAATGCGCGTCACTTGATGCCGGCTTAGCTCAGTTGGTAGAGCAACTGACTTGTAATCAGTAGGTCACCAGTTCGATTCCGGTAGCCGGCACCATCAAGTAGGTGGGATTCCCGAGCGGCCAAAGGGAGCAGACTGTAAATCTGCCGTCACAGACTTCGAAGGTTCGAATCCTTCTCCCACCACCATCTCAGCCTCCTGGTTGGGCATCGGGTAAAGAATTACCTGATGGGTGAGTTAAACTCTCTCACCTCCGGATTCAGATTGCACATCTGTGTGGTCAGGGTCAGTCGGAAACTCTGACTGGCTCGAATAGTAAAAGGTCTTCTTTTATTATTCAAAAGCTACAGAAAGAACAGGTAGCCGAGTTCCAGGATGCGGGCATCGTATAATGGCTATTACCTCAGCCTTCCAAGCTGATGATGCGGGTTCGATTCCCGCTGCCCGCTCCAGATGTGCTGATATGGCTCAGTTGGTAGAGCGCACCCTTGGTAAGGGTGAGGTCCCCAGTTCGACTCTGGGTATCAGCACCACTTCCTTTATCTCTCTCCTGATTCTCTCTCTGTAAAACTAACATCGGGCACTGCCTGGTTAATGTGACGATATCTTTGATATATCCGTGTCTTAGAGGGACAAGCGATGGCTAAAGAGCAATTTCAACGTAACAAACTGCACGTAAACGTGGGCACCATCGGTCACGTTGACCACGGTAAAACCACCCTGACTGCAGCAATCAC
>NZ_JAWRYR010000027.1:0-4864 GCF_046940275.1 Pantoea sp. SIMBA_079 | reverse complement strand
GTTCAGGTCACGGCGATTTTCCACCGCGTGAGGATGTTGACGGAGAACCGTTGCTAAAAATTAACGGTGTACCGGTGATGGTGGACGGCTGTGCTTTTGCCGAGCATAGCGATGGTACAGGCGTACATGCGGGAACGGCGGTCACTACCCGAGCATGGGTGACTATTAACGGAAAAGGCGTCATCTGCATGGATGATCCAGTGTCCTGTGGTTCAACCGTGGCGAGCGGAGATCCGCTGGTGGAGATTGCCTGATGCTCAATACTCCGGAACAACTCGCCGCCTTCCGAGAACTTAATCAATCCGGGTTTACCGCCTCCGCTTCAGTCACTTTGGCTATCAGTACCGCTGCCGCTGCAAAACTGCTGGCTGATCAGCTTATGGCGCTATTGCTACCGGATGTCACTTATCCGGATTCCATAACGGGATCGCTTAATGCTATTCGCACTGGCGTAAACATACTGAACAACGTGCACGCTGCTGGCGACGGTTTCGCATCGTATTTTGTGACATTCCAGTCCCTTTCTGAGCTGCTGAACATCAGTACAGGTTGGGCTTGCTATCTGAAAGGGGAAAGCCTGCCTGCGGAGAGTGCGCCAGCTTTAGCGGATGCATTAGGAGACACGACGGTTGTAGCTGATTTGCAAAAGGCTTTAGCTGCTGTCAATGCCACTTCCGTGGTCACTGCAATGAATGAGATCAACGCGACATTACCAACTGTCATTGCTGCCCCTGCAGGATCCTTTGACGCAGAAAAGGATCCTGAAGCCACCAGCGCCTCTCTAAGCGACGATCTGATAGCTTCCCTGGCTTCTGCGTGTAGCGAACTGGAAACAGGCTTAAAAACGCTTACAGACGTTTCTGCGGCGGTGATCAAACTCACCGCTAATGGTAAGCAGTCCGTCGAGCTCGCTAAACGAGCATTTTCATACGCTGTAAGCGTGGCGCTGCTGAATTCCATGAAGGGTAATGCTGCCATGAGCGCTGCTGTTGCTTCTGTAACACCTGCTGCTGTGTTAATTGCGCTGGATGGGGGTGAATGATGTGGACAGGTCTTAAAGCCGCCTGGATGACACTGGGCGCATTCAAACACGCCAAAGTTTATCTGCTTGCCGCGCTGCTGGCTGTTGGTATCTGGGCGCTCTTCGTTCTCCAGCAAAATACGATTGATCGTCAGGCCCGTATTATTCAGTCAGCCGGTGAAACGCTTGGTCAGTCGCAACAGACAAACAAATTACTGTGTCAACAACTGGCTTCTGCTAGGAGTGATCGCACTGATGTGGAAAACAAACTGAGCGCGCTTAATGCCGCTCAGGCATCCAATGCCGAACACCTAAACGAGGTTAAACGTGAAAACGAACAGTTGCGCCAGCGAATGTATGAAGCGCAGAAGAACGCCCCTGGCGCTGATAGCCGCCTGTCTGGTGACGTTAAGCGGATGCATGAGCAGGCCATCCGAGAGTTCAACGAGAGATACGGTCGTGGTGCAGGAAACTCACAAGCCGGTGATCCTGCCAGCGCAGATGTGCGTGCTGCCGGTTGGCCAGCCTGATCGTTATGGCGATTATCCGGCAATGTTTCTGCCAGAGTTGATAAGTGGGCTGATAGCGGTGAATGATCATAACACTATGGTTAACCGCCTTAACGGCGCGATTTAGTAACGTAAAAACGCTCATGGTTATGGCTGTGTGCCCTGTTACATGGCCATAATCTGTTTCAGTTGCCGAAATCTAAGGCCTAGAATAACTGCTACAGAATACAGAGGTTTATATGTCAAAAAAAGATTCAAGAGGCCCATCTTCGAGTTATCCTGATAATGGCGGGAACTGGCCATCAACAACAGGAAGTAAGTCCGGAAAGGGAAGAGGTAACGCGCCATCCGGTAAAGGTTCATCCGGAAAATCAAAATGAGTTTTAACGCTGTGGGCCTGATCCGTGCCTACTTAGTTTCACGGTATGCATATCTATCCCGGCCCTGCTTTATGTGGGCCTCTGATCCCTGCAAAAGGCACTTATCCACTTATCCACCGCGATATTTTTAATAGCTTTTTTATATTTTTATATATTTTAAACCTTTTTAGGCGGCTCGCAGCCCTTGCTGGATGCGGCTTGCGAAGGATCAATGTGTAGAGATTGCCCTCACAATATGTAGAAATTGCCCTCATAGGGTGTAGTAATTGCCCTCGCAGTATGTATTATTTGCCCTCAGCACGTGTATAAATTGCCCTCACCAATCATGTTACTCACAGGGAACAAATGAGCTTGGATCCAACGGAACATAATAAGCAGGTTTTGGCGCTGGTGGAGTCAATCATGCCAGTGAGTAAAATCATTGCTCAGTCAAATGAGATGACTGAAGCAGCTTATCATCTAACTCGCGATCAAAAACGCATACTTTTCTTAGCAGTCGGTCGTATACGCAATGCCACAAAAGGCGGCGATCAATCTGCAGGCTTATGTGAGTTCACTGTTGCTGAATACGCAGATATGTATAATTTGCCCTCTGCAGAAGCCAGTAAAGACATAAGAACCGCGCTGGCAGGCTTTGCAGCAAAGGAAGTATGTATTTTTCGCCCTGAAGAAGACGAAGGAACCGAGAAAGGCAGTGAAGTTTATCCATGGATGATCAAAAAGGCTTACTCACCGCGTCGCGGCACTTACATAGTGCATCTTAACCCATATCTGATGCCGTTTTTCACCTCTCTTGAGAAGCGATTCACAAAGATAAAAATTAAGGATGTTGCCGGTATAACCAATCCCTATGCTATCCGCTTATACGAGTCATTGTGCCAGTACAAAAACGCTGAAGGAGCAGGCTTTGCAGTGCTGGGTGTAGACTGGATGATAGAGCGTTATGGACTGCCAAAATCCTACCTAAAAATGGCAGAATTTAAGCGCGGTTTTTTGGTGAAAGCCGTGAAAGAAATTCAAGAAAAGGCAAGGATGTCAATAAAATACAGTGAGAAGAAGACCGGTAATCGTATCACTCATTTTCAGTTTACCTATCAGCAAAACTGAGGGCTATTCTTACACATTTGAAGTTTTTTTATACTGAAAGCTGAGGGTGATTACTACACATAGAAGGGCAGAAAAGGTAGATACTGCCACCTCTTACCTTAGGGGCAATTTATACACATCAAATATATATTACTTTCATCAGTTTACATGGAGTTGATATGATCACTTTTGTAGAAGCCGACAATACACTTATTCTTGTTTATAAACCAGATGATATGAGCCCGCATTGGGTATTAGAATCGTTACGTGATTCTTCTGAGGTCACCATATCAAAATGCTTTTATTTTAAATCAAAGGATGTTATTAGCCCAGAGATTGATGATAAATTATCAGGGGATGAATCTATTTACTTTAAGCTTGGCAAGCTTCAAGGTAATTATTATTGCATTCCAGGCAGGATTTTAAGTATTAATAACAATTTGTTTATGGATAAGAAAATTTCTTTTGAAAGGAAACTCTTTATAGCTGAAAGACAAACCTCTATTTTTAGAAGGCTTGCATCACTTTTAGGCAAAAACACGCCTATAGTAATTGGTGGCAATCAAAATGGGGCTATACCAATAAATACTTTCAATGATCTTATCAAGAAGTTCCCTAATACCACTGAATTAAATCACTATGCAAACTCAAGGGTTTATACAATTCTTGCTCAATATTTAGATGGTATGAAAGATGCTAAAGGTAAGTATGAGGATTATTTAAACAGGAAAACTTTTGCAAATCTGCCAAAGCTAGATCTTGATGATTTAAACCAGTATGAGATTGAAAAGTATACATTAATCAGGGATATGATTAGTGATGCCTTGGTGAGCAAGAAGAATTGGTCCGAGAAAGATTGGCAAAAAATGATGGTCCAATTTATACCTTTGTTATTCCCAAAATATATCATGGTTCTTCAAAATGTAACCATAAACGACTATTATTCCAAGCCAGGAAAAAAAACCTCACGTTATATTGATGTTGCACTTGTAGATGCAAGTGGAAATATCGATGTAATCGAAGTAAAGAAACCCTTTGATGATAAAATACTCAGTGGTAGTTTATATAGAGGTAATAGCATTCCGGCTCTTGAACTAAGCGGTGGCATAATGCAAGCCGAAAAGTATTTATTCCACCTTTCAAAATGGGGGCTTGAGGGCGAAAAAACGCTTACGAAAAAATATCAAAATAATTTACCAGCAGGCATGAGCATTCGCATTTCCAACCCAAAGGCAATAATAATTGCAGGGCGGGATAAAATAAAAGACTCTGATATGAATGACCAGCAAAAATTGGATTTTGAAATTATTAAAAGAAAATATGCAAAAATGATTGATATCATAACTTACGATGACTTATTAAAACGACTTGATAATACTATTGCAGCCTTAAAAAAATAATTATTTAAGCTTAACACTCTAAAATTTGCCTTCGTAGTTATACAATAAATTCATGACGTTAGTAACTTAAGTAGGTTCTTACTGGCTTGCCAAGAATTAGGCGGATAAGATATGAGGGCGATTTTTACATCTTTCAGTCTTCTAACTTAAGTGCAGCATATAGCTTCTTAGATCTAACGATCCCTGCTTCAGTAAGGGTCAGCCACTTCCGATTGGAACTATCGCTTTCCCGCACCACCAGCCCGTGGCCGTCCAGGCGAATACAGGACGCACGGAAGTTGTTGGGGTAGATGGTGCCTACCTGTTCATTGATTATGCGTAGAATCGTTCGCTGGGGGACTGTATGGCGCCGGTTCAGGGAAAACTGATACAGCATAATTAAGGTTTGTTTCTGCACGGCTGATAAGCGCATAGGTGCCTCAGTACGGCGCGTGCTGACGGTAATTCACTAGCACGGCTAAAGATGTA
>NZ_JAWRYR010000026.1:0-5963 GCF_046940275.1 Pantoea sp. SIMBA_079 | reverse complement strand
ACAGGCGAGAAATGGTCCCGGCAGTCTGAGGAACTCCCGCTCCACCGAGTAATAGACCTTGCCACTCTGATCTGCATTACAATGGATTACAGCAAAAACGGGCGGCTATCATCCAGTGATGACTTTCCGGTTAGTCGATCTGCAGACAATCATGAACTTACTCATCATATTGGGCTCATGAAAAAAGAGTTAAAAGAAAACCAGGAATATCTTGATGAAAGCTTGAAACGCCTTTCAACGGAATTGAAGCGTCTTGGCTACTAAAGAACCCGCCTAAATAGGCGGATTCTCATCTATTCTAACTACATGGATTTACCATAACATCCCAACCCCGAACTGCGAGCAGAAGACTCTGCTGTACGAAATCAGGCCGGTTCAGATATGTTATCCATGACTTTCACCCCTGTTAGCGGAGCACACCATGCCGGAGTTCTGTTTTTTTAAGAAGGGTAAGCACATCGCCGCCCTGGAAATATCGGACGCGGAAAAATCTGCACAACTGACTGGCGAGGGCTGGGAAAAACAGTTTGAAGAGGTTCGCGCCGCCGATGCTGAAAGTGCGCTTACCAGGCTGGCAGACATGCGGAAAGAGGAAGTCACAACAGAGCACGCTTTCGTGACGGGTTCCGTATTCAGCAGCCTTCTCACGGCCATTCTCAAATAATCGCCTGCTGGCAGCTCTATCTGAACCTGCCAGCCACTCATATTTAACATAACAGTGCTTGCCCGCACCTCCGCAGGGGCCCTCGGCGCGATCCTGCGGCCTGATGGCCGTTTCCGGCACCTTTCCCTGCCCATATCCCTGAAAGACGCCCCTGATGATTTCTGCGCACTTGCATGACTATGCACGGGAGTGAATGGCGGCCGGTTCCGGGCGGATGCTGGCACTAAAGCCGTGTTTTCACAGGAAACGATCATTTCCGATAACGTCTCACGGGCGCGCAGTTTACTGTGCGCCCGTGAGACGTTGGCCAAGCCGCCAGGCGCGGCAGTCCACTTGCTGACACTGTTCTATCCTGCGATCGCAAAAGGGATAGAGAAAATTTCGACACGTCGAAATTTATAAGGGTGTCGGGCGTAGCCTGACTAGGAGGATTTGGTGTGCCGGCGGTACTCCAAAGACACATCTTGTCCCGCTGTTTTGTCATTGGCGCGAAGCGGCGGTAATGACAAAACATTTCCTGTCCGTCCCGTCCGTTAAGATTTTCTGACCGGCTGCAGTTTCTGCGTAACCAGAAAGCCCTCAAGACTCAGATCTTCGTTCAGCCCGTCCCAGTGAATGCCGCGCGGACTCAGCTCAAACGTTGCAAGCTGCTCTGCGGTGGCGCCGGCCAGCGCGGGAAAGTAAGACAGCGGGACGCCTAGGGTGCGCCCGTCGCTCAGCTGCAGCCACATGTTGTAGGGATCAAATTTTGCCGACTTGATGGATACGCTCATCACGACCTCCGGTTGACCGTCACGAATTTACGTTGATAGTATGCCCGGGTAGTCCTGTCGTCCATGACGACCACCAATGATCCCACGGCCTGAGAGGATCGCCTTCGGGTGGCTGTACAGAACACTCCCGCAGCCTGAAAGGGAGAACGCAAAGCGTGGTACATCTGCCCGCCCCTGGAAGCAGATATCGTCACAAACAGCGCACCTACGACGCGACGATGAGGGTACATTTCACAACGCAGTGACCGGCACCGACCGTCCTGCCATCCGCTGCCGGCATTTACGCGCCGGCAACCATAAAGCCGATAAACCTGTAGCGGGTCTGTCGCGAAAAACTCGTTCTATCCCGCGATCACCATTACGCCTTCCGGAAAGCACCTGTTTGCAGAGGCAAACGCGCCTCCGGACTGAACGGCGTCACTTTGGTTCGAGTGAAACGAAAACAAAGTGACGCGTGAAAAAATCACGCTGCAGCCCCTGCGGCACAACGCCTGACGGCAATTTCCACAATCTGACGTACACGTATTAAGTGTTTTCATGCGCCCTGAACGGGCTTTTAACCACGACGCTGCCGACACGACTGCAGGCAGGTTTCATTAAAAAAGGAAAAAGAACGGCTCGGTATCGATGGCGACACCAGGAGACTGGTGTGTGGAGGGAGTCTGACGCAAGTCAGCCCGGCGTAAGCCGCGAACAGGTCAGCGACCTGGGGAAACCTCGCAAGAACTCAACAATTCGTCACCCCGATGCACAGATACCAGCTGAGTCGCAGGAAGCGCAAAAACAACCGCGCCATCGGGGCCAGAATTACCGGAAAATCAGGTGCTGTCAGCCGGCTATTTCCAGAACTGCCACCATTTCACTGGTGACGGCTGAAGCTGCTGCATATCTTTTTTATGCTCAAGCAGCTGCAGTGATTGTTTTAGGCTGTTGATATGGGAATCCTGTGCAGAAACAAGCGTCCTGAGATGTTCAACCTCCTGTTTCAAACTATTAATTATCTGTTCATTAGCCGTATCAGGCACTGTAACACGCTGTTCAGAAGCCTGTTCACTGTACTGTTCAGTAACCGGGGCAGAGATATCGCCGAAAACACGAATAAGCTCTGATATATCTATCATTTTTGAATTGCGCACACCTGCACAAGTAGACAGTTCACCTGTCTTTATTAACCTGTGCAGCGTTGTTCTGCTTTTACCTGTAAGCCTAGCAGCCTCACTGATAGATACTTTTGCCATCCGGTTACCGTTATTCCTTATTTAACCTGTCCTGAAGCACAGCATGAAGACGTTCAGCATCCTCATAAAGCTTTTCGCACATATCCGCTTCACTGTCTAAATCCAGCTCATTGAGCTTTTCCAACAGGAGTAGACTCTGGTCCTGAATGAATTTTGCCATGTTCAGCGCAGTTTTGTGCTGTTTCGTCATGAGATGCTCCGGTGCGTACGTGCCATATGCGAAAAACAGGTGAAATGCCGCTTCCTCGGTTCCCCTGGCTACGCCAGACGAACACTGCGGCGAGCGTTACCGGCTAACGACGAAAAGGCTTAGGCTTGCTCCAAGTGAATTCAGCAGCCTGACGTTCGTGAACCCGTGCCTGTTTAGCGGCTTCAGCTTCACGCTGACCAAGAAGCTGCTCACGGGCAACCCGCAGCACCTCTTTTTTTTCCGGGCCGGACAGTTTTTTGCCTTTTGCCCGTTCCGCTGCAAAAACAGCATCATCAAGAAACTGCTTTTCAGTCTTAGATACAACATGCAAACGACCAGCCATAAAGCCTCCAGTTCGACGTCAACAGCGCCCCCCTTACCCCCCGAGCCTAGTCCCCGGCACCCCGGTTTTCCATAGGCTCCGCCCTCCTGACGAACATCACAGAAATCTGCCGATTCCCGGTGCTCAAGTCAGAAGGGGCGAAACCCGACAGGACTTAAAGATACCGGACGTTTCCCTCCGGTGGCTCCCTCGTGCGCTCTCCTGTTCCCACCTTACAGCTTAGCCCGTGTCTTTCCGCTGTTATGGCCGCGTTTTCTCATACCACGCCTGACACTGAGTGCTGCTTAGGTGGTTCGCTCCAAGCTGGACTATATGCACGAACTCCCCGTTTAGTCCGACTACCACGCCTGTTCAGGTAACTGTTCTCTTGATTCCAACCCTGATAGACACGACAAATCGCCACTGGCGGTAGCCACTGGTAACTGTTTTACGGAGCGGAGTTTGTATAGCGGACTATACACAGAGTTCTTGAAGTGTGAGCCCAACTACAGCTACACTGAAAGGACAGATTAGGTGACTGCGCTCCGTTTAAGCCAGTTACCACGGTTCACAAACTTGCCGGTTTAGTGAACCTTGGAAAAACCACCTTGCCGGGTGGTTTTTTCTTTCATCGAAGAATACATTTATGGTATGTGTTATGCAATAAAAACCAAATACCATCATACCAAATGAAACCTGAAGAAATTTCAATAAAATCAAAAAAATCCCTTGAGTTAATAGAAGAATTAAGTGAAAAGCTTATAGAGCTGGGATTTGATCTTAGTAAAATAGATGTTGATGAAATAGGAAGCCCCTCTATTTCAGAGGTATTCAACCATCTTAAAATAATTACATCAACGATATCCTCTTCCAATGATACAATAAAAAGCCTTGAGTTATACTTTCAAAAAGAAGACTTAATTGAATTCAACTCTGTTTTAGATTCAATTCTATCTTGTTTAAGAGAGTCAATAGAGAGTGCAACTCCTTGGATAGAGCAAATACTTAAAGAAGAAAAAACAGATAGCGAATTAGAGCAGATAAAAAAAGCCATCAACATAGTGCAAACAATAAGCATATATAGCATACCACGGCATCCATTAACTCCAAACTTAATACCAGCAAGGCAGGTGTACGATTTAAGTATATCAAATCTAAATGAAAAACTAGATCAACTAAAACCTCTATTTAGATTTCTTTCTTACAATCCAAAATCAGCTAAAGAAATTAGCTTGAAAGAACTAAGAAAGCTAAACAAGGAAGTATTAACATCATTAACAAAATCAACCAGTCTAATTGAAGAAATAAAAAGGAATGTAAGAGCATCTGCATCCATAAAAAAAGAAATGGAACACCTGCACAGCTCATCGAACCATTTAACTGAAGAAATGGAAGATTACTGTACAAAAGCAGATGAAAACATAGAGAAAATAAAATCCCAAGCTTTGAAAAACCAAAGCCTGCTAGATGAATCTAACGAAAGTCGCGATAAGATTGAGCAGTATCGATTGCTTGCTGAAACACTGGTTGACGAGACAACAAAAGACAGAGACACCATACACAAACAGCTTTCATCCACTCAGGAAGCAATAGCCAAAGTAGAGAGCGCAAGTTCAACAGCAAGCAAAGCAGCAGATATACTTAATGGCCTAAAAGAGCAATCAAAAGAAGTCCTGCAAAAAGCAAACGATATATTAACAACAAGTGGAAGTGTTGTGCTAGGACAAAATTTCGAAGGCCAATATACAGAAGCAAAAGCTGGTCTAAAATTATGGCCTATCGCAGGTGCCATTTCTCTTTCAGTGGCAATCGGGATATGTATTTATGCCATTCAAACCCATATAGAAAGAGGTGGAGCAGCAATAATAATAGCAAGACTTGCCATAGCTCCGATAGCACTAATTGGCGTTTGGTTTAGCGCAAGCCAATATATAAAACAAAAACATATAATCGAAGATTACGCTTATAAGAAGACACTAGCCTTGTCACTTGTAAGTTTTAAAAAAGAGTTAAAAGAAACAAAAACAAGTCATGAAAGGGAATATATGCTCGAGGTTTTAAAGGAGCTACATAAGTCCCCATTAGACTCATTGGATAAAAAATTTATTAGAGAAGAAGTTAAACTGCTGGAGAAAATGCGAGTTAATTTTTTGAAAGAGGTAAGCGAGTCAATTAATGGAAATAAGCAAGATAACAAAAAACAGACAGAAGAGAAGAAAGAAACTGACGACAACTAATAATTTGAATTTAAAATGATGCTATAGCCGGTTTAGAAAAAGCTGCTGACCCGGCTAAGTACTAACAATAAACGGAAGAAGTTCACACTGCTGATGCCGCTCTTCTAATTGCTAACAGCCGCGAGTTGACAGCCCCGCCATCTCAAATCTTCTTGAACACCCATAAACCCGCCCGAACATCTACTCAACTCATTGATCTTAATATAAATACTTTAATTGTTACATTTAGTGAGTTTACTAATTAATTAAATAAGTTAATTTATTGATCAGTAGCCACTAAGCGAGACATAGCCAATGAAAATTCCAGCACATTTGAAACATAAGCCAATTATTCAAGTAGAAAATTACGATCGCATTGATGGACCATACGCTGACGAAACTGATGCCATGGGACTATCTGTTGGTATTGCTCAATGGAACACCGCAGGGTGGACTGAACTCTCAGCAAAGGTTTGGAGGAATACAGGCGAGAAATGGTCCCGGCAGTCTGAGGAACTCCCGCTCCACCGAGTAATAGACCTTGCCACTCTGATCTGCAT
>NZ_JAWRYR010000025.1:0-7495 GCF_046940275.1 Pantoea sp. SIMBA_079 | reverse complement strand
ACTACGGCTTAGGCCGTAACTGCACTTTATTCGACAAAACCCGCAAGTGGGCATACCGCGCTATCCGTCAGGGTTGGCCGGAGTATGAGCGGTGGTTTCAAGCATGTTATGAGCGTGCCAGCGCTTATAACCTTCAATTTTCATTGCCACTTGACGATAACGAAGTAAGTGGCATTGCAAAAAGCATTGCTAAATGGACTAGTAGAAATTTTGATATTTCTTCTTTTGAAGAATTTGTGCAGAGAACACATACACCGGAGATCCAATCTAGAAGAGGCAAGATTGGTGGCCGGATTAGTAAAGGCGGTGGAAGGAAGTCTTTAGGCGAGCCTTGGATAGAGCTCGGGGTTAGTAGAAGGACTTACTTCCGAATGAAAAACAAAAGTAGGGATTAGCTATGTTTATAAAATCTATCGATATTAATAATTTTAAAGGCTATCATGGAAATCACAGTATCAATTTTAATATTCCCGACGGTAATACGGAGGGTAGCGGGCTAAATATTTTAGTTGGTGAAAATAATTCAGGTAAGTCTACTGTTTTTGAAGCATTAGAGTTTATTAAAGACTCAACCAAAAAAGATCCATCTACTTTACTAAATAAATCCGATCCTGCAATTATCCTCAATGATTTGTCAATAGAGGTTACCTATACCGGTAATTTAACTAATGTTATTAATGCTCACGTTCAAGAAAATAAGATAAACTCATTTCTGAAAAATATCTATCAGGAAGGTACGAGTGAGTGTTTTAAAGTAAAAAGATCATGGAATAAAGACGATCCAGACGAAATTAAAAAGGTTAAGTTTTGGAATGATGTTGATAAAGATTACACCAATCCAAGTGGGATAGATGCTCCTTTTAAAAAACTCTACGATAACAATTTTATCTGGGCTGATACCAACCCGAGTGACGAGTCTAAGTTTGGAGCTTCAACCATTTGCGGTGCTCTTTTAAAAGAAATAGCACTTGGACACACAAGCACCCAAGAGTATCAGGACTTTCAAAATAGTTATCACAGTATTTTTAATAATCCTGCATCTGAGTTAAGACAAAAAATAGCACAGATTGAAAGCATGGTTCAAAGCGTCTTTTCCTCTCAGTTTGGAAACGCCGACATCTCGTTTTCTTTTGACGAATTACAGATAGAGAATTTTTTCAAAACAGCAAATGTAATTATCGATGACGGTGTATCCGTACCTATGAATGAGAAAGGGCACGGTATGCAAAGGGCTGTGGCTTTATCATTACTACAGGTTTACGCGGACATTACAGCGAGCTCTGCGAGTGCAGCAGTATCTAAGCCATTTTATTTTTTTATAGATGAGCCAGAAATATGCTTGCACCCAATGGGGCAAAAGAAACTTTTGGACGCGCTCCTTATCTTGTCAAAAGTAAAGCAGGTTTTTGTTACAACACACTCTCCGTTTATGCTCTCATCCCCTAAAATAAAAAATAGTGAGCTCTTTATCTTTAAAAAAGATAATAATAAAAATCTAATTTCAATTGCTAACACATCACCTATGTTCCCATGGAGTCCTTCGTGGGGGGAAATCAGCTATAAAGCATACAACTTGCCAACAGTTGATTTGCACAATGAGCTTTATGGCCACTTACAAGAGAAGAACGGACAGTATAAGATTTCTCATTTTGATCAATGGCTTAATAGTAAAGGAATCACCAATAGCAAGCAATGGACACCGGAAACCAATGGTGTGCCAAAGCAACCCCTCCAAGCAACCTTACAGACGTTTATTCGAAACCATATTCATCATCCCGAAAACGTAACTATGCAAGCTCATAGATATACTGAGGCCGAGCTGAAACAATCGATCGATGAAATGATCAGTCTTCTTTGATGCGCCACTTGGCACTAAACAAGCCTATATCAGATAACAGCCCTCTTTGAAGAGGGCTTTTTTTATGCAGCCAATATAGAATCTGACATACTGCACTGTACTTTAAGCCAGTATACACTCCGCTAGCGCTACGTGACTGGTTCAGGGCTGCGCCCCGAAACCCGCTAAAACCACTGCCGCGCCTGCGGCTTGCCCAACACCGCGCCGACCAGGAAAGAATTTCCCGTCCGTCCCGGCGTTATCAGGAGGCCGGATTGGCAGACAAACGCAGCAAAATGCTCACTATGTGGGTAACGGAAGATGAGCACCGCCGTCTGCTGGAACGCTGCGACGGTAAACAGCTCGCGGCCTGGATGCGGCAGACGTGTCTGGACGAGAAGCCCGCCCGCGCCGGCAAACTTCCTTCGATCTCGCCGGCACTGCTTCGTCAGCTCGCCGGCATGGGTAACAACCTTAACCAGATTGCCCGACAGGTTAACGCCGGTGGCGGTACCGGGCACGATCGCGTTCAGGTTGTCGCCGCGCTGATGGCCATTGATGCCGGACTGGAGCAGCTGAGGCATGCCGTTCTGGAAAAGGGGGCAGACGATGATCGTTAAATTTCATCCCAGAGGCCGCGGCGGTGGCGCCGGTCCAGTGGATTATCTGCTGGGAAAAGACCGCCAGCGCGACGGCGCCAGCGTTCTGCAGGGTAAGCCGGAGGAAGTCCGGGAGCTTATCGACGCCTCGCCCTACGCCAAAAAGTACACATCGGGCGTCCTGTCCTTTGCCGAAAAGGATTTATCGCCCGGCCAGCGCGAAAAGCTGATGGCGAGCTTTGAGCGGGTTCTGATGCCCGGACTCGATAAAGACCAGTACAGCGTGCTGTGGGTTGAGCACCAGGATAAGGGGCGACTGGAGCTGAATTTCCTGATCCCGAACACGGAGCTGCTGACCGGCAGACGGCTACAGCCGTATTACGACCGCGCCGACCGTCCGCGCATTGATGCCTGGCAGACCATAGTGAACGGCAGACTGGGGCTGCACGACCCGAACGCGCCGGAGAACCGGCGGGCGCTGGTTACGCCGTCCGCGCTGCCGGAAACGAAGCAGGAGGCCGCTCAGGCAATCACACAGGGTTTACTGGCCTTAGCCTCATCCGGGGAGCTGAAAACCCGTCAGGACGTCACCGAGGCGCTGGAAAGCGCAGGTTTTGAGGTGGTGCGCACCACGAAAAGCAGTATCAGCATTGCCGACCCGGACGGGGGGCGAAACATCCGACTGAAGGGAGCCATCTATGAACAGTCTTTTAACGCTGGCGAAGGACTTAGAGCAGAAATCGAAAGCGCAGCAGCAGAGTACCGGCGAGATGCTGAAAGCCGCATTCAGCGAGCACGAGAAGTCTGTCAGAGCGGAACTGCGCGAAAGCGAGAAGAGAATCAGCGCCGCCATCCTCGCCCACGACCAGAAGCTGTCCTCAGCCATGAGCCAGCGTACGAAAGGGATGCTGCGCATGGTCAGCCAGACGTGGCTAACCATCGTCCTGGTCTCCGTGCTGCTGACAGCCTCATGCGCGGGCATTCTGTGGTGGCAGGGGCAGCTGATAGCCGACAACTACACGACCATCCGGGAGCAGACGCGCACGCAGGCCATGCTGTCAGAGAGGAACAACGGCGTTCAGCTCACGACCTGCGGCGAGCAGAGCCGCCGCTGCGTGAGGGTGAACACGGGGGCGGGGACGTTTGGCGAAGATTCGAGCTGGATGATACTGGCGGGGAAATAGCACATGACAGAGCTGGAAAAACAGTTGCTGAGCGCATTAGAGCAGCTACAGCAGGACTACTCGAAAAGGCTGGACGAGTGGGAGAGCGCCTTCGCGGAATGGCGGACGATGTCTGGTCTTATGCAACGGGAGAACGCGGCGCTGAGCGAGCGCGTCACGGGCTTGAGCAGGCAGGTGCAGAGTTTGAGCGAGCAGCTGCGCCGGTTGTCGAACGGCTGAATGCCGTCGAGCTGCGCCAGCAGCAGGAGCGGGCGCTGGAGCACCAGAAAGCGCTGGAGCTGGAGCGATCTCAGCGACAGCGGACGTATGATGGCCCGTCGCTGTGATAACTGGCTAAAACGAGGCTTTTGGCGGGCATCTGGGCTGAAAGCCTGAGCCATTCACCCGGCTGCATGAGTATGCAGTTCGGGGAAATTTACCGGACGCAAACGGGGCGGTTTATCGTGTGGTTTGCTGCCGGTTTTGCCGGGCTGACGCCGCATTCGCACCGAACCCGCCCGGAGCGGTGCGCCCAAGAACTCTTATGTTAAATACGGGTGCCTGACCGGTTCACCCGGAGCTGCCGCGCTCAGTGCAGAGATGACGCTTTGCTGCCGACCTCCAGAATTGCCGACTGGATGTCTCTGATAGCGCTGCGTATCGCTGCCTCCCGCCACGGTTCCTCTGTTGCGAGCAGGAAGGTCTGGAGCTTCAGGAGCAGTGTGGCATTGGTTATGCGCGCCCTCTCATCGAGCAGATCAATGACGGCCTCGCCCATTACTGTGTCAGACAGCCTTTCTTCTTCGTTTCTGTACATGCGTGACCTGCTGCTGTGAAAGCTCTGCCTGGACGGCAGGCGAAGCCTACAGAATACGTGAAAACTGCCGCTCTGGCAGGGAAGGAACTTAAATAGCTTTACGTTGCCCTATTAGAGACAGAGATATTCCTCTGTAACGAATTTTCCCCGCCCTGAGCGGGTTTTTTTTTGCCTTAAAAACGTCAAAAAACGATCGATGCGGCAGTCTGAGCGCTGTGCACGCCTGATTAAGCGCAGAGGGAAAAAGTTAAGGCTATGCTTTATCTGGCTTTACTTAACTCAAACCGGAGGCGTTATGACGGGACGTAGAGGCGGTGCCGGCAATTTTGCGGAAAATCCAGAACGGGCTGCAGAAGCCGGCCAAAAAGGTGGCCGCATAAGCGGCGGGAACTTCAAGAATAACCCAGAGCGAGCCCGTGAAGCAGGCAGAAAGGGAGGCAAGATCAGCCGGAGAGGTGCTCCTGAGCGCAAGGTTTCCTGAGATGAGTTGCTGAAGACCCGCCCTGGCGGGTTTTTTCATGCCCTGCGCAAAAGTAGCGTTATGTTAAATACAACATGCAGGCTGAGGGGGCAAAAAGGGAGCCGTCGATATTTTATGACCGGCTTCGCCAGCGCCATACAGGCCAGACTGGCAGGGCTGCATCCTGTTAAGCGCTCAAAAAAAGGACGCTGGTATGCTGCGGAACAAAGATGGAACGGGCAGCAGGAATTGAACCCGCATCCTCAGCCGTAACAGCTGATGTAATACCTTTTATACCACGCCCGTGTAAACCTACCGAAAGCGCAGGATCAGCACAGTCAGAGGGATGGCTTGCCGGAAAGCTGTCTTTTGGGCGACACGCAGGAGGTGCTCGTGAGGCGGGTACCGCACCGGCTGCAGACAGCCCCGTGAGGCGTATGCGGCTTTTCGCTCCCGGTGGTGTATCGGAATGTCTGGCTCCCGCATTTCGGGCAGTGAAAACACAGATTGCACATATTAATCTGACCGTTCCGCTTATCTCATGATAATAAACTATAGTTACCGTGATTCCTTTCAGTTATGCAAACTTTAATGCCGCAATGGCATGAGTCCTGTGATGTGTACGGTCCAGTTTTCAGCTTGAGGCCCCGCGGTTGTGTTTTGCGGGGCTTTTTTTATGAAGCCGGTACGGCCCTGAGCGGCTTTTGTGGTCATGCGCAAAAGGGATGTTATGTTCAATCAGGGTAATCGGGAGATACAAAAAAAGCCCCGAAGGGCTTCTGAACGATTCATGTTGCAGTGACTATTTTTTTGACGATTTGCTGGGTTTTAAGTCCGGTGTGTTTCCCGGAGTGTTTTTGTTATCACGCTGACGTTGATCTGGTTTCCCAGTTGATTCAGCAATGCGTTTCGGACCAGGTTTCAGAGCCATAAAAAATGTCCTTTAACTGTTTCAGAGGAAAACCCTCAAACTGTATTTATCAACAGTTATGGTTGTTATCAATAGGCACATGATGATTATTTTTTGGTCTTTAAATTTAAGTGCTGTATAGTTTGATATACATGTATATCAATAGTAATTCAGGAGGATTGTATGCTTGCTATCCGACTATCTGATGAGATCGAGTCAAGGCTGGAGTCCCTTGCGAAACAGACGGGCAGAACAAAGACGTTCTATGCGCGGGAAGCGATTCTTACTCATCTCGAAGATCTGGAAGATTATTACCTAGCGGCGGAAACAGCTGCGCGTATCCGGCGTGGTGATGAATCCATGCATTCGTCCGAGGACGTGAGGAAGTCACTTGGTCTGGACGATTAACTATTCCGATCGGGCGCTCAAGTCGTTACGTAAAATGGACAAGCAAACCGCACGCCGGATTGTAGATTTTATGGACTTACGCATTGCTGTTGCAGAAGATCCCCGCCAGTCAGGGAAACCGCTAAAAGGTGAGCTAGGTGAATTCTGGCGTTATCGGGTGGGGGATTATCGCATTTTGTGTGAGATCCGGGATGACGAGCTGGTCATCCTTGCGGCCACGATTGGTCATCGACGCGAAGTTTACGACTGAAGCCCGCTGCGCGGGATTTTTCATTAAGAGGGATTTTATGGAATGGTTAATTGGTGGGTTCGTTGTACTTGTCATTCTCGGTGCGATGTTTAAACCAAGGCGCTGTGATGTTTGTGGCATAGGTTTTAATAAGAAACATTACACTTGGACTATTGAAGGCAAAAAGCAGCATTTGTGCCCTAATTGCAATAGCAAAATGAGTAGACGGGTTAGCAATCAACGATTTACTGACAGGTTTGGACGGTAACCGATCTTGATGCAGGAAAGCACTGTTATGGTAAATAGTTGCGGGATCGACAGAAGTTGCCAGACGGTGTAACGTTAGAGCCAGAAAAAACAAAGCCCCGGAAATCATGCTCTACTTTGGCGAGCGGACATGATAACCAGGGCCAGGTCGAAACCTTGAAGGAATATTAGCACATGAACCGTGCCAGACAACAGCCCGCCATAAGCGCAGGGCGCTTTGAGTAACGCTGCACTCAAACTTTTCAACGAACGTTTACCGCACAAGCCGTACTTTTCGGACGATCTGCACTTTGGTGTACGCATTGCCGGTAAGGAGCGCGCTATTCTGGCGAAATACATCCAGTTTAATCAGCCTCACGCCATGTTCTGGCTGGGATTCGACGTCGATCGCGCCGGTGCCGCCATCGACTGGAGTGACCGTAACGCCCCTGCACCCACGCTGACCATCACCAATCCTGAAAACGGACATGCGCATCTGCTGTACGCGCTACAAACCTCAATCCGCACCGCGCCAGACGGAAAAATGAAGCCACTACGCTATGCCGCCGCCGTGGAGAACGCGCTACGTAAAAAATTAGAGGCTGACGCGGGTTATTCGGGACTAATCTGCAAAAATCCGAACCACAGCCACTGGAAAATTGCCGTTTGGCAGCCGGAACTCTACACACTGGACTGGCTGGCCGATTTCCTCGATCTAAATGCAGCGAATGACAAAAATATAATTGCCGACTACGGCTTAGGCCGTAACTGCACTTTATTCGACAAAACCCGCAAGTGGGCATACCGCGCTATCCGTCAGGGTTGG